>JAGVZE010000024.1 GCA_018302815.1 Candidatus Woesearchaeota archaeon
ATGGCAATGGTGCCAAAATCGACGCACAGAAAAAAGACATAGGCCGCCGAGCTTACATCATCATCCTCAAAGATTAACTATTTCTGTCCCACACCCGTTAGAACCGCAATATTTATAAAGAACCTGTGGAGAAGCCACAGTATTCCCAATAACTTGACCACCTCGGTGGCAGGGAGACAGAATGGACAAAAAACAATTCATTGAAGCAATAAAAGCAGCAAAAACGTTCCCTAAACGACAGTTCAAACAAAGCTTTGAATTCATCATGAACCTTCGGGACCTTGACCTTAAGAAACCAGAAGAACAAGTCGAACTTTGGGTTCAGCTACCGCACGATCGCGGGCGAGTTACCAAAATAGGAGCGCTCGTAGGACCTGAACTTGCAGAACAAGCAAAAGCCACATGCGATGTAGTCGTAACCCACGACCAATTCCCAAAATACGCTTCAGACAAGAAGGCAGTGCGCAAACTCGCACGCGAAATGGACTATTTCATCGCGCAGGCGAACATCATGCCAGACGTCGCTAAAACATTCGGACGAGTGTTCGGACCAAGAGGAAAGATGCCGAACCCCAAAGCAGGATGCGTAGTAGCGCCGAACGCCAACCTCAAAGTCTTAACAGCGATGCTTCGAAAGACAGTCAAAGTCTCAGCAAAACTGCAGCCAAGCGTCAAAGTCATGGTAGGAAAAGAAGACGCCCCTGAAGAACAAATAGCTGAAAACATGCAGGCAATCTACACGAACGTACTGCACAAGCTACCACAGGAATTATCCAACATCAAAAACGTCCTCTTAAAACTCAGCATGACCCCGCCGGTCAAAATAACCGAGCAAGGAGTCGTAAAGCCAGAAATAAAGGCGCCAGTCGAAACGGAAAAGAAACCAGCAGCTGAAGCAAAGCCAAAGAAAGCAAAGAAGGTCAAGGAGAGTGCAGCATGAAAAAAGCAGCAAACTCCAAAACCTCAAAGGCAGCAGCCCACAAGAAAAAAGTAGTCAAGCAAATACAAGAGCTTGGCAAGAAATACCCAATCATCGGCGTTTTAAACATGGAAAGCCTTCCGGCAAGCTCTCTTCTTTTGATGAAAAAGCAGCTTCGCGGAAAAGTCGAACTAGTCATGACAAGAAAAACACTTGTCAAGCTCGGCCTTAAAAACCTCAAACTCGAAAACGGCGAAAAACTCCTTGAGAACGTAAAAGGCATGCCAGCGCTCATGTTCACAAAAGAAAACCCCTTCGCCCTCTACAAAATAATCAAAAAAAGCAAGACACCTGCAGCGGCAAAAGCAGGACAAATCGCTCCACGAGACCTCATAATTCCAAAAGGACCAACACCATTCACGCCAGGTCCAGTCATATCAGAATTCGCAGCTCTTGGAATCAAAGCAGGAGTCGAAGGCGGAAAAGTCGCAGTCAAAGAAGACACAACAGTAGTCAAGGAAGGAGAGCCAATCAACGCAAAGCTCGCAAGCATGCTCGCGCGACTTAGCATCGAACCTATGGAAATAGGACTCGACCTTGTATGCGTCTTCGAAAAAGGAGTCATCTATCCACGCAGCGTGCTTGATGTCGATGAGAAACAGTTCATGGCAGACCTCATGCGCGCCGCAAGCGAAGCATTCAACCTCTCAATCGAAGCTGGAATCACAAACAAAGACAACATCGAATTCCTACTTGGAAAAGCATTCCGAGAAGCAAAACAAGTCGGTCTTGACGGCGGAGTCCTAGCACCAGAACTTGTAGAGGAAATACTCGCCAAAGCATACCGCGAAGCTTCAAGCGTCGCAAGCGAAGGCAATATTCAAATCAACAACTGATACGTTAGGAGGTCGCGCCGAAAACATTCAGCGGAACCTCCTCACGTGTCACAAACACATTCGGAGGTACCTAAGATGGAATACATCTACGCAGCCTTGATTATCCACAAGGCAGGAAAGAAAGTCGATGAAACGACAGTTAAGAACGTGCTCACAGCAGCAGGCGCAAAGGCAGACGACGCGCGCGTTAAAGCACTCGTCGCAAGCCTAGAAGGAGTCAACATCGACGAAGCTGTAAAGAAAGCGGCAGCAGCACCAGTCGCAGTAGCCGCAGCAGCACCTGCAGCAGGCGCAGCAGCTGAAAAGAAAGAAGACAAGAAGCAGAAAGCTGAGGACGACAAGAAGTCTGAAGAACAGGCAGCAGCAGGCCTTAGCGCACTCTTCGGCTAGATCTATTTTTTTATGTTTTTAATCCGCTCTCGCCAGAGGAACACCGTTGACCGAGTTAAACCAACGAATCAATGAACTGCAAACAGAAGTTCACGCAAAAAGAACAGGTTTGAAGCAGTTAGACGACCAAAAGGAAGCCCTTTTCAAGGAACGAAACGCTCTTGGAAAACAAATTTCTGAATTCATAAGGCAAATAAAGCCTCTGCGGGAGGAGAGGGATACTTTGACAAACGAAGTCAAAGCGCTAAAAGACGAACGGGCAAAACTAACTAAGCACATACAAGAGAAAATAGGCGTTTTCAAAGAGACTTCTCCCGTTAAGACAACCGCCACTGGCGAAAGCCCTCACCGCCTTCGCAAAGAAATAGAACGCCTCGAATACAAAATCGAGACCGAAGCTCCAAGCTTCGACAAAGAAAAACAATTGATGAAAGCAATAAACGAGCTTCGAAAAAAACTAAAGAATGCGGAACACGCAAACACCGCCTGGAAAGCAAGCAAAGAAATAAGCAGCGACATCGATACTGCGAAGAAAAGCGCAGACACAACACACGATCAAATACAGCAAAAAGCCAAGCTCAGCCAAGAAAAACACGAGCAAATGGTAAAGCTCAGCAAACACATCGATGAACTCAAAGAACAAGAGAAAAAATTAAACGCGCAAATTGACTTGAAAAAGAAAGAAATTGAAGAATTATTGAAACCATTTGATGAACAGCGCAAAGAGCTCAATGAACTTCGCAAAAAAGCAGGACTTGAAGTCGAAGAAGAAGGAAAACGAAAAGAGCACACCAAGAAGAAAAAATTGTCTGACTTGCGAAAAGAAGTCGAAGACAAAATAAAGAACAAACAGAAACTTACAAACCAAGATTTGTTGATATTACAGAGTTCTGACGAATAAAGTCATATTGGAAACTTTACGAACTTTCCAGCAACAAACTTAAAAAGAGAAGCAGCATCAAGATGTATATGACAGAACTGATTTTTGAACCGCAAAAAAAGAAACGACTACCAGCGGAGCCAGAAAAAAAAATTATTCGCCCTACGCCCAAACAGCTTCTTAATGATATCACTCTGCAGCTTGAGTGCGGACTTGCAGATATTAGAGCAGGAAGAGTCAAACGCGTCCGCTAAGCAAGCTCATCAAGATATTCTTCTTTATATGCGATGATGTGATTGATAATCTGCTGCTTGCCTTTTTTTCCACCAATGGCCACGAAAAGAGCCTTCTTCGTTGACTCGTTTATCACAAAATACACCCTCCTTCCTTTTAATCGCTTTTCACGAAACCAACTATATCGCAACGGATCGCCAACCAATAAGTTCTCCCGCAATAGATTCTTCACTACCTCAACCCACTCCCTTTCAACCCAACTACAGGCCTTCATCGCATCTGAGAAAGAATCGTGCTCTGATACTTCATTCATATCCCGCACAAGACGCCAACCCTTTTTAGGAGTGATAGAAGAAAACGCAGAAATCTTTCAATAGAACAAAGAAGAAAACAAGCGAACAACAAGATAGTTCAGAATCATTCCAATTAAGACCGTCCCAAGACTATTTATCGACGAGAAATGAGTGGGAACGGGACTATTGCTGGCCTTTGCTGTTCGGCTTTTTTAGCTTCGCAAAGAAATCCTTCACGCGCTCGCTTCCAGAAACAACCGCCTTTGGGCCCACGCGATAATACTTCTTCTCAACAACAGTTCCCCAACTATACTGGCCCTCTTCCTTTCGCACTTCAAGCTCGAACTCGCCAAGCTTGAGACCCTTTCGCAAGTTGTAATAAACATTCTCACGAGTGCAGGAAGGAAACAACTCATTGTAGAACTTATGAATCTTATAACCATACATCGGACCCGCAACAAAAAGCATCTCAACAATATTCTGACGAATCTCGCTCTTAACCGGACGACCACGACTTGCCATCAACAAACCACCTTGCAAACAGAAATAATAAGCTTTGCATTCATCTTGACACCATCACTGACGTCACGTGCGTCACCAAATCACGATAATGCTTATTCAAATTCCCGAAAGCCACAACACGGTCACGCGAGCCATAGAAATTCTCAGCAATAATCGCAATAGCCTCCACATCACCATGGATCAAACTAAGCTCGTCCTCAACATCAGAAAGCTTAATCTTTTTTCCATTAAGCGTTCCTTCTTTTTCGTGCGAGAGCAAGGATCCCACCGCTTTTCTTGCCTTATGCAGCTCCTCAAGCAAATCATCGCAAACCCTACGCAGCCGCTTGCCGACAACCTGCGCCTCTGCAAGCTCAATTGGACCCTTAGCAGTCACAAAATCGCTCATATCAAGCAAGCCCTGCGCAATAGAACGAACACCCTCATGAATCAATTCCTCTTCCTCAAATAAATTATCAAGACCGCTTTTTCCTTTCATCTTCCAACAACACACTCGTAAAACCTATAGAACGCATGCGCTTAACAGAACCTAACGATGCGTGCATAATCATCCATTCTTTCATACTCACCGCCCCCTCTTATGTTCGTGTTTTGATATTACAGTAGAAGTCTTCACTATAGCATCAGGACTTAAACTTATGCTGTCAATACCGCAATCAACCAAAAACTCGGCAAACTCCGGATAGGTCGAAGGCGCATCGCCGCAAATGCCTATCTTCTTCTTGCGCGACTTCGCGATTTCAATAACGTGCTGAATCATACGCTTGACCGCATCAGAACGCTCATCATACACATCAGCCACAAGCGCGCTATCCCTATCGACACCAAGAGTCATCTGCGTCAAATCATTGCTGCCTATGCTGAACCCATCAAAAATATCACAATACTGGTCAGCCAATATGACATTGCTTGGAACTTCACACATCACATACACCTGAAGCTCGTGCTTGC
The DNA here is from genome assembly GCA_018302815.1 of Candidatus Woesearchaeota archaeon. Lineage (GTDB taxonomy): Archaea > Nanobdellota > Nanobdellia > Woesearchaeales > ARS49 > JAGVZE01. Next base: position 5,086 of record JAGVZE010000024.1, read on the forward strand.
CCCGCTCAAGACCGTGCTCTTTCATCACTGCGAGTACTTTGCGGCCTTCATCAGGAGTTCGGCACATAGGAATCATAACCTTAAGATTGGTCAAGCCAAACTCCTCACGAACCTTCTTAATCGCTTTACACTCAAGCGCGAAACCTTCCTTGTAACCAGGCTTATAATACCTTGAAGCGCCTCTCCAGCCAAGCATCGGATTCTCCTCTTTAGGCTCGAAATACTTACCGCCGATAAGGTTCACATACTCATTAGTCTTGAAATCACTAAAACGCAAAATCACATCCTTAGGATAAAACGCAGCAGCTATCTGAGCTACTCCCATCGCGAGCCTCTCCACGAAAAACTCGCGCTTATCCTTATATCCATGCGTTAACTCCTCAATCTGCTTACGCGTAGCCGCATCCTGAACCTTGTCAAAATGAATCAACGCCATAGGATGCGCCCTGATATAATCAGTAACGATAAACTCCTCTCTTGCAAGACCCACTCCATCATTTGGAAGGAAACTCAAATCAAAAGCCTGCGCAGGATTACCAACATTCATCATAATCTTTGTTTTAGGACGAGGAATGTGCGCGACATCAAACTCAGTCTTCGTAAACTTGAGCAGCCCATCGTAAACAATTCCCTGCTCGCCTAAAGCGCAAGACACGGTCACATTATGACCGTCTTTTATCTTTTCAGTTGCCTCGTTCGTGCCGACAATACAAGGAATTCCAAGCTCACGGCTGACAATGGCCGCATGCGATGTCCTGCCGCCACGATTAGTCACAATCGCCGACGCGATACGCATAATAGGAACCCAATCAGGATCAGTCATCTCAGTCACAAGAACCTCGCCCTTACGGAAATTCGCGATATCCTTCACATCACGGATAATATGCGCAGGACCTGAAGAAATCTTGCTACCGACCGCCTTGCCAATAACCAAAATTTTGCCCTTTTGCGACAAACGATACTCCTCAATGATGTTGCGATTCTTCCTTGACTGGACAGACTCAGGACGCGCCTGAACTATATACAACTCATTCAACTTGCCATCCTTTGCCCACTCAATATCCATCGGAACCCACTTGCCACGCTTCTTGCTGTAATAGTCCTCAATCACCATACCCCAATTCGCGAGCGCTAAAACCTCATCATCAGTCAAACAAAACTTTCTACGATCATTGTGAGGAGTGTCAATCTTCTTTATGGGATTCGTGCCCTCGGTCGCATAGATTATCTTCGTTGCCTTTTCTCCTAGCTTCTTATCGATAATAGGACGATAACCATGATGGAAAGTCGGCTTGAACACATAAAACTCGTCAGGATTCACAGCGCCCTGAACAACATTCTCTCCAAGACCATAGCTTCCCGTCACGTAAACAACATTTTGAAAACCAGACTCGGTATCCAAAGTGAACATGACTCCCGCACACGCGAGGTCTGAACGAACCATCTGCTGAACGCCAATAGACAAGTAAACTTTGAAATGATCAAAACCTTTCTCCGCACGATACGCGATAGCCCTATTGGTGAACAAAGAAGCGAAACAACGCTTGCACGCATCGATAAGATCATGCACGCCGCGAATATTCAAGAAAGTCTCCTGCTGACCGGCAAAAGAAGCCTCCGGAAGGTCCTCTGCAGTCGCGCTCGAACGAACAGCAACGTCAAGATCGTCAATCTTGCAATTTTTACACAACTCCTCATACGCCTTTGCGATCGCCACCTGCAAATCAGGAGGAACATCGCAACGCAAAATAATATCACGCGCGCGCCTACCAGCCTCTGACAATTTCTTCATATTACGCACATCAAGATTTCGCAAAGCCGCCATCAATTTCGACATCGCGCCAGACTTCTCAAGAAGATACTGATACGCATGAGCTGTCACCGCGAAACCATTAGGAACACGAACACCCTTTCGAGTCAAATTCTGATACATCTCGCCTAAACTCGCGTTCTTGCCGCCAACAAGCGGAACATCCTCTATTCCAATCTCGTTAAACCAGAGAATAAACTCATTCGAACGATCAGTCATCTACCACACCCCTTTTACAAACCAATAGAGAAAGAAAGTATATAAAGATTACGACAACGCGAGAAGAAACGAAATAATCATCACGACAAGAACTACTTCTTTCACACAAGGTAGCCTATACCCCTTCGGCTCTTTCTTCACTGACTCTACAAAACGCCTATCGTAATACATCCTCACTCACGAAAAAAAGAGAAAAATAAGTTATATAAAAATATAACGAAAAAAAGAAAACAAAAATAACGTTTATTCTTCAGACGCTAGCGACCAAATCGCCTTCAAAGCGACAACAACAGCCGCAGGGAAGACAAACGCGATCACATTGCCCAACATGCCTATAAGCAGTTTTGGCAACACGACAATCTGCGCGCCAGCACTCGCGCCTATGACGAGCGCTACTGCCGCCACGAGAAACTCCTGCGTCTCACGCGCGGTGATGTTCAAAACACCCACGATAAGACCCAAAAGCACCAAAATCCAAACAACCTTAGGCGTTTGCAACATCGGCATCAAAGCGGCGAAAACCGCGAGAACGACACCGATCAAAAACAACCAATGACCCACCTTACTCTCTTTCCTTGCCATTACCAATACCCCCCTTTTTTTGAATTATTGATTCAAGAAAAGCAAGACAGGTATAAAAAAGTAACGACAATACTCAAGTGCGGGAAGCAGGACGACTGCAGGACGTGGGAAGTAGGAGGACGGCGGGAAGGAAGACCGTTGGACGGAAAATGGCAGGTTCTAGCAGTCAATCCTCTGAAACATACTTCAACGGATAAAACCAAGCGCCGCTCGATCTGCGAAGCTTTCTAATGAGAAGCGTTGATGCCTGACTTGCAGGAGAACATATCGCGTACGTCAACCTGCCGAACGTAAGCTGAAAATGAAAAATACCGTTCTCAGGAATAGTCGGCATAAGGAACGACTTGGAAGAGAAACGAATCTTCTTGTCGATAAATCCAGCGAACTTCTCTCGAAGCGCATAATCAGGAATAAGCGCTTTCCAAAGATCATGGCCTTGAACATCGGCGATTACAGCGCAGTTTGTTCCCAGCTTAAGCGTAAGATCGACCCCCTCGCATTCCTCAAAAGGTTTTGCTGAATAATCATAACAGCCAGGATAACACTGCACTATTTTGAGCCTGTTTGAACCGGCATAACGCTTCACCGCCGTGGAAGTCATGTAAAGGTCGCGCTCCATGCAATCAGACAAAGAAGATTCAAGCGTCTCTGAAAATGTAAGCGGCCGCATCAACTCAACTCCAGCTACCAGCGCACGAGGATGAAGACAATAATCAGGAGTTTGGCACTGCTCATTCATATTCTTGAGCGCATCTGAAAGCGAATCGCCGCCAACTATCGCATAATCCCTGCACGCTTTACCTGAACGAAGAAGAGCGGTGAAATATCTATGCGATTGCGGGTCGTCACGCTCGAGCTTCATTAGTTCCTCATCCATTTCACAACACGTTCAGCAAATCATGCGCGTCAAGCGCAGACTCAAACATCTTGAATTTTTCTCTCGATTTGACCGCGAAACGCAATCTCAACTCGGCTAGCTCTGCCTTAGACACCTGCGCGGTCTTGTCAACGTCCAAAAGACCATAAGGATAACCCAAAAATGCGGGGTCCGATGAATTCAACGCAAGAACGGATGCCGCACTTTGCGCCTGCTCTTTGTCCGCAAAAAAATCACACCTGAAAACGTACTGAGAAAAAGGATTGAGTTTAACAAAACCCACTTCTCCGCCTGAAAAATACAGCCACGAACCCTCTTTTGCTATCGAACGCACAGCCACAACAGCACTATCGCCAGAATCCGTGCAAAGACGCGAGGTTTTTGACAAGCCGACCACAATGACGCCTTTTGACAAAGCCGCAGTTCTAAGCGAAAGACGCGCTGATTCAAGCAAAGAACCCCTCGCATCCAAATCGCCATCACGAACAACAATATCCCCTTTGGAAAGATGCTTGATAGACGCATCAACCAACTCAAACTCGAGCAGCTTTCTTACTGCGCCAACCACCGAAACCGGATCAGCCCTCAAACCAGAAAGAGCGAACGCAGGATCCTGCGCGTCAAACTCGAAAGAACGCAGCAAATCACCCTCGGTCGAGAATAAATCAACCTGAAAACCAATATCAAGATTACGCTTAACCGCGATTATCGAAAGAACATACTCGCTAACTGAACGAGAGACCCTGACGTTCTTCTCGTATTCAAGCACGCACGTTCTGATAAAACTCACGCACACATTAGGACCCGCCAAAACATCACCGCTTCCGCTGTCGATGAAGACAACTCTGCCTGCAGACGGCTCAATAGACGAAAAATACTCCGCTCTCAAAGGAATCCTCGCATGGCTTCCCACAAGAACAACAGAACTTTGCCTTTGCAAACGCTCACCAAGCAAAGGAATCAAACAATCAAACGCTTTCATAAAATAAATGGCTAAATAAGAGAATAAAAGGATATTGGTACTATACTACGCATGTGGGGAATGAAAGGCAGGACGGAAGGACGGCAGACGGATAGAAGTAGGACGTCGGATGTAGGTATGACGAAAGACTGCTCGCAATTTATGGCGGACAAACCCGGGCGAAGCGGCTAAGCATGAGACTCCCGCAGCCATTGCAATCGGAATTGTCAACAAGATCGACGACACCAAGCGCGTACAACTGGTCCTGCGCCGAATTCTGAACCACCCAAAATTGCATAGCAGTATTTCTATTCAACAAACCAAACACCAAAGCAGCATACTCCTTCAACAAATC
>JAGVZE010000020.1 GCA_018302815.1 Candidatus Woesearchaeota archaeon
ATATGGCAATGGTGCCAAAATCGACGCACAGAAAAAAGACATAGGCCGCCGAGCTTACATCATCATCCTCAAAGATTAACTATTTCTGTCCCACACCCCAATACGGCACAATATTTATAAAGAGCTGATGTCATTTAATGTACAACAAAAGGTGATATGATTTGAGCCAAGCAAGAACGATCATTGTCCTGTTGTTTATAGTGTTGATTTTATTCGTTACCGTTCAGGATTTGGGAGGCAATGAGTTTGTTTCTGAGTCTACTTCTGTTCAGCCGCGTGTTGAGAGTTCTAGCGCGCTTGGAAACGGAGTTATAACATTCAATAAAATAGGAGGCAATGAAAATGAATGAACAAACAGGTGTTTACGGTATTGTTGGTCTTATTGCCGTATTTGCGGCGGCAGGTGTATTTTTGACGTTGAATGCTCCTGATTCTCAGGTGGTCGTTTTGGAGGGCGCGCGTTTTATTCCAAGCGTCTCTCCCCAGATTCCTTCGAGCATGGCGTTTAGGCCGTTTAGTGTCGTTGGTAAGAGTATTACTGGTGCGGCGACCTTTTATGAGGGTAATGCCACGGTGAATTTGAACACAACGATTGATTTGTTTATGAACAAGAGTACGATTACGTGCAGCGCTGAGCTGACAACTGATGCGTCGAGCGCTGTGCTTAACACGTGCAACGACAACGGCGGCACAGGTTCAGCTACGTCGGGCGGCGCCATTTATTGTGATTCAGGGACGAGCAAGCTCACGTTGACTAATATCAGCGCGTGCGACGGCGGTTTCCTTGTGACGAATGAAGGTGTCGGTGGTCAGTTGAGAGCGACGCTGCTTGCAAATTCGTCGGGTCCGTTCAACACGATCAGCACGTATATGTATACAAACTTCACGCCCAGTTGTTCGAGTTCGTGCAATAATGCTACTGCCGCTTCGCCTAATACGTTAAGCTCGACTGCTGGTGTCTTGTGTGGTAATTTCACGAGCACAAGTGCAGTTTGCCAGTGCTTGAAGATTTCGATCACAAGCTTTGCAAACATTGCGAGCGCGAAGTCTGGAACGCCGATATTGTTCACGAAGAACGATACGATTGTGACTCCTGCGCAGAGTTGTTGAATAGAAACGTTTTTATTTTCTTTTTCATTTTTTAATGCGGTGATTGTTATGAAAAGTTACTTGTTGATTTTAGTCTTGCTTAGTATTCCTGTTGTTTCTGTTAGCTTGACTGCGCCTTTGCAGTCAAACGAGTTGCTGTTCGAGCCGGGTAAAGAGGTGCAGCTTACGTATGTGGTGAAGAATGGCCAATCCGGCGCGGCTGCTGTTGAGGTGAATGTTGACTCTCGAAAACTTCCTTTTCCAGTGCATGTTAGCGGCGTGAGGCGGCTTTTGCAGGGCGGGGAAAATGTGGCGGTGAATGTTTCGTTTACTTTCCCGCAGTTTCTTTCTTCAGGAGTTTATGATTTGCTTTTCACCGCGAATGATGTTGTTGACACTGCTGCGGGAATGTCGGCGATAGCAGGGGCTGGGAACGCGATTTCTATTATCAGTACATATAAAGATTCATTTTTGACCGGCGGAATTATTGCGCGTGAGAAGTACGCTCCGGGCGAACTTATCGAGCTTCGTTTGAACGTTCGAAATTTGGGCGTCAAAAACGTGCAGGATGTCTTTGCGAAGGCGTTTTTGGTGGTGAATGGTGTTGAGCGCAAGGTTAAGGAGGAGAGTTTAGGTTCGTTGGGTTCGCTAGCCACACAACGGTTCATGGTTGATATTCCAACTTCAGGGCTTCCAAAAGGAGTTCACCTTTTGAAGGTGGTCCTGTCAGGAGATGGTACGGATTATGTCGTGTTAAAGGAGTTCATGCTCGGAGTTCCTGTTTTTTCAGTTTTGGGCAATTCCGGTCTTCGGGCCGGAGAGGAGAATGCGGTTGCGTTCAATGTTTCAAGCGATTGGAACGTTCCTATTAAAAACGCGACGTTTAGGGTTGTGACGTCGAGGAATCTTTTTGCCGCAGAGACAACAGCAGACTTGCTTCCGGGTTCGAATGAGGTTGTCTTAACAGGCATTGTGGGAAAGAGCGCGGATGAGGTGATTAATGCTGAATTTCTTGTTCTTGGAACTGATTACTTGGTAAAGGATGATTTTAATGTTCAGGTTGAAGGGGATTTTCTGACCTCGTGGGTCGTGAGGCGTTCTTCTGCTGACGAGACTGCCGTGCAAAAAACAGGTGTGAGCGTGGTGTTTGTTGCCGCGTTGGTGCTTTTTGCAGGTTTTGGCGCGTTTATTGCGGGAAGATTGTTTTCAAGGAGGTCTTCGCAATGAAAAAGGCGCATCGTGCAAAAAAACTGCTGGCTGCGCTGTTGCTCGCGAGCTTTGCGTTGTTTGGTTATGGGCTTTATTCATATTTTGTCCTTGAGCCCATAATGCATACTTTGTATCTTGATGTTATTGAGGGGCAAAGCATTGATGTGCTGGAGGATTTTGAGCAGTCGAAAGCCAAAAGCGTGTATGTTTACTTCGCCCACACCAATCCTGTTCCGTTCTACTTTTTGGGCCGCGGTGAGAATCGTACGCGCGAGGTTATAGTGAGCGGCATTTATGATTTTCCCGTTGAGGTGGATGCGTCTGTCGAAGGAGAGATTGCGCAGATGGTTTATCTTTCAGAGCGTTCTTTCACCGTTATGCCTGGCGAGGAGCACGTTTTAAGAGTGGATGTGATTGTTCCGCTTGATGCCGCAAAAGGGAATTACACCGGCAAACTAGTGTTAAACCGAAGGATGGTTTGATGGACACCCAGAAAGGGGTGATTGCGGTATTGCTGTTTTTGGCTTTATTTTCGGCTTCGTTTGCTTTTTTAGCAGAGCCGCATGCGGCAAAAGATACTGGGACGTCTTATTTCTCCGCTTCTTTTTCTTCAGCTTTGCGCTCGCTTACAGGCGCCGCCAGTTCTCAATTGGGGACTGCGGTGATAAATTTCATCGGTTTGCCTCGCCTTGTGGTGCCAACTGATCCATTCACCGCATCATTGACTATTGTTGGAAATTCGAGTGGTGTGATGACGAACAACACTTTTTCGAATGAGACTGAGATTTTGACTTTTTTTGACGCTAATTCCGAGATCGTCTTGCAGTTGGAGGGCGTGTTCGATAACGGTACCGTTGATTTGTCGACTTTAATGATTCAGATGTCCTCGACAGCGGTTGCGGTGAACCATTCTGGTGTTGAGAATGTCTCCCGCAAATGGCTGTATTTGAACAATACGCTTGATTCTGGAGCGTACTTGTGTCCGAATGCGTCGGTTTTATCTCAAATCAGTCCAACGTGTCCTGGCGTAATCAATTGGACTGTGGCTGAGGCTCTTGCGAATACAACCAAGGAGGGAGTGAGATGCTTATTGGATGGCGGCAAATATATTTTTAGCAATGTTTCAGGAACCGGCGTTTCGCAGGTTGTTGCGTCTTCCGCGGCCATTGCATCTTCAAGAGGAGGGGGACGTGGTGTGAGTCCTGTTGTATTAAGAAATATTTCCTCTCCCGTGATTGAACGTCCTGCTCAGCTTGTTAGAAGAGATAATCCTTCTGAGCCGGCAGTGGTTGCGCTTGGGCAAGAAAGCATTCCTGCGGTGTTGTCAGGTGCTGCGATGCAGGTTTTGCCTCAGAAAATCTCGATGGGCTGGCTTTTGACGGCGTTGATTCTTTTGTCAGTTGCGATAGGTCTTTGGGCGTCAACACTCAAGATAAGTATGCCAAAGGTTAAATTGCCAACTCTGAATCTTCCAAGTATGGGCATTCCTCGTCGAAAAACTTCGCTTGAGCGCGCGTCCATCCAGCTAAAAGAGGTTGATAGGCTTATTCAGCGGCATTCTCGTCGGACCAGAAGAAAAGATTTATAAATTGATTTTTATTACTATTTTAAAAATGGGGTAATAGTGGTGCGTGTTATCAAAAAAGAGGTAGTTGCGAATAGTGTATTATTCGTTTTAGGTGTTTTTGTAGTAGGATTCATCCTCGATCAAGCGGATTCTAGTATGGTTGGACAATCAATTACTGGACAATCGATTAATGACGAGCCGCTGGTTGTTTCTGTTAGCGAAGGCGGCTCAAAAAATGCGGGTCTTTTCGAAAGCGTATCTTCGTTTGCAGTCAAGAGCGCGAAATATGCTGCAAATTCTGTTCAGTGGGTTTACGTCGGAGCCGCAGCTGTTGCGCTGTTGATCGTCATTTTTGCCGCGCATGTTGCTGCGATTTCACGTAAGAGAGTCAATTTTGATGTTGAACTTAAGAGAATGAATGATGATATGAAAAAAGTGGAGCTGGTGATTAAACGGCGATGACCAAAATTGTCTTCCGTGAAGAGCATTTGTATTTATTCTTTGTAGCTGCGGTGCTTTTAGGAAGCGTTGGTTTCCTTCTTTATTTGGGAAATCCAGGTCTTACCGGCGCTCTTGTTTTGCCTCCGAGTGGGACTCTTTCGTGCGAGTTCGAGATGAACACCTCGTGCTCGAATGGTACGAAGATATACGCGATGTCGAATATGACTAACGCTCACGTTGAGCTGTTAAACGAGACGAATTACAACGTCAGCGTGTGCTGCAGGGATTTGACCGAATCTAATATTATTGGCACGGGGTCTAATGGCGCGTCTGTAATCACGCTTTCAAATTTCACGAACGCGCACGCGGAGGACCCATCTGTCGGCAATTATTCTTTCAATGCGTCAATCAACGCTTCTAATGCGACGATGAGTTGCACTGTGAACAGCACGGGCGAAGGTGTATGTCCTTCTGGTTTCGCGTGTCTTGGCACTCTGTCGGGCTCATCGAACGCTCACGTCGCTAACTGCACGAGCGGTTCAGCGTACAACATTACTGTTTGCTGTTCGATTGGCGCGTTCATCTCCTCTTATTTCCATCCTGATTCGGGTTTAGCGGCTTTGCTAACGGCGAATGGTTCCATCAATGGAAGTCTGGTTGAGAATGAGACATCTTACGAAACTCAGGAAATACTTTATTTGAACACGAGCGATTCAAGGAGGTATCTGAGCTTTACCGGAGATTTCAATTTAAGTGATGTCGATGCTGATGAGCTCACGATAGTTGCGAACAGCTCTGCAGTGGCGGTTAATACCAGTTCTACTGTGGGAATTAGCTCAACGCATTCACTTTTCCTTCGATCTGTTGATTTCGCGAATCTTGGAGTGCGCGTCTGTCCGAATGCGGGCGTTATTTCAGATATTGTGGATGATTGTTCGGGTGAATTGGAGTTCGCAGGAACTTTGCCTCAGACAATCGGCTCAATCACTGTGACTCCGGATGGTGCTGATTATCGCATTGATGGCTTGAATAGTTCGGGTGCGGGTCTTCTTTTCAGCGTCAACAGCACGATAGAGGACAGCAATATAACAAATTCGACTTTTGTGAATTCGACCGTGAATGGCTCAATTGTCGATAACTCCTCTAAGAATTTCAGCATTATAATCAACAGCACAGTTAACAACTCGGCGAACGTTGATTGTAACTTGACTGAGTCAGTAGAGGTGAACAGCGTCTGCACGCAAAGTTCAGTGGATAATTCCACACTCAATAGTTCGACAGTTTCCGGCTCCACGGTCGCGAACTCGACAATCGTGAACTCGACTAAAATCAACAGCACTATAATCAACTCGACGGTCATCGATTCGAATAATACTAATTGCTTTTTGATAGACTCGATTGAGAACGAGAGCGTATGTTCAGATTCAACAATCAATAATTCGAATTTGACAAGTGCGACTATACTTTCTGGCACAACAGTCATCAACGCGACGATAGTTGGAGATAATTGTTTATCCGGAATAATAATCTTCAATGGGCAGACTTTTGTGTGTCCGGTCACGCTCAGTTCTATTTACAATCCTGCTCCTCCTCCTGATGACGACGGTGGCGGCGCAGGGGCGGGAGCTGGAGCTGGTGCAGGGGCCGCGGCAGGAGCTGCTGCAAGTTCGGCTTCAGGTCAGGCGTCTACCCGGTCGGTGGTGTCTATCCAGAATCCGACTGTGGCGCAGGTTGGCGCTCAGTGCAGGACAGTCGTTCCATCGAAGGTTGTAAAAGAGGTGCCTGACATTCCTGCGGGATTCGAGCTTATCGGCCAGCCTGAGTTCACTTGTATAGGCTCAGTCGTAGATTTCACGATGAACCTTCCTGATCAGTATTCTGATTTGACAGCGCTTCGGTGCAGGGGAGGGGTTTGCAGTGAGGTTTTGTCCACTCCTTCGCGCGATCAGCTTTTGTGCGGAAATTCGACGCTAAAAGAGTTGATAGATGAGAATATCCGGCAGGCAGAGTCCGCCACAAACCAATCTGAGCTCAAAGTCATTAATGTGGAGGATCGTTATTTGTCCTCGGACTATTCGCGCGCGAGCCTTCTTTCGTATGGTATTGAGCTTGTAGGGCCGGTATCGAAAGATATGACTGTGCGCGCGTATCATTTGCAAAAAGATTATCCCTCTGTTCCGAACCCGTCGGTCGCGATGTTGCTTCCTCCTCTTCAGTTGGATTTCAACAGGAAGGTGACGTTCAATTTGCGTCTTAATGTGACTTATCCTATTTTGCGTGGTGTGGATATAGAGACGCTTTCCCTTGCTGTTCTTCAAGATGGCGAGTGGAAGCTTCTTGGAGGAAAAGTGGATAAGGTTGATGAGGAAGTGGACTTGTTCATAGATGATTTGCCAAATCACGTGCGCGATGGCAAGGCGACGTTCGCATTGCTTGGCGTATTGTGTGATGCGTGCACGGAAGGTGTTTTGAAGAAGGAATATTCGGCGGATGGCGCGCGCCGCGCGGTCATACTTGTCCACGGTCTTACCGCGAACGTGCTTAAGTTTGGTCCGATAATTGATGATTTCAGGCTGAACAATCAGCCTTGGCAGGTTTGGACGTATTCGTATCCATACAATAGGAGCGTGGAGGAGAATTCGAAGGAGTTCGCGGACCTTCTTGAGCTTCACAGTCAGGAATTCGATGATTTGTATTTCCTTGGCCATTCTCTTGGTGGAATGATAACTGAGCAGGCGCTTTATGATGCGTATCAAAGCAGGGAGCAGGGCTTTTCTGCGCATTCGTGGTTCAATAAGGTGCGACGGGTCATAATCGCGGGCACTCCGAATCAGGGTTCTCCTACTGTTGATGTTTATAGTTATTTGTTCAGCAATTTATTCAATCTTTCGAGCACTGCAAGGGCGTTCAACCTTAATGCGAGTGTTGTTGATGACTTAGCAAGAGGTAAAAGCATTCCTGCAGTTCCGGGCATAGATTATCAGGTCATCGTTGGGACAAGGGCGATGCCGTTCACGCAAACATTATTCGGTAATGGGACTAATGATGGAGTTTTGACCCCTGAATCAGGTTATACTATTGGCGGGGTCGCGTTCAAGAATCCGTGCGATAATTATTATCAGATAAACATTACTCACACGGACCTTGATGATCATCCAACATCGATTCGTGTCATCGAGCGTATTTTGAACCAGGAGCTCGCAAAGGAGCGCCCTGATGTTCCTCTTGTGGGTTACAATCAGTATTTGCGTGTTTCTGCAGATGATTGCGACTCGAGCGATTCCTATTTTGTTATAGGAAAACGGATATCTGAGGAGGCGACGTTCGATCCTCTTCTGTGCGCGTGCGGCAACGGTCTGTGCAATGTGGGCGAGACTCCTCTTAATTGTCCGAATGATTGTGCGAAGTTCTCAGCGGTCGAAACTTTGTGCGCGTCGGTAGGCGTTGGTATGTTCCCGCTTATAGCATTGGTCCTTCTGCTCGCGATAGCTTACGCGTTCGCAAGGTATGTTTTAGTGCGTAAGCTTCGCCCATTGATGCTCTCGCTGCTCTATATTGGCGTAGCTTTTGCAGTGCTGGGTCTTGGCTGGCAGTCGCTCGCGTGCAATAAGCGTGTGTTGCAGTTTTATGTCGCGGTCTGCGCGGTATTGGCGTTTTTAGTGCTTGATTACTTCTTGGGAAGGCAATTGAAGGGTAAGACAGTATCGCAGGTTAATTCTGATGCGTCATTGCCTTCGTCGGCGGATACCGACAATTTGATTAAGAGTCTTCCAAAGAGTGTGCGAGCTAGTATTGAGCGTGAGTATGTAAGGGAGCACGGCAGAAGCGCGCAGATTAAAGAGCTTCTTGAGCAGTCAAAAAAAGCGGTGAAGCAAACGCAAAAGGCGGTCAAAGAGGAAGTGAAGCCATTGCCTAAATCGCAGGCGCCGCAAAAGAAGCTGGAAACAGCTGAGCCCAAGAGTTTCTCCGCAAGAGCGGACCTTTCAAAGTTGGAATCATTTGACGTATCGAGGGCTGATTCGATAATAGCTGGGCTTCCTGATGAAGTTAAGAAGCGGCTCAAGAGAAAAAGATGAGCGTGTTTTGTCGATTGTAGTTTTATGAATTTCGTTTAGTCATCATCCGTGCCCGTTTTCCATCCATCCTACTTTCGTGCCGTCCATCCTTCCCGCCGTCCTACCGTCAGCCTTCCCACCGTCTCCCATCCGCCGTCCTACCGTCAGCCTTCCCACCGTCTCCCATCCGCCGTCCACCGACTTCCTTCCCGCCGTCAGCCATAGTCAGTTAGCTGAACAACGACTTCAGCCAGCTGGTGAATCTTTGCCAGAGTGTTTTCTTTTTAGGCATTTGCGCCATTGGCTCGTATTTTCCGACAGGAGCTTTTGGTTTTATTGTCTTTGTCGTATTGGCGCTATTGTTTTTCAGAGTGGTGTTGGTTTCGTTTTTGATTTCTACGGGAGGGGGCAGAGTTATATTTTGAGTTGATGAATTAGCTGAGCTTGTGTTTTTTGTTTGGTTCATTTGCTCGAAGAATGGCGGCTTGGAGTTGGTGCCTGTTGATAGTATGTATGTCTTGAGTTTGAGTTGGTTAAGGCGTTGTTGGGCTAGGAACTTGGCTGCTTTGTTGCGGTCTTGCGCGGTAAGCCCTGTGATTAGAATCTGGACGTTTCCGTTGTTCTCGAATAGTTTTATGTATCCTGCGCTTCCGCCGAGGTTTTTGTAGCAGGGCGATGGGTTGCCTTCGAGTTTGAGGGCGGCGTTGCTTTCGCACGGGCTTGCGATGATTATCGCATTATATTTGGTGATGTCGGTTATTTCGCTGTCGATGCGCGATGTTCCGATTTCTGTTGTGAGATTATATCGTGCAAGCGCTGTAGAGATTACTGTTGCCGATATGACATCAAGCGCGGGCGATTCATCAGATACGACGTATGTCGCTTTGAACGTGCCGTTTTTGGCGAAGAAGCTCGGATAGTCTGAAATCGTGTACGCGTTCGCCGCGACTGCCAATAAGAGGATGATTGCGAGCCATCTCATGCGTGTTTTGTTTCATCAAAACTATTTAAACTATGCGAAGGGGTGTGGGACAGAAATAGTTAATCTTTGAGGATGATGATGTAAGCTCGGCGGCCTATGTCTTTTTTCTGTGCGTCGATTTTGGCACCATTGCCATA
>JAGVZE010000001.1 GCA_018302815.1 Candidatus Woesearchaeota archaeon
AAACGCCATTCATCCCCGACCTAAAGGTCGTCCGCTCGCGCCAACTGATAAAAAAAGACCTCACTCTAGGCGCTCGCTGGATTTCTGGCTAGGTCACTTGAAAATAGCTCACACCATAAACCCAATCATCTTCTTTTGGCGTTTTTGACCAAAACAAATCACGCGAAGTAAGAATCAAACGCGCACGAGAATCTTGAGTCAAAAACTCATCGCTTGGAGCCCAGAAAAATCCTCCTTTAACAGAAGGATACACACCTTCCAAATCCTCAGTTTGAATATCAACTGGAATATCGAACAGCTTGCGCAATTCACCGCGAATCTTTCGCGCCTCAAGCTCTAGTCCATCATGCACAATAAGCATAATGCAAAGGAACCACGCAGCGGTTTAACTGCTTTTCGACGCAACATTTTTAAAGGCCCTGCTTGGAATTCATCAAATGAAACAGGGCATACCAACTGACGAAGAAATCCTAGCAGGATTGAACCCTGAACAAATCAAAACCCTTGAATTAAAAGTCCTGGATTTATTCATGGAACGCGCGATAGAACGCGGAAAAGAAGTCGTGATTATAACAGACAAACAACAGTATAATGAACTGTTCCTGAACGGAACAGTATTCGACCAAGAAACATTTATCTTATACAAAAACGAACAAGACCGGGTAGATTTGCGCCCTGCAGCCGAACGACTTTTAGACACTCCTGAAGGATTGGCCTACGCCAAAATCACGCGGCTTTCCCGCGCTTGAGCCATTTCTGAACATCGCTTTGAGAAGGAATCTTATGCTCAGGAAGTAAAACTCTCAACTGCTGAACAATCGCTTTTGCTATCAATTGAGAACCCACATCTTTTGAAAGCGGAATAGGCCTTGTCGAATTTGGAAATACTATCTGATAAACATGCTTTCCAGAAGACGCGACACCCCAACCGCCAAGCTGCCTTGCGACTACCAGCACGTCTGAAAATGAAACACCATCCTTTAATCTGCCCGCTGGAACGGCATCCGATGACGTCTTCAAATGCTCGCGCAAAGTATGCCGTGCAAGCTCATCAATCTGCGCCGCGTGAGACGCCTCGCGCTCCTCGATCGCCTGCGCCTCTTCCATCAAACCCTCAATAGAAAGCTCCAAATCCTTGGCCGAGACAGACTCATCCGCTAAACTCGCATACACCGCAAGAGCAGACTCTATATTATTCACCTGCTCAATCTCCTTTGCAGCCATAGAATCTATCACCACATCAAACTGATGATCTATCCACGGCTTGCTCTTCTCCTCTTGCGCTCTTGAAGCGATAGCAGCCTTCACCTCGTCAAGAGAATCGTCTATCTCGCGAATAATCTTCAACAGTGACTCCTGCAGATTAGCGAAATTCCTAACCGCGCCAATGCGCTTTTTCACATCGTGCATAACATTCAATACGTCACGCGCGGCCTCTTTTTTCCAAAACACCATACCCCCACTAAAGCTAAATAGCTATTTTAGGCTTTCGACGGAACTTAGGCGCAACCTTTTTAAACCATCCTCGTTAGCTCCTACATATGCTGCTCAAGAAACAAGGATTCCCACAGGACGAAGAATTAGTCCTATGCACTGTCACAGGAATCAACCCGCACTCAGTCTTCTGCACGCTCGATGAATACGGCGGCAGAACCGGAATGATACACATCTCGGAAATAGCTCCGGGACGCATCCGAAACATCAGAGAATTCGTGCAAGAAGGCAAAAAAGTCGTAACAAAAGTCCTTCAGACCAACAAAGAAAAAGGACACATCGACCTTTCTTTACGCCGAGTCAACGAAACCCAAAAACGAAACAAGCTCAACCAGATAAAACAAGAACAGCTCGCTGAAAAAATAATCGAATACGCAGCCAAACAACACGGCGAAAGCGTGCTCGCGCTATACAACAAACTCTCTGAAAAAGTAACCCCGCTCTACGGAACAGTCTTCGCCTCATTTGAAGAAGTGGCGCAGGACAAATTCAACCTCGAAACAATACTTGATAAAAAAATATCAAAAGCGCTCACAGACGCGATAAAAGCTAGAATAAAGCCGCCAGAAGTCACAATCGGCGGAAACCTCAAACTCACAAGCTACTCGCCAAATGGAGTGCAGGAAGTCAAAGACGCACTTGACCTTGCCGTCAAAGCGGGAGTCAAAGTCAATTATCTGGGAGCAGGATCATACCATTTTGAAATCAAAGCCGAAGACTACAAGGAAGCCGAACGAATGCTCAAAGACTCAATCGAAAGCATCACAAAATTCGCGGAAAAATACGACATCGCAATGGACTGGGCGCGCGCAGAGGGCGCATGATACACATTCTACGCTGCCAGCAATGCGGCAATTACACAATGAAAGAACAATGCGCCTGCGGCGCAGCTGCCGTAAGCACCAAGCCAGTTCGGTACACCCAAGACAACATAAGCAAATACCGAAGAGAAGCCAGACGCGAAGACCTCAAACAAAAAGGACTTCTCTGAGCAATCTTTAAATACGCCAATTCTTTTAAAATAACAAAAAGAGGCATATGGTAAAAATACTCGCAGTCAAAGCACGAAGCATTCTAGACAGCAGGGGAAACCCAACAGTAGAGTGCGACATCAAGACAGAAAAAGGACTTTCTAGAGCGAGCGTTCCATCGGGAGCCAGCACAGGAAGCCACGAAGCTGTAGAGCTACGAGACAACGCGAAAGCATACTTAGGAAAAGGCGTCGAACGAGCTGTCAAGAACGTCAACACAATAATCGCACGAGCGCTCAAAGGAAAAGACCCGACGCGCCAAGAAGAAATTGATAAGCTGCTAATTGAACTTGATGGAACCGCTAACAAGTCAAAACTCGGAGCGAACGCAATACTATCCGCAAGCCTTGCCTGCGCAAGAGCAGGATCTGCCGCGAAAGGAGTAGAACTATTCGAACACATACAAAAAATCTCTTCGACCAAAAAATGCACCATACCTGTCCCCGCGCTCAACATCATAAACGGCGGAAAGCACGCAGGCAACAAAATAGACGTGCAAGAATATATGATTATACCTGTGAAAGCAAAATCATTCTCACACGCTCTACAAATATCATCTGAAATATACCACAAACTCAAAGAGACGCTAAAATTACGCTTCGGCGCCTCTGCGACAAATGTCGGCGATGAAGGAGGCTTTGCCCCTCCACTAGACTGCATTGAAGAACCGCTCGAACTTATCACAGACACGATAATAAAACTAGGCTACTGGAAAGAAGTCAAACTTGGAATGGACGTAGCTGCGACAAGCTTTTGGAAAGGAAACAAATATCTCGTTGAAGGCAAAGAAACCACCGCCGACCTGCTGCTTGAGCGCTACGAGGAACTAGCGAAAACATTCCCACTAGTCAGCATCGAAGACCCATTCTACGAGGAAGACTTCGAACATTTCGCGCAGCTTCACACGAAAACAGACCTGCAAATAATAGGCGATGACCTTCTTTGCACGAATCTTTCACGAATCAAAAAAGCAGCAGAACACCACAGCTGCAACGCGCTCCTTTTGAAAATGAACCAAATAGGAACGCTCAGCGAAGCCCTTGCAGCCGCAAGCTACGCTAAAAGCCGGCACTGGAACGTAATGGTCAGCCATCGAAGCGGCGAAACAGAAGATAACTTCATCGCAGACCTCTGCGTCGGCACGGCAAGCGGACAAATAAAGGCCGGCGCTCCCTGCAGAGGCGAACGCCTCGCAAAATACAACCAGCTCCTTCGATTGGAGGAAAAAGGAATCAAATATGCAGGAAAAAACCTCAGATTTTCTTAAACTCGCGATGCGCCTTGCGAAGCAAAGCGCGAAGTTATTGGAAAGAATGCAGCCTCATTCGCACATAAAAGTCAACAAAGGCGCAGGAGACTATGCTCTCGATGCGGACATAGCATCAGAGAAATTGATACTTTCGGCAATACGCAAACAATACCCAACGCATGATATACTGACTGAGGAAAGCAAACACAAGCACGTTGTTTCTCCTTACCTTTGGGTGATAGACCCCCTCGAAGGAACACTCAACTACTCTCATAAACTCCCATTATGGGGCGTCAACATCGCAGTATTCCACAAAGGAGAGCCAATAGTCGGCGTATTCTACGCGCCTCAGCTCAAAGAATTATACCACGCCGTAAAAGGAAAAGGAACGTTCCTCAACGGCAAAAGAATACACGTGAACACGCAAACAGACATAATGAAATCTTTTTTCGGCGGAACAGCAAAACACCTATCATCTCTCAATTTAAGCGGACACCTTCTGCGAAATCTCGGATGCTGCTGCCTTGAACTCGCATACGTCGCCCGCGGGCTATTCGGAGCAAGAATAAAACTGCACGGAAGCGACCCTTACGGCTACGGAGCAGGAAGCATACTCGTGACCGAAGCTGGCGGAATGATAACCGACACAAAAGGAAAACAATGGAAACTCTCAAGCGACGGAGCCATTGCGAGCAACGGAAAACTGCATGCAGAAATACTCGCACTGCTCAATAATACTTCTTAAGAACATTGTGTTTATCGGCCGCCTTAAAAACGTGATTGGGAAGATGAACAGCTGGCCAGTCTGATTTTTTAGGCTTTTTTACTTCACCTTCCCTGACTTCAATAGAATACTCGAAAAAATCATCATACGGCATCGTCCATCCCATCATCTGCCCTACCGACGCTTTCTCAAAATGACGCCTGAATGGGCGCATACTATTGCCATGAGCAGAGATAGCCACATTGACTTTGTATTTTTTTATAAAACGAATCAAATCTTTTATGAACGAACCCACCCGTTTCTCAACCATCTTCACGCTCTCGCCGTTCGGAGGAGGGACATTGTAAGAACGATGATAAGTATCAAAAAGCTCTTTGCCAAAATCACGAATAAACACCGCGTGCGACTTGCCCTGCAAATCACCATAACACCGCTCAATCATCCGGTCATCTCGCAGCACAAGAACCTGCTGATGAAACTGCAATACTGATTTCAACGTCTCTCTTGAACGTGCAAGCTTAGTGCAAAAAGTGACATCGATTTTTTTGCTTTTGAGCTTTTTTGCGACAGCATAAGCGTTTTTCTTTCCGTCAGCAGTCCATTTAGAATCCTTCCAGCCAGTGAACATCTTGCGCTGATTAAAATAAGTCTGGCCGTGACGGAAAAGATAAATCGTACACCTCATACACCATACAAATAAAGCTGGCTTCATAAAGATTGCGCATACAGACCTTGCGCGCGCTCAATACTCCCGCTCAAGACCCCTTGAGATATCAATATAAATAGACGCTTTAGCACCAATAAAACATGCTTGAAAATCCCCTGCAGAGAGAACTCTTCACAAAACTCATGCTCAAGAGCGGTCTCTCATTCAAAGAGCTTTGGAACAGAAAAGAACGCTCCAACAAAATAGCATACCACCTCAAACACCTCTGCAAAATAGGCCTTGTGAGCAAAACACCCCGCGGATACTCACTAACTGAACAAGGAAGAGCGATTTGCGCCACAATCGGAAGCGATGGGAAAATCGCCCGCATGCCAACAATAGCATATCTGATAATCATCAAAAACAAAAACCGATTCCTTTGCCAACGAAGGCTTAAAGAACCATTCAGAGGCTATCTTAGCTTTGTAAGCGGAGCCTTGGATTTTGGCACATCAAGCATAGAATACGCAAAACAAGACGCGCAAAGACAAACCGGCCTTAACATCACATCAATCGAACCTAAAGGAGTCGAAGAAGTCATAACATACAATGAATCAAAACAAGCATACCACCACATCCTGCTCGCGTACGAAGCTAGAGCCGCAGGTATACTAAAACAGACAACAGGAAAAGAAAACGTATGGCTCACAAAGGCACAAATCAAGAAAGAGAACCACTTCCCGAAAATCGCGCTCGATGACTATCTGGACCCAAACGCAGAATTCATCGTAGCCGAAGGCGAGAGACGAATGGAAGGCAACACGTTTGTCAGCGGAACGCTAAAACGAAAACAGCACTATAAAAAAACAGGAGGAAAAAAATGAAACCATACATAGGAATAACCGGATTCAAGACCGCGCAGGAAGTTCAAGCCATGAACCTTGCGTTCGAACGAACAGAAGAGATAAACTACACCGCGATGTACGGATTCATCAGCTCCACCAAACGAATGAAAAAACCTGAAGAACAAGGAAACGAATCCCCTGCACTCGCAGAATTAGAACACATACTGCGCTGTGTACCAGCAAACGCGCTTCACGCGCTCCACTATTTCACCGAAGAAGCGCAAAATGTCGCACGAGAAGTGACTGACATAACCACAAGATACGATCCTGAATCACGCCTCAAAGCGGTTCAACTCAATTTAACATGGCCAAGCCCAAAGCAAGTCGAACTCATACGCGCGCACGGACTTGAAGTAATACTTCAACTCCCAAGGTCCGCAACTGAAGGCAAAACACCTTCAGAGATCGCTACCAAAGCAAAAGAATACAACGGCCTTGCAAACTACATCCTAGTCGATCCATCAGGAGGGCTTGGAATAGAATTCGAGCCAAAACGGGCAGCAGAGATAATGCACGCAGTCGCAAGCGAAATACCTGCAATTGTAGGAGCTGCCGGCGGGCTTTCTGCAGAGAATGTATTTGATCGAGTCATAACAATGCGCGACCTATACGAAAATACGCCACACACTGCTACACGGCTCACAAACGGCTTTTGCATCGACGCTCAGGGAAAACTACGCAACAAAAAAGAAACTGTGAACGAAATTGACATTGAGAAAGCGCAGAAATATGTATGCAACGCGGTGAACGCGTTCAAAGCAAGTCTATAGCCTTGTTGTGAGCCTCGATATATCGTGAGATGAACTTGCTCCAATCGGCAGTCGATGCAAGCTGTTTCGCAGTTATCTTGTTCTCGACACGCTCTTTTAGAGAATAGTGAGCGAACTGTGCCATCATCGCTGTAAGAGACGACACTATCTCTTCACGCGATTTCTTGAGGCGAGGAAGCACGAATATTCCCGGATACTTGCCCTGCTTGCACTCATTGCACAAGTAACGGCCAAACCCTGCCAAATCAGTAGTTATGCTGCTAACTCCAAGAGCTGCTGCCTCTAACGGAGTGTATCCCCACGGCTCATAATAACTTGGAAAAACGCCAAGATGCGAACCCTGCATACTTTCGTAATAATTTGCATCCAAAAGACCATCCGCTCCTGAAAGATAAATAGGATAGAAAATCACCTTCACAACGTCATCCTGCGAATTATCAAGCCCAACTCGCTTAAGCGACGTCATTATTGGATCCTTATCCTCATCGTACAATTCATGCGTGCTAAGCGGAGGAAGACCCGGCAATTTGATGCGCTTAAGCTTGGGCTTAAGCTCCTGCAAGAAATCCTCTCCTAACAAAGCTTGCTTTGAAACCTCTGCGCCTTCTAAAATAAGATTGAGCAGCCTACTATGAATATCCTCATGGGCGTCATCAACAGACTCTTTTATGTCCCTAAAAAACGCTTTGCTCTCAAGCAGTTCAGGACGTATGCCCTTAACATTTCCCGGAATCCAAAAGAACGCAACTATACGCTTCTCGCACTTCTCAGCCTTCAACTGCTCGTTGAGCCGTCCTAACGCCTCAATGAAAACATCAACGCCCTTATCGTGAAACTCATAACGCCCCGCAAGGAAAAAAATCAAAGTATTATCAATATCGAAATGATAATATGGAAAAAAGTAAACCATCAAGAACTGCTTTATCCTATTCTTGAACAGCTTATGCTTAAGAGACGCTTCTTCAAATGTAGGGAACTTCGATATATTAAGACCATTGAAAAGAAGAACTTCAGGTTTTCGCCCAAGGAAATGCTCAGCCTCTATGCCAGTAATCTCGCTCACAGTCGTGAACACGTGCGCGTTCTTCGCGCTTTGCATCTCAAGCAAGTGCTTTGCCAAAACCGAAGGGCCTAAGCGCTTAGCTTCTGCACTCACATCAATTGATTCGAGCTGCTCGTAAATGTCACGCTCCTGCATCGCAAGCGAACGGCCTAAAGTCGTCGCGTGAGTAGTGAAAACGGTAGCGATTGGAACGTTTCTTTTTCTCAAATAAAGTAGTCCTGCGCCAGCGAGCCATTCGTGGAAATGCGCCACCGCGGGCGAACTATCAGCTTTTACCAGCTCTTCAATCAAACGGCCTACCGCGTAAGACCAAACAACAGGCTCATCAAAATCAAACCAGTCAGTCTTAATACTGTCAATTCCAAACCAATCCCAAAGATTCTTCTTGATATCATTTTTTTGCGCTGAAAACTTCGTGAAGTCTATTAAAAGCGCATTTGGGTTGCCCTGAGTTATCCACTTACCAAAATGAACCTCAATGCCTTCACGCTTAAGACTTTCAAAAACAGCTTTCCACTTATCAGGACAAGGCAACTCATCAAAAATACCATACGCTTTTTTTGGAAAAAACGGACCTATCAAAAAATAATTTTCGCCATAATATTCCTTCATAGGCAAAATCTTGCTCTGAACAACTGTGAATATCCCTCCCACCTTATTGCAGACTTCCCAAGAAACCTCAAAACACACCTTAGCCTTAGCGTCCATGAACATCTTCAAAGAAGGGGCTTTAAAAAGGATTTCACACTACTGCGGAGTGGTTTTCTTTGATGTAGGAAAGCATTTAAAGACAGCCACGCCGCCGAGCGGCATGGATGAACTACACTTCATAACATCAAGCGGCAAGAAATACGAAGAGGTACGCGCAATAATTCCAAACATTCAACAAATGAACCTAGAACTGCCTGAAATCCAAAGCATCGATGCCAGAGCGATAATCGAAGCCAAACTGCTTGAAGCACGCAAATACACAGACAAAACGATAATAGTTGAAGACACCTCATTGCATTTTGACTGCATAAATGGGCTGCCCGGGCCATTAATCAAATGGTTCCTTGAAACACTAAAAGAACAAGGACTCGCTGAAATGGCCATGAAACTAGGCAATACAAACGCAGTCGCTCGCACGATAATAGGCTACAGCAACGGCATCGAGACACGCTATTTCGAAGGAAGCGTAACCGGACAGATAGTTTACCCGCGCGCGACCCAAGGATTCGGATGGGACCTCATATTCATCCCAGAGGGGTGTGATAAGACATGCGCTGAGATGACCCGCGAAGAGAAAAACGCCATAAGCTGGAGAGGTAAAGCGGCAAGAGAGCTAAAGACGTATTTGGAGACAAGACAATGATTAAAACACTCTGGGAAATACTAGTGCCAAAGTGCGACAACTTCGGCAAAGAATACGACCTTGAGCACCACCACAAATGGGACGAGCACGTGCGAAACCTCGCAGGTGGGCTCACCATATTGAAATCTGCCAAAGGCCAATGGATAAGCCCGGATGGACAGCTATTCTCAGAACCAATGATACCCGTGCGTATATACTGCGATGAAATAAGCATAGACACAATACTTGACTACACAATCCTGCACTACGAACAAAAAGCAGTAATGGCATATGAAGTCAGCAGGAACGTCAAGCTGAAGCACAAGCAGTGAATGTTTATAAACAGATTCTTAACACCCCAACTTATGGAAAAAGACAGAAAATTAGAAAAAATAATAGCAAAAGACAAAGGGTATTCTGCGCCAAGATGCGCGTATTGCACTGATGAGATAAAAGAAGAGGACGACGCCAAATTCTCAACCCTCTCTGACGGGAACAGATATCCCGTGCATAAAGCGTGCCATGATGAGACTAAACAAGTGCCAAATGAAACGCGCGAAGAACTAACCACGCGGGTCGAAAGCTGGACTGAACACACAACCGAACTTGAACAGCAAGTTTATGATAGGACACACACAAGCGGAAAAACGATTGCGAAACAAGTCATTCGCGCGTTCCTTCCAGGAAGCGTCATCTATGAAGACTTCAAATACTATGACCCCGTATGCAGCGGGGTAAAAACCTTCTGCGACCTTTTTGCATCAATACCAATAGTAGGAAACATAGTAGAGGGCAACTATGCACTCGCAACAGGCGCATACCTTGCCCTCGGAGCACTCAAAACCCTGCTCGACTACCCCTTCATGCAACTAGAAACAAAAGAACTCCAGCGCAAGCACTCATTTGCCAAATGGTATCTAGACTGCCTTGAAGAAAAACTCGCCAAAATGCCTGCGAATGATAAAACCGCCGATAAAAAGACTTCTTCAGATTAAGTAGTGAACATGATAATCATGATCGAGAAACCGACAACCGCTGTAACGACAACATAAATCGTCCACAATTCATATACTTCTGGATGACCGCTCATAGAGACCTCGAAGAAAATTTGAAATTAAAATAAAAAAATAAGAAAAAATGGGGACTTATTTATACGAGTCCGCCAAGGCTTGCAGCTTCACAGCACCAGACGACACCCAAGCTACCATAGCTCTCGTACGCTTCACGCGCGAGACCGTATTGGTCTGCGTTAACACGGTAAATCACTGAGACCATATCCTGCACATTCATGCAGCTTCTGCCCAATGATTCAGCGTTGTTCTTTTCCTGGACGCTTGCTGGTTCAGTGAATCGACCCGGCTGACCGCTCCATGATGAGAGCTGGTTGCAGGTTGTCTGCACTGAAGGCGTTGACTCTGCTTGTCTATTGTATGTCACGCGGTTCTGATACTGTTCTCCGCGAGGCTGTGAAACGTCACCATACGCTTCGCCGCCAACCAAGACTCCTTGGCTGCCTGGCCACTGCGCTGAGAATGTCTCAACTTGGCCCGATGGGAATTCCATCGCTCTACCCGAGAATGCTCTCGAATAAGGGTCATATACTCCTCGGATCGCACCACCATATTCTTTGGCGGACGGTACCGCGAATTCACCGACTGCCGCTTTTCGCGCGCCAGTGAATAAGAGCACGAGACCTACAATGGCGATAATGGCTACTATGCCTAAAATCACCAATGCTACTCCTTTACCACTTTCTTCTGCCACAACTGATCACCTCGTTTAGTTGTCTTTAATCGCTTGCACTAATTTAGCACGAGCGAGTTTATATACTTTTCGTTTAGTCAAACCGTACTTTCGTTCTAACTATTTAAAATAAAAAAATGAAATGAATTATTGAAGGCCTGCGATACCGCCAACCATTGGTTCCTGCGGATAGACACACATGCCAGCCTTGCTGCCATCAGTGTCTATCACTTCATAGCCCAAGTTCGCATAGTATCCTGCCCTATCAAGGTTGTACGGCACAAGGAAACCGCCGTTACCGCACTTAGTCAAGACGCTAGGCACATCACCGATAGGATTCCTCTTAGGGTCTCCTTCCCAGTTCCAGTGCGTGGTTAAATCATCGCTGCTAGTCCAGCCAGGATTCCAACCCGGACCTGGAATCTCACCAGGGATATTTCTTGGAACACCGCGGCCGACCCAATACGGGAACTCGACCTGCTTGATCGCGCCACCATACACGCCTTCGCCTGTCGCGTTCCTGCCCTGCACGAATAACAGGACGAGTCCGACAACAGCGATCACGGCAACGATGCCTAAGATCACCAAGGCAATGCTTTTTTGTTCATCTGCCATACTTTTTCACCTCTCATATGAATAATCTTCCAATGTATGAGCATCTAGTATACGCGCGCTGCTGACAGTCGCGCTCTGCCTTTTCATTTCCGCAGCCACGCAAACAATAATCGTACGCTCCGCGGACGCAATCAGAACGGCTCTTGAATTCTTTCTCGAAACCTTGCGGCAAAACGCACAAAGGAAGCCTCTCGCGCGAGAAACACGTCGAGCGAACATTCCTTACGCATTCATCGTAACATCTGCCTGAATTAAGCGATCGGCACTGCCTTGTCCCTTGCTGATAACACAATGGACCTTGCACCACATTCGACATCGCGCAACCAATAGTAGGATACTGAACAACGCGAGGACTAGTGTATTGATATTTTGTAGCTTTATTGTATTGAGCGAGAACGCTGACCGAACTCAATACAAGGACAATGAGCAATATAACACTTATTCTACGCATTCTTACCTCTTTTACCAGTATACCTTTATGTACACTGGAAGTATTTAAATCTTGCGTCTTTTACTGAGCAGGTCACTCACGAAAAGACCCACGACCGCGCAAGTTATAGCGCTGTCCGCGATGTTGAATACCGGCCAAACGCCAACATCAATGAAATCTATAACCGCGCCATACCAAACCCTATCCACGAGATTGCCTGCCGCGCCTCCCATCACAAGACCCAGCAAAAACGGAGTCTTGTAATTAGCGTGTTTTAGCGCAAGAAAAATTATGACCAGCACAGATATTGCCATAATAATATAGTGCGCTGATTTGAACAAACCAAATGCTGTGCCTGTGTTCAAAATATGCGTTATGAAACCCGGCTGACCCAAAGGTACATAAGCTACTACCAGAAGCTTAGAAATGCGATCAAGAACAAGAACCGCTGCGGCTACAAGCCAGAATCTCACATCATGCTTTTCCATCGCTGCTCGTACGGACGCTCATCGCCCTTACGCTCCAACCTATCAAGACGCTGAAGCACAGTTTCTAATTGAGCCTTCACAGTGTCAAGCTTAGAAGAAATGAGCGCGAGCTGCTGGTCCTGCGAAATAGGAGCGAACTGCGGCTGTTGATTGAATTGAGGCGCAGGAGTGAACTGCGAAGCTGAAGGCTGCGAAAACTGCGGACGCGCGGAAAACTGAGACGAACTTTGAGATTGAAAAGCAGGCTGGCCTGAAGATTGAGGCTCCTGCTGAAAATCAGAACCGAATGCGGGAGGCTGCTCCATCGACGGAGCTTCAATTCCAGGAGTCATACCTGGAATCTCTGCCGGAGGAGGCAAATCCGCAGGCAATTCAAATTCTTCTTTTTTCCAAAACTTGAGTTTGTCCAGCATTCCCATGACTCGTTTAAAGAGCGAAGAGAGTTATAAATGTTTTGATGAACGGAAGACGGTTGGTACGGAGGATGGCGGGACGGATCACACGCCAATACGTTCACACGATTGATTTAGCGGACATGTCGAGCATGACGGGTTAGACTTCGTGCAATTACGCTTAGCTAGCTCAACCAAAAGAGCGTGAAATTCATTGAATTTTTCCACATCCGCATCAAGATATTTGTGGAATTCTCCTTGAAGAGCGTGATAATCAACATCTTGCTCACAAACGCCGATGCGTGACATTATGCGCTTCGTGTACGCGTCGATAACGAAAATCGGATGCTTGCCTGCGTACAAGAGCATCGAATCAGCAGTCTCAGGACCAATTCCCCAAATTGATAAAAGTTCTTCACGGACCACTTTAGTAGGATGATTGAAGAAAGACGTCAGAGAATCATACTTTAACAGATGAGCTGCGAACAGCTTGAGCTTCTTCGCTTTCTGTCGAAAATATCCTGAGCTCCTGATAAGTGCTGATAACTTCTTCTCTGAAACAGCTGAAAGATGTTTAAGCGTGAAAAGACGCGCGTTCTTCAATCCTTCAAGCGCTTTCTCAACATTAGACCAATTAGTGTTCTGCGTCAATATCGCACCGATGCAAATCTCCAGCATCTGCGACTCTGAAGCTGGCTTTGAGTAATCGCCTGCAATGTATTTTCCATCAATAGGCCACCAGCCCTGCGGGCCGAACGCATCTAATAATTGATAATACACTTCCTTGAAATCAGCCATACTACCCGAACAACGCCACAGCTAAAAAAACCTTGCCATAAAATATACCGTTCACACCATCAGGCGCGATACGCGATATCTTGGAGCGTCCTGAATACTTCATCCCTGTTATTGCTAAACTCTCTATACGTAGTCATGGGCATTGAAGTCAAATTTGTATAAACCCGCAAAGACAGCCCCCAATTTCTTCGCCGTATATGTGAAGGCAGATGACTTTGCCGAGCTTCAGGAGCCAACACAAACGCCGCTAAAGTATCAAGGTCAGATAAATAACTTGAGACCTGCCGCTGAAACTCATCAACCTGCAGCCGAAACTCACCACATAAATTAGATTGAATCTGATTCGCAGCATATCTTTGCCTGAATGCATCCATCGCAGACCTGAAAGAAATCGGACCGGGGGCACATCCTGCCAGGAAATGCTCATGCTGACCTCCTTGAAGCCTTCGATCTGCATCACTTTGAATCTGCGCCTGAAGAATGGGCAGCAACTCGTCCAAATTAAACTCTTCATTTGTCGTCATTTTAAGCACTCCGCGCCTTAGCGCAACAGGAAGACTTATATAGGTAGTAATTAACTTAATGTAAATTATTTTACAATTTGTATTAAAAAAGTAAAATGGTAACAATAGCACACCACGTACGAAAAATCATAGAACGAAAGCCATTCCTCCAAGAAGCGCTAAGCCGCGGAATAGTAAACAACGCAGCTCTCGCAGAACAACTCATTCCTGAACTGGAAAAAGAATTGAGAAAAAAGGTCAAATTCTCGGCAGTGAATATGGCCATACGAAGGCTAGCGGAAGAACTCGAAAAAACATTCACCACCAAGACAACATTCGGCAAGAGCGATGTGACAGTCAAATCAAATCTCATCGAAATTGTCCTATACAAGACGCAGGACGTTCAAGAAAGAATCAAAAAACTCTACGAATTTATAGACCTGCGAAAAGGAGATTTTCTAACCATAACACAAGGACTGCACGAACTAATGATAATAACGAACGAGAAACACGAGAAAAAAACCCTCGACACTTTTCCAAAAACTATCGTCAAAAAAGTGATACGAACCCTTAGCAGCGCAACAATCCAATTACCTGAAGAATCCATCAACACAATAGGCCTTTTTTATCTTGCCACGCGCGCGCTGAACTGGGAAAACATAAACATAATCGACATAGTATCAACATTCACAGAGATGACCTTCATAATCAAAGAAGAAGACGCTCCACGAGCATTTGAAACTCTACGAGAGCTTATAAAAACTCACGCGTGAATCGAATCAAGCAACTCTTTTAATTTATTTGCGGTCCCATCCCAGCTAAACTCCTCATGAACCTTTTTCTGCAACGCTTTCCCCATAGCATTCGCGCGCGCTTTGCGCTCGACAAACTCGTGAATGGCTGCACGCATGCCGAAAATATCCTTCGGCCGGATAAGAACCCCTGTTTTGCCATCAATAATAATCTCTCTTGTCCCTCCAACATCAGTTGCGATTACCGGAACGCCAACGGAGCCAGCCTCAAGAACTGACGTAGGAAGGCCCTCAGCATAAGAAGGATTAACGAAAACATCAGAATATGACAAAATATCACGAATTTCTTTTGCGGATTTCTCCCCCACAAGCACCGCGTTCGGAGGAGCTATCGATTTGAGCTGCGCTTCGTAATTGCCAGCACCGACAACAACAAGCTGAACATTCAAATCCTTGACCGCCTCGAACAAATCCTGAACACCTTTTGCCTCAATAATACGGCCAACGAAAGTCACAACTGGAGTCTCATAAGGATTTTTCGCCTTAACCTTCTCAAAGAACTTAGTATCCACGCAATTGCTGAGCAGCTCAGAATTCCTTTTGCACAAGTGCTTTATGAATCTTTGCGACGCCTGCGAGATGCCTGCAAGAACTTTTGCGGAGCGCATCACGAACCAGCCCACAGTATGATCATAAAACCAGTTCACCGCGAACACAAAAGGCTTTTTGCCAGTATGCGCCGTCCCGTGCTCAATATGAACATAGGGAATCCTCCTTTTTCGAGCAAAAAAAGCAGCCAACAAAGAAAGCGGGAAAAAACGAGTGTGAGATACGACCACATCATACTTTTGAAATGATTTCAACTGATTCCACGCGGACGGCTTTGGAACAGGAAAAGCGCCGCCAAGCAAATGCCACGTAGGAACGCGATACACAGTCATACCATCGATCATTTCCGATGAAGAAGTTCCTTCAAGAGACGCAGTCACGATATCAACTTGAATCCCTCTTTTAACCAGCCTTTTGCCGACTTCCTGCGCGTACTTCTCAACTCCTCCCCTGTGAGGCGCGAAAAACGCAGAGAACATCAAAACATTCATTTCTTCCTCAAAGCGATTTCGCGCACAAGCCTCGTTATATCTGTCTGAAGCTTCTCAAGCCGCAAGAAAATGCGGAAGACAAGATAGAACAGGAGTGTTATTGAGAGATAGACCACCAAACTTATGCCGCTTTGCACTCCAAGAGGCGCTGAAATTCTATAGCTGATGCTTGGAATGAACGCGAGAACGCCCACCCCGCCCCAGATAATCAACCAGAAAACAAACCAACCGTTGGTCAGCTTACGCTCCTTGTACATCATGAATGCGCGCAAAATGCCAATCACCATCACAAGCCCTGCGAATATCTGGAACGGAGTCATTTTTTGTCACCTCAGGAATTTATGTAAAATCATTTTATACAGTATGCGAAATGCGTTCCAGGAACTCTGGCCGCGCGTCTTCGAGTAATCAGTGTACAGTATGATAACAGGAATCTCTCTATAAGAAAGGCGCTTCTTCCTTAGTTCATCAATAATCTCTGAAGCGTGCTCCATCCGGTCAGCTTTTATTTCTATGGACTGAGCAGCTTTCCTTGAAAGACATCGAAAACCGTTGTGCGCATCAGTTAGCTTCACGCCATACAAAAGCCAAATCATGAAAACACCGCCCTTAAGAAACAATTTGCGCACAAAAGGAATGTCTGACTTCTTGCCGATGAACCTTGAACCCAAAGTCACATCGACCTCGCCCTTGAGAACAGGACCTATCATCGCATGCAAATCCTCCACGCGATGCTGGCCATCCGCATCAAAAGTCACAATCGCCTGCGCGCCCTCGCGCACGGCAAAATCAATACCAGTCTTAAGCGCAGCGCCCTGACCCCTGTTGATAACGTGACGAAGCGCGTGAGCCCCAGCTTTCGATGCGACATCAAAAGTTTCATCCTTAGAACCATCATCAACAACGACAACATTCGAATAATCCGCATCCTTTAGAGATTTGACTACATTCGCTATGCTTTTGCCTTCATTGAACGCAGCGATGACAATCCAAACCCCCTTATCCATACTAAGAATAAAGCAAAAGGGGTATTAAAAGGTTTATGGATTTGCGAACCACACACGGCACTCGTCTATAGCGGACAGATACGAGCAAAACAAGAATCCCAC
Organism: Candidatus Woesearchaeota archaeon; assembly: GCA_018302815.1. Lineage (GTDB taxonomy): Archaea > Nanobdellota > Nanobdellia > Woesearchaeales > ARS49 > JAGVZE01. The sequence goes on from JAGVZE010000001.1 coordinate 17,146, forward strand.
TCAAGATTTCTGCTGCCGCCACAGTTACCGTCACCTTCAAGGTTACCTGCACACAACGCTCTTAATTGATTTTGGACGTTTACGCCCTGAATAGTCCAGAATGGCATCGCAGTATCGCGCTCGAGCAGAGCAAAGACGATCGCCGCATATGTTTTCAAAAGCTTCTTATCTCCTTCAACCGCCTCAAGCCAACCCTCGTGCTTCACTACTTGTTCCTGCATCAAAGGCGCATCGTACACATCATTTTGACGATCCAATCGCTCGCCATCAAACTCATTAAACGCAATCTTCGGAATAAATGCACCTCGAAAGGATGGCGCAAGAGCGAGAAGATGATGGCTCAGTGGAACAATCTTGAATCTCGTACTGCCTGATTGGTAAATAATCGCAGTACATGAATCGAGCCACGAAGTCCATAAGCTGCCTGCACTTCCCGTCTCCTTAAACTGAGCAACACGCGCCTGAATCGTCTCCCTGAACGTCAGCGGACGAAACATCCCCTTCTCAAAAGGATGAAAACCTGTTTCTCTCTTATCGGCAGCGCATACCTCACGCAGCATTGCCATAGTTTCAGCGAACGGCCTATCTGAACCAACTACCTGCAATCCGTGCGGCAAAGTCAAATCCAACCCCGAACTCATACCAATACCCTTAAGTTCCGCACGATTTTTAAGCACGGTTTCCCAATCGCCAGAACGTCCTTTTCTCTTCGAGATAACCGAGCCGGCATCAACCATAAAAAAACGTAATTGCGGGATATTTATTAACCATTTGTTTTAAACCAATTCACAAACTCTTTAACGCCCGCCTCAAGAGGAGTCTTCTGCTCCCAGCCAAGAAGACGCTTTGCCTTGCTCGTGTCAGCATATGTCTGAAGAACGTCACCAACCGGCAAAGGAGCGCGCTCCACAACCGCTTTCTTCCCAAGATTATCTTCAAGAAGCTTCACAAGCTCCATCACTGGAGTCGGCCTGCAATTGCCCAAGTTGAACATCTCGCATTTAAACTTATGAACATTATCGAGCGAAGCCATAATACCATCAACAATATCAGAAACATAAGTCCAATCCCTTCGCACCTCATCGCCCTGCCCGAAGACCTTGATCGGTTTTCCCTCAGAAATATTCCTTGCAAACTGGTAAATCGCCATATCAGGACGATTCCTTGGACCATAAACTGTAAAAAACCTAAGACCTGCTATGCGCATGCCTTTCTGAGCATAAGTGTTCGCGATAAGTTCGCACGAACGCTTAGTCGTGGCATACGGAGAAACCTGATTGTCAACACGGTCTTCCTCGCTGAAAGGAACCTTCGTATTGCCCCCATACACAGATGATGAGGATGCGAACACGAACTTATCAATTCCTTGCTTCTCGCACTCATCAAGAAGAATAGTTGTCGCAAGAACGTTTGAACGCATATACTCCGCAGGGTCTTTCCAACTTGGCTGGACACCTGCCCTTGCAGCAAGATGAAGCACCTTATTTGGCTTAAACGAATCAAGACACTGCCTGACAAAATCCCGGTCAGCGCAATCACCATAAGCAAGACCATAACACTCATGCTCTAAATGCGCCCTGACATTCGCCTCTTTACGCTCTTTCGAGTAAAAATCGTTGAAATTGTCGATAGCAAACACAGTATCCCCTCTTTTCAAAAGAGAATCGACACAATGGCTGCCGATAAAACCCGCCCCGCCAGTAACTAAAACCTTTACCACACACGGACAAACATTGCATTCCTTTTAAAACTTTTATGAAATGCAGAAACACTAACCTTATTAAATCAGACAACCGCAAAACACGATATGCGCACTGTCCTTTCGTTCATAACAGGGCTCTCACCGGGCGGAGCAGAAAACATGATGGCAAAAACCATCAAACACCTAAACAAGGACAAATACCGCATAATCGTCTGCTCTCTTGTCGGCGGAGCGCTTGAAGAAGAACTTCGCAAAGACTTTCCAGTATTTGTCTTGAACGCGAAAACACCACTCCATCTGATACCCGCAATATTCAAACTTAGAAAACTCATAAAAAAAGAGCACGTCGAAATCATCCACAGCTATCTTTTCCACGCGAACATCATCTCACGCCTAGCTGCCATAAAAACAGGCGCGAAAGTCATAAGCAGCATCAGAATAAAAGAAATAGCGAAACCAAGCCACAACATAATCGACTCACTGACCAAAAGCCTCGTTGACAAATACACGACAGTGTCAGAAAGCGTACGCCAATTCGTAATCAAAAAAGAGCACATAAATCCGAACAAAGTCATCACTATACCAAACGGGCTTGATTTTGAACAGATGAAACCAAAAATGAACGCGGCCGAAAAACGAAAAGAGCTCGGCCTATCTAAAGAGGACGCCATAATCTTAAGCGTAGCGCACCTGCGCAAGACAAAAGACTATCCCACACTATTCAACGCAATGACCCATCTTCGCCAAACAAACACGCACTTGCTCGTGGTAGGCAAAGGCGAAGCTGAAACAGAATACAAAAAAATCGCAGGGCAACTTGAACTTGATAACGTGCACTTCCTTGGCCAAAGAAACGACGTCTTCGACCTTCTGAACATCGCAGACGTATGCGTCCTCTCAACATTCTACGAAGGACAATCAAACGCACTTCTTGAGTATATGGCCGCGAAAAAACCAATCATCGCAACCGAGATAGAAGAGAACAGGGAAGTCATGGACAATGGAAAAGAAGGCCTGTTGGTCCCGCCAAAAAGCCCAAATGAACTTGCACGGGCAATCCTAACACTACTAACTAAGCAGAAACTCGCGAAAAAACTTGCAAACGCAGCGTACTCTCGCGTTAAACGGGAACACGACATCAAACGAGTCGCGAAACAAACAGAGGAGCTTTACGAATCACTATGTGCGGCATAACCGGCTTTAGCTTCAAGGACGAGCGAATACTCAAACATATGACCGACCGCTTAAGCCACAGAGGGCCGGATCAAAGCGGAACACATGTCGATGAACACGTAAGCCTTGGACACCGCAGGCTAAGCATTCTTGACCTATCAGAAAAAGGACGACAGCCAATGCAAAACAAAGACGGAAGCCTCATAATAGTCTTCAACGGCGAAATCTACAACTATCAGGAAATAAAAGAGGAACTGCCAGAATACAAATTCACAAGCACAAGCGACACCGAAGTAATCCTCAACGCATACGACAAATGGGGAACAGACGCCTTCAAAAAATTCAACGGAATGTGGGCATTCTGCATATATGACAAGAAAAAACAACAGCTCGTGCTAAGCCGCGACAGACTCGGAAAAAAACCACTATATTATCACTATGATGGAAAACGCATCATCTTCGCAAGCGAACTCAAATCAATACTCTGCCACACAATCAAAACACCGCTCAACAAAGAAGCCATCGACCTTTACCTGAGCATGGGTTTCATACCCAGCCCACACACCATATTCGAAACTATCACCAAACTCGAGCCGCGACACACGCTGATATTTGATTTGAAGAAAAAAACACTAATAAAAGAATGCTACTACGAGCTTCCAAAGTATAAACCCGAATACAATAAAAAAGCACTCATACAAGAAGGACGCTATCTTCTGCAGGACGCAACCCGCCTTCGAATGATAGCGGACGTCCCGGTAGGCGCATTCCTCTCAGGAGGCCTTGACAGCACATCAGTTGTAGCCAGCATGGCACAATACACAGAACTTAAAAACCTGCACACATTCTCAATAGGTTTTGAAGGAAAATACGATGAAACACCCTACATCGATATCGCGCACAAGTTCGTCAACACAAAACACCACCACGCATACTTCACCGAAGCGGATTATGAAGAACTTCTCTTCGCAGTGAACAAATTCTACGATGAACCGTTCGGAGACGACAGCCTCTTTCCAACGCTCAAACTCAGTGCGCTCGCGCGAAAACACGTAACAGTCTCGCTCAGCGGAGATGGAGGAGATGAAATATTCGGCGGCTATATGAACCACAAAATAGCAGCGCAACTGCAGGCACTCAAAATAATGCCGACATCCATGCGAAAGATTATTCACAGAATGATTCCCGACAAACCGTTGAATACGCTTGCCGGAAAAGTAAAAGAAGCATTCAAGCTAAGCTTGTGCAAACCCGAAGAATTCTGGGCGCAAATCGGAGGAGACCAGCTCTACAAACCCGAAGCATACACCAATTGGAGCACAAACAAACTCAAAGAAGTCCTTGAAATTTCCAACAACAATTTTGTAGAAGCTATCATCAAATACGACCTTTACTATCACACACTAGCTGACAACTTCCTAGTCAAAGTCGACCGCGCGAGCATGGCACACTCCCTTGAAATACGCTCGCCATATCTTGACCACCGATTCATAGAACTTTCCGCGCGCATACCAACCAAATGGAAAGTCAACCCATTCAATACAAAAATACTGCTGCGCGACATAATAAAACCATTCGTGCCGAAGGCAATCCTCAAACGCGGAAAACAAGGATTCACGCCACCGCTCGCAGAATGGCTAAAAAAGCCAAAATACAGAGCGCTCCTAAAAGAAGCTCTTGAAACGTTAAGCAACGGCACGCTTGACCAAAACTGGACAGCGTTCTACAGCAAAATCTTAGACGATGATATGTTTATATACGACAAACCGAAAATCCGGCTGTTGCTTCTTTATACCTGGCATAAGACGTGGAACGATAATTAAGAAATCTCAGCGATACTTAGGCCGCATAGAATTGCGCAGTTTCTGCTCTTCCTCATAACGTTCACGCGGAAGAACGGTCGCGGCATAAGGCCATCCTGAAGACCCGCTCTTGCCCTTATACCACATCTGCCCAGGATCAAGATTCCTCTTCAATCTTACATTCGAAAGCCTCGCAATCTGCTCGCCATTGAACGATTTGAGCAACGCACTCGTTTCAGGAGCCTTTGCATCCTCAAGCTCCTCGAAAATCGCGCGGAACGGAGTACCCCTATACGGCGCCATAATCGTAGCATCCATATGATTCTGCCTTGGACGTCCAGCAGCATCAATACCCTTCACTTCATTCCCCGCTATCCATCTGAGCATCTTGGTAGTATCCTGCAAATCACCCTCATTCTCAAAAGGATAAATCATGGTGAACCCATCGACAGCGACACCCAATCGATTCGCGATGCCGACCGCCTCATAGTGCTCCTCCACGAACTGTTTTTGACCATTACGCTTGTTTATCAAATCAAGAGTGAACTGCGAACCAGTCTCCAATCCAATTCCTACCCGCTCCCCTCCTGTCGCGACAAAAGGACCCAGCAAGTCTTCGCCAAATTTTTTCACGAGAAACGCGTGAGTGAACGCACGCCATGTCGAAAATCCAGTCTCCTTGACAAGCCGCGATAAATTCTCAACCTGCCTTGGATTCATCAAGCCAACATCATCAAATATCATGAGTCCGTATTTCTCATGACCCAAATCGCGATGAGCCTGCGCCATAGTCTCAAGATCGCGCCGCAACATCTCCTCAGAGAACGGACGCACGTTCTCATACGCAGACTCGCAGAAATTACACGAAAACGGGCATCCGAGCGCAGTTATTGTATGCCAGGCAGGAACGCCCCCGATACCGAAGTCATACCGCTGCATAAGCGCAAGCGGACGCGTGGGAGCCGGCAAATCTGTCAATTTCACCATCTTGTCGCTTAGCTCTACCGCTTTTTCTGCAGGTACGACCGCGCCAGTCACTATATCAAGCATCGGCTTCCAGCCATCCTGAGGAACGACAAAATCAAAGCGCACCCTATCATCAAGATTCAAAACTTCATCCCGATAATACCTCGCGTGAGAACCCCCTATAACCGTAGTCAAGCGAGGAAAATGTTCGTTCAAAAGCGCGCTGAGGCGATACGCATCAGGCGCCTGCGGAGTCATGACAGACAAACCAACGATATCGTAGCCTGCGAACAACTGCGGCTCGAACCCGATATCCTGCGAAGTGCCATCCGCCTTCAAATGTAGCATACGAAGCTGATCGAGGCGCTCTTCATCCAAACCAGCCTCCCGCTCTTTTCGAACAGTATCCGGCTCGTAAAGAACCAACAAATCAGAGTCTATACCGTTCTCTTTCAAAAAAGACTGCAAATAGTTAGGCCCAAGCTGAGAGTACACGAATTCCGCGCCAAGGAAACGGTCAGCAGGCTTCACAAGAAGCACACGAGGCTGTGTTTTTGGAAGAATCTTGGCCATCAAGCCTGCGTATGATGCGTGATATTTAAGAATTACGCATTTAATGCACATATTTGAAAAATATTAATCAAATAATCAGAAAGTAAAATTAGGCGCTATCTTTATAAATCCCTGTCTTGTCATTCAATAAAATGACTGGCCATTTGAAATTCAGCGTTGTAATCCCAACATACAACCGCGCGAAAATTGTCATCGAATGCATAAAATGCGTCGCAGTACAAAACTACCCTAAAGACTCATACGAAATAGTTGTGGTGAATGACGGAAGCAAAGACAACACAACAGAGCTCATTGAATCCTACTTGGGCGGAATCCCAAACCTGAAATTAGTCAATCAAACAAACAAAGGCCCTGCAGCCGCACGCAACACTGGATGGCAGAACGCGAAAAATGAAATAGTCGCGTTCACTGACGATGACTGCAGACCGGAGCCTGATTGGCTCTTGAAGCTCGCCCAATACTTCCACAAAGAACCTGACCTCATAGGAGTCGGCGGAATAATGTACACTCCTGAAGATGAGATAAAAATCATGACCCACCATTCGCTTCCCATCGATAGAGCGATAATAGAACAAGCTCCCTTCCCCGGCACGAACAACGTCGCATATAAGCGCAGCGCTTTGGAAAAAGTGAACGGGTTCGATGGAAACGTCCCTTATGTAAGCGCTGAAGACTTCGACCTTTACGTACGCATCATAAAACTTGGAAACGTAATCTACGATGTGAACCTTGCAATGCCACACATATCACGACCGATGACGTGGAAACAGGGAATGAACACATACAAAAATTTCTACTTGGGATTCAAAGCGTTCGAGAAAAAACACCCTGAAGAATTCAAGAAAATGTACCAACGCAAGACTTCACAGGGCTTATTTACAAAAGACTCAAACATACTCACAATTTTACGTAGAAGCATCAAATACTATTTTCCAGACATCCTAAATCCCGTGCTCGCGTTCAAAGTAGTCACACTTTACATCGCAACACGCATATACTTAGTTAGCTGCTGGTTCACACGCACCTAATTAAAAAAAATCCGAATAGCACTGCTCCATAAGCATACGCCCATGAGAAAACAACTGCACGCGTTTCTAAAAAAATCAGGATTGTCCAAAGCAACAGACCTATTCTATAACCCACTCTATAATCTGATAATGACTCCCATCAAGAGAAAAAGAATGATGACTTTCTACTCACAATTCATCAAAACAGGGGATTTATGCTTTGACATCGGAGCGAACGTAGGCAATCGCACGGAGATATTCGTAAAACTCGGAGCTAAAGTCATAGCTGTCGAACCGCAACCTGCCTGCGCATCACTTCTTCAAAAAAAGTTCTTATCAAACAAAAACGCAGTCATAGTCCCAAAAGCGATTGATTCGAAAATCGGAACAGCAGAACTATACATCAACCCGAACAAAGACGTATGGACAATGAGTTCAATGTCAAAAGAATTCATCGAGAAACAAAAACAAAGAGGCGCTGACCAATACGACTCAAAAATAGAAGTGGAAACAACAACAATGGATGAACTAGTAAAAGAATACGGAACCCCGAGATTTGTCAAAATAGACGTAGAAGGATTCGAAACGAACGTCCTTATGGGCCTTAACACGTCCCTTGCCGCACTCTCATTCGAATACACTCCCGCGATGATGCAGCACACCATAGAATGCATCCGCATAGTACAAAAATTGATGCCTGACGCCAAGTACAATTATTCAGAGATGGAGACATTCAAACTCAATCTTCCAGAATGGACTGATGCGGACCAACTTATGGAAATCCTAAAATCATTGCCGCAGGACTCAGTTGAAGGCGATGTATATGTCAAAGCCTAAAGTCTGTTTCATCCACAGAGGACTGCAGGATTACCGACTCGAGTTGTTCAATAAATTGCACGACAAGCTCAAAGCACACATAATCCTGACTTGGGGCGAAAACAAGAAAAAAATGCCCGACCTTTTCGAAAAAGCACGGTTCAAATCGACCGTGGTCAAAGAGATAAGGCCATTCCTTGCTTACTCCGAAGGATTCAGCCTTGAACTCATCACACACTTATGGAAGAAAAGATACGATGTAATCATCACCTCAGATCTCACGAGCTTCGCAACACACATAAGTTTCCTCATCGCCAAACTAACAGGAGCGAAATTCCTAATCTGGGACGAGCTATGGGAGTGGCCAAGAACTCTTGGCGCAAAGATAGCTTGGCCATACTGCAAACTCATCGCAAGACACTGCGATGGGTATTTGATGGCCGGAACCAAAGCTGCAGAATTCTATATTTCAATTGGTGCGAAAAAAGAGAAAGTCTTTATCGCGAACGATTCCGCAGTCGACATGAAAGGAAAAGCAAATCCTGGAAGAGTTCAGGAACTGCGCGCGAAACACAACCTTGAAGGCAAAAAAGTCGCGCTTTATTTGAGCAGGATAATCAAATACAAAGGACTCGACTATCTTATCAAGGCATTCAAGGAAGTAGAGCAAAAAGAACCGAACTCGTTCCTACTAATCGCAGGCCCGGACGTCGGCGGATTTGAAGAACACTGCAAAAAACTCGCAAAACAAATAGGACTTCAAAATTACGCATTCATCGGAAGAGTGCCGCACGAAGACGTAGCCAACTATTACTCGCTTTGCGACGTATTTGTACTGCCATCACGCTTTCTCTATGAAGACAACGTTACAAATGAAGCTTGGGGGCTTGTCGTCAACGAAGTAATGAGCACTTCAAAACCGGTGATTTCAACGACAGCAGTCGCTTCCGCTTTTGATCTGATTGAGAATGGCGTCAACGGATACCGTGTAAAAGAACAAAGCAGCAAGGAACTTGCAGACGCAATCCTCAAGACCCTGCCCAAATCAGAAGAACTTGGAAACGCCGCGCGAAAACGATTCGAAGAATGGAATAACTACACAAAACAAACGCGCGCATTCGTTGCCGCAATACAAAAAGCCAAATAGACCTTCACAACATTTATTAACGCGCTTCACGAAATATAACCCATGAACCTTCGCTCCACAATCCTGAACAGCCTCGGAATATTCATCCTAACAATCATCGGAGGATTGTGCGGCTACCTATTCAGGATAATACTCGCGCGCAATATGAGCGTCGCAGAATACGGACTCTTCTACGCGATGTTCAGCTTCCTCGCATTTGGCGCAGTATTCATCGATATAGGAATCACGCAAAGCTGTGCGAAAAGAATAGTGGAGCTTGGAATAAAAAAAGAGCACAACCGAATAAGAAACCTATTATTCACATCAACCGCCCTGCAATTCCTCACCTCATTCACCCTTTCTATAATCTTCCTTGCTTTTTTCGAGCCGCTGGCAGCCAGATTCTTTCCTACTGAAAATAAAACGCTGTTAATACTGCTGCTAATCTGGTTCGTGACGCTTCCAACGACAATGCTTTTACAAGCGCTATTCCTTGGAACCAAAAACGTAAAGACTTACTCTGCAATCGACCCGATAAAAACAATAATGGCTGCGCTATTGGCCGCGACATTCTTTTGGATTGGACTAAGTTCAGCGCCATTTATCGCATACGCCCTGATGAACCTGCTGGCGTTAATAATATTCGCCCCCCTTGCGTACAGAGCGGCGCCATATCTCAAAGGAGCGCTTCAATTCGATTTGCCCGCGTTCAAAGAAGTCTTCACCTATGGAATCTTCCTCACATTCTCCAATCTTGCATGGGCAATCATCACATACACCGACACCATAATGATAACCGCATTCAAAGGCGCAGAACAAGTCGGATACTACCAAATCGCGATGCCACTATCCAATACACTGCTCTACATAATGACAGCGCTAAACATCGTGGCGTACCCGCTTTTCACACACCTCAACGCTGAGCGCGAATCGCAAAGAATAAAGCAAGGAATCACTCTGCTTTACAACTACCTATTCGTCGCGATGATACCGCTCGCGCTCGTGATGTTCAGCTACCCTGAAATCGTCATAACCTTGCTTTTCGGAAGCTCATTCACACCAGCAGCCGATGCCTTACGAATCCTTTCAATAGGCGCAGTGTTCTTTAGCCTTAGCAGCTTCAACTGCAACCTTCTATCCGCAACAGGACATGCGAAAAAAGTAGCATATATGTCTTTTCTGACTGCCGCGATAAATGTGGCTGCAAACTTTATGCTAATCCCCCGGTTCGGATTTGTTGGAGCAGCATACGCCACGCTCATGAGCTTCATGACTCTGCTGCTAATAAGCACATATCAAACCACCAAAACGCATCCTGTTAAAATCCCATACCTAAGATGGTCCCTGAACTTCGCAATAGGATTTGCCGTGCTTCGAATAATCGGACTGCTAAAAGAAGGAATAGAACTCAACCAATACCTTGAAGCTTCACTCATACTCATCATCATCGCTCCAATCTACATCGCGCTGCTATTTTTGCTTCGGGTGCTCACAATACAAGAAATCAAAACACTATTGGCGACAATCATTTCTTCGAAATAAGATAGTTGCCGAGCAAAAGATGGCGAAGGCCTGACTGATCGAAGGTCTCTTTAACAGCATCCCTTGGCGAACACACAACGGGCTTTCCATGAAGGTTGAAACTCGTATTGAGAACGCCTCCGATGCCGGTTAGTCCCTCAAACTCTTTTATTATATCATAATATTTCTCATTCCAAGAACGCTCGACAAGCTGAGGACGAACAGTGTAATCCGCCTGGTGCATCGCGGCGCGCAGCTCCTTTCTCGCAAGATCTGTGCTCTTGAACGCCATAATCATATATGGCGCGTCAAGCTTCTTTGGATTCACGATATAATCATCAGCTCGCTCCTTGAGAATACTAGGAGCGAACGGCATCCAGAAATCACGCATCTTAATCTGCTCATTAATCTGCCAGACATAACGCAAGTCAGAAGGGTTCGCCAGAATCGCGCGATTGCCCAAACTTCGAGCGCCGAACTCCATACGACCTGCACACCTAGCGACTATCTCACCCTTCGCCAAAAGCTCAGCTACCATCCTCGCGTCAGACTCTTTCACATCATACTTCTTTGAAAGATTGTTCTTCTTAATGTAAGATTCAGCGTCCTCATCAAATGACGGGCCAAGATACAAATCTGTGACGCGCTGCAGGTTCGCTTTACGCCCCTGCTCACCGCACAGACCAAGGTAAGTGTAATACGCTGCGCCGATAGGATTACTCTCATCGCCACAGCTTGGAAAAACGTGAAGGTTCTCAACTTCAGGCAAATCAGCAAGAGCCATGTTCATCTTTACATTCATGAACACACCCCCGCCTGCGTAGACATTGGATTGTTTCGTCTTTTTGATTGCGTTCACAACCCATTTTGAAACCAGCGCCTCAGTCATATGCTGCAATGCACCCGCGACATTATCAAAACGCTCACCCACCGCTTTTTGCGCGAGCCATTTATCAAAACGGTTCATCGGGAATGCGCTTTTGAACGTAAGAGGGTTCTTCTCATCTAGCCAAAGAACGTCTTTGAAAACCCTGTCGTGAGTCTTCATAAAATACTTCTGCTCCTTTGTCGCAGCATAAGGCGCAAGGCCCATCACCTTGTATTCGTGCTCAAGCGGAGTCATACCCAAAAACTTAGTCGTCATAGAATACGCATACCCGACAGAGTAGTGGCGCCAGGTCGAAGCGAGCTTATCAATCTTGAAATCCTGAGCGACATTCACAGTGCTGCAGGAATCGTCACCCTCGCCATCGAGCGTCAAAATAAGAGATTTGGAACGCTTATCATTCTGACCGTAATAAGCGCTGTAAGCGTGGCAAGTATGGTGGTCGACAAAACGAACTTTATCCGCTGTAACGTGCAGAGTTCTTTTAAGCAGGTCAAGAAGCGCCTGCCTTCCCTTAGCGCGCGACGGCCGGTCTATAATGAAATCCTTAACCGCAAACAAAGGACGATAATAACTGCCCAACGCGTACTCAATATTCCCATACGCCTTAGCAAGAAGCGATTGTCTTGCGTGCCCGCCCTGAATTATCGGCGGAGCCAATATCTTCTCACCGCACACCGCAACAGCGCCAAGATCAGAAACGCCGATCTTCGCAAAATCAAGAAGCCAGCGAATGGCAGTAACAGGAAACTCAGAAGAATTCTTCACGCGCGTGAACCGCTCCTCGCTCACAACCCCAACTATCTTACCATCAATCAAAAGCCCAGCAGTCGCATTATGACCTGTCTGAATCGATAGGACGCAAATTCGCTTCATCAAAACGCCCCCAGCGAAATATCCTTAAAACTCTTTCCTTTCACAAACATATCGTGCCAAATGTGGAAGCAAATAAGTCCAAACACAAGCGAAAACACATCATCCCCTCGTTTAAGACGCGCCAGAACTTTTTGAAGATAAGGCCCATCAAAAAGGCCAGTCTCTGGCAGCTCAACAGAAAACGCTCGCTCCACAAACGGCAAATATTTCGTTTGCAAAAGCTCGCCCCATTTGATATTGTAGCCAAAGCCCATCTTTTTTCCATAAAGAATATCGCTTGGAAGAATCCCTTCCAAGGATTTTCTCATCAAATACTTATTGCCGAGCTTATCGAACACTGAGCGGACTTTGTATCTCACCGGAAGCCTTGCCGCGAACTCTACAAGCTTATGGTCAAGGAACGGAGCCCTCGTCTCAAGACCGTGCGCCATTCCAGTCGCATCAGCGATGATAGTTACCGAATGAGCGTTTTCTATGAAAAGCCCAGCGTGATAGAAACGCTCAATCAAATCAGGAGAATCACACTGCGCGGTCACTTTATCAAGCAATTCGCCAGCGTCAAATAAACTTAATGCTGAACGCGCAGATTCTGAATAAATCGGAAGAAGCCTTTTTCCAAGATAACGATAGATGCTGCCTTTTTGCCTTGAAGCAGGAGATGAAAGCGCTAAAAGACCCAATTTCACCGATAAAAACCGCTTGGGAACCAAATGGAAAAGAAGACGAGCCAGCGACCTTGGCAAAACTTTCTCCAACTTCGACATCGCAAGAAGACCATTGCTTCCATCATACCCATAGAACAACTCATCAGCGCCATTGCCAGCGAGCGCGACCTTGAAATCCTTCACAATCTCCTCGCTCAAAACAAACGAGTAAAGCGCAGGCATAAGATTATACGGCTCACCATATCGATAAATAAGCTCAGGCAAACGCTCAATAGATTCGGAGTCGAAGATAATTTCTTTATTCTTGGTCTTGAATAACTTTGAAATCCTACGCGCTCTCACAAGCTCAGGGTCGTCCCTGTTGAAACCGATCGAAAAAGTGCTCAGGTTACGATTTTTCATCAACGCGACAATCGCGCTAGAATCAACACCCCCTGAAAGAAACGCCGAAACAGGAACGTCGCTCACCTCGCGCAAATTGACGCACTCTTTTGCCAGCGCGCGGAACTCATCGATCCAAGCCCGCTCGCTCTTGCGCTCCTTTTTGTAAGAGAAAGACCAATAACGCTTTATGCGAACACCCGAACTATCCACGATCATATAATGCGCAGGAGGAAGCTTGCTCACGCCCTTAATTATAGAAAAAGGCTCGGGAACATGGTGAAAATTGTACAACAAATACATATGAAGCGCTCGCTCATCGACTTCGCGCTTAATGCCTGAAGCTTCAAGAATCGCCGCAAGCCCTGAAGCGAAATAAAATGAATTTCCCACATTAGCGTAATAAAGAGGTTTTTCTCCTAACCTGTCCCTTGCGATGAAAAGACGCTTCTTCTTCTCATCCCAAATAGCGAACGCGAACATGCCGCGGAACAAGTCAAGACATTTCTCACCATACTCTTGATATGCGTACAAAATGGCCTCAGTATCTGACGTTCCCTTGAACTTGTAGCCTAACTTCTTAAGCGTTGGAACGAACTCTTTGTAATTATAAATCTCGCCATTAAAAGTTATAACAAGAGAACCATCAGCTGAACGCATAGGCTGCCTGCCGGTAGGCGATAGGTCAAGAATCGCAAGACGCCTATGTCCAAGAGCCACCTTCTTGTCTTTTGAAACAAAAACACCAGAACCATCAGGACCCCTGTGAGCCTGAACAGTGTTCATAGCGACAACTTTGGACCTATCAACACCGCTAGGACTATAGACCCCGCAAATACCGCACATACACACGCGTTCAGAAATGCACATTTAAAAAGGTTCCCCCTGAAAATAAAACGGCAAAATACCGTTTGAGCTTTAGCATACCATATAGAGCTATACATTTAAAAACCCCGACAGAAGAACACCACACAATGGACCCGCAAATAACAGTCATAGTTCCCTGTTACAACGAAGAGAAATCCGTTGACAAGACAATCGCAGATCTCAAAAAAACTCTCTTAACGCTGGGCAAAACATATGAAATAATATTTGTGAACGACTGCTCCAAAGACAAGACCGCAGACAAAATAGCGGAACATAAAGATGTGATTCTTTTATCCCATAAAATAAAGTTACTTGTGCGCCTCGCCTATCCCACCGCTTCGCTCCGCAGCAAGCTGCGGGGTATTAGGCGAGGCGAATTCATAAAGTGTTAATTGGCTTA
>JAGVZE010000026.1 GCA_018302815.1 Candidatus Woesearchaeota archaeon
CGGGGTTGAATTTCATACCGACAAAACTAAATCGGCATCACAATGAGGCGTGTAGCCCATGCCTAAAGCCGCTTTCGCAGCGCAAGGCATCCAACACGTGCAAGAAGTCAACATAAAAAACTTTGTCGCCCCCCCCCCCGAAGTAACGCGGCTTAAAAAATTTGACGGGCGCTTCGCGCCGATTACTAAACGAGTGGCTCGCCCTTCGGGCTCGCGTTTTATAATGGGCGTACTCGAGCGAAACGGGCGTAGTAGTAGAGACCCCTGCCGAAACAATAGCAGTAGCCAAGAACATTGCCGGCGCACAACGGCCGCAATTGACTCTGCCTTGGACACACCCATCTTCCTTGCGCATCTTGCCTGTGAACTGTCCAAAACGCCATCGCAACACCACCTTGAACCTGTCCAAAAACAATATCAGAATACCTCTTAAGAAGTCTCTTATCGCCCTCAACCACCGCAAGCCAACCCTTATGCTTCAAAACCTGCTCCCGAGTCAACGATTGATTATAAACATCATCCCTATCCTGAACATCAAGCTCAACAAAACTTGAAAAATCATCATAATTCACAGGCAAAAATGCATCCCTGAACGAAGCAGGAACATCATTGAGCAAAGCAGCACTCATTGAAACAATCCTAAACTTTGTCGTATCTTTCTGATACACAATCGCACTACTCGTATCTAACCAATTCGTCCACAAACCAGCCGCGCCCTCATGCTCAAACTGGTCAATACGAGCCTGCACCGTCTCCTTGAACGTCAAAGGACGAGCAACTCCTCCCGCAAAAGGATGCAAACCATCATCACCCGCGCACAAACCACGCAACGCAACCAACGCCTCACCATACCTTGCATCTTCAACTCACCACGCCAACGCAAAACATCACTCCACACACTACTCGTCATTGCCAAACGCTCCAAACGACGCAAACGATCATCCATAACAAACACACAATAGTAATCCATTATTAAACTTAATTATTCCACAGAAATCCACGCACGATACCAACACCTGCCTCGTGATTTATCGAAAATTCTTGTGAAACGCTCATCCAAACGCTCAATTAGCCGAGTAGTTTCTTCCTCACAGTCAGCATCGTCTGGCGGGCAAATAAGGCCACCGCCGCAATTCTCAAGCAAGACCATGCCTATGCGGTCGGAATGCAGTTCCACGTATGAGTTGAAGTCTTTCGCGAGCTTTGCATCATAGATAGGATAATACACTTTCTCAAGACGCTTATTTGTGAACGCAGCGACAATAGGATTTCCTGTCCAAATTTCACCCTGAACTTCAGACTTTTGAGGCAATTCAAAAAACTCCTGCTCAATTGCGTTCGGCAAAGCGCGCTCACCCAAATAAAAATTGAAACACAAAGCGGCAAGGCAGATAGAAATAACCGCGACAACAGGAACAAACCACCTCTTATTCAAACGCTCTACAAGCCAGACTATGCCCAATGATGTAAGCATGACTATAAATGGCAAGAAAAGAGTCAAATAACGATAATCCCTGCACTGCATAGGCAGGAAGTAAAGAAGCGGAAGAACCAACGCGAACGCAAACACAACCTGCCTTCGCTTCCAATTCTTGAACAAAACACCCACGCCAAGAATTGAAAACAAGTGAAGCTTAGACTCGCTGAAAAAAAGCCAGTAACCATAATACCACCAAGGCCGATATCTTAACACATTACAACCAAGCGCCCTTGCGATTGCGTCCTGAGCTGCAGACAATGTCGCTAGCGGACTTCCGTACGCAAAAATTGTAGCGATAAAATACGGAGATACCGCGAGGCTAAAACCTGCGAGCAAATACATCAAAGCCGCCCAGTTAGCGTTCAAAAGAAAAACCGCGCCAAGAACCGCAAGCACTATTCCAGTCGGAAACTTGGATAAAAACGCAAAAGCGCAGCACACTCCTGCCAAAAAAGGACGTTTAGAGCCAAAATAAAGCGCGAGAAGAAAAAAAAGAACACTTGGAATCTCCGCATACTGATGGAAACTCAAGTAAAAAAATATCGGACTTAGAGCTAAAATAATCGAAGATAAAATAGCCACGCGCTCATTGAACCACTCTTTTGCAAGAAGAAAAGTCAGCGCAACAACACCGCCCATCATCAAAATCTCAGCAATACGCCCCAAAAACACAGGGTCCAAACCAATCTTCCAAATAACACCAAGCATCAAAGGAACAAACGGCGGCCGTATATGCTCCCAAAGACCAGATTCGCCCCCACTGAAAGCATACTTGCCCATACCCAAATAAACGCCAGAATCCCACCAAAGCTCATGATAAGAAAACGCGAAAATAAGCCGTATCAAAACAGACAACAAAACAATACCTAAAAGCCAATAGTTCTTTTTCATCATTTTATGAAAACCGGATTAGGGTCATCAAATGAAGCCCTATCAGGAAACTCATCAAGCAACAGCTTGCCGTACGGATAGCTCGCGCTGTGGAACAAAAATACCTTGCGGGATTGGTCCTCATCCAACCAAGCCTTAATCTGGGCATAGTCATCGCTGTTGAATACACGCGTGAACATAACGGAAGCATTAACTGAACGGGCTTTATCGACTGCTCTGTTCATCTGATTGAACTGAGTCAACTCCACGTATGAAACATTAAGAGGGAAAACACTCGAAAGCGCCTCCACATACGAGGCAGGAGTTTGATAGTACCACAACGCATACGCATCAGAAGTGCTATTAACTGCCACAACCAGCGCATCCTTTGGTATCGAGATGGGCCTATTGCCAACAAGAACCCTTGCGCCCTCATCTTTTAAAGGAGGACTTCCTGCTGCAGAAATGTTATGCCCCAGAGCCAAATACAGATACTTATCAGTAAGACAAATCACAGAAACCCCTCGTCTCGACAAATAATCAGCGGCGTAAATCTTACCCGGATGATCACAGCAACCGATAACAACTGTCGCATTACTACGCAGAGCATCATCAACAAGCATATTCACCCCATGAGAATCTATAATGACCGCCAAATCGGAACGCAAGAATCTCGTCGTCGGATAAAGCACCTTATCAAGAGGAACCTCAAAACGAAATACTCCTTTCTCATCACTAGCAAACCATCTGCCCTTGGTCTTTGCCACTAAAGTTCCCACCGCCGGCGAGTAAGACGCATTAGTTCTTATCAATTCCTTCAACCTTGCACCCTCGTGCCAACCAATTTCAGGCCTGAGCTCGGAAGAATTGTACGATAAACGCTCGCTGAACGTTGTAAGCAGCTCACCTTTGAAAGGATTTTGCAACTGCCCGCCAAGCCAGTCCCTTAGAACCCTGTCGTTCTGCGAAACCACAATGGAAGATGAGTCCACAACAAATCCAGTCTCGCCGATAATAACCTGAGACGCGTTTGTCAAGGAAAGATTCGAAAGAATTGGAGTCACATAACCTGAAATCACAGTCGCGTTTGCCTTAAGAGCAACCTCATCGAACCTTGGAACAAACCGTTCCCCTGCACCTAAACGCCCCATCAATTCAGAACGCCAAGAAACACCCGCAAGCGCCCATTCATTTGACGCCAAACGCAAGAAAGCCTGCCTGTTCCGTCCACAACCAAGAGACGCGCTGGTTTCAGCAAGAATTGCTCGCTCCATTGGATCAGACGATTGTATATTGTCGTAAAATCCAAGCGCGGAACAAATCATCGACTCGTTCTTCGTCAAACGTCCCATGATAAGCGCGGCATCACCACGAGCGAAAGGATCCGCAGACTCGTTCAAGCGTATGCTTTCCATCGCGATAAGAAGCGTTGAAACATTAAGCCCTGCAGCAGTTGGAGTATACATAAAATCAAAAGACTTCGCGAAAGGATCTGCGCGCCTTAGAAACTTCTGGAAAGAAGCATTGAGCTCACCAGTATAGCGCAAACCCTCGAAACGCTCGCCACCAATAATCATAGTGGGTGATGCGCTAACATTATACGACTTTGCAAGAAGCCCGACAAGAGGCTCATCAGAATAATCCTTATCGAGCGAAAGCACAACCAACTGAGAATCATACTCCTCGCTTAAATCCTCCAAAATAAAACCCTGACGCTCGCTATCTTCATCATCTATCTCGTAAAAGAAAATGACCGGCAAATACGGATTTCCGCACTCCTTGTTAAGACGCTCTATCAACGCAAGAAAACGAAATTCCAACAAGAAATACTGCCTTTTGAGATAATCATAATCATGCCTTCGAAAAAAACTGAACCGCGAATAGCTCCCCAAATCCTCGCCAACCTTCCTGATCTCCTTCTTAAGATCACCAATACGAGAAGACATCACCTCGCACTGATTACCCCCATACATCTGAGTGAACAACTGCTCCACTTGATACGCATCGCTGTCAATCTCGTGCGCCCTTAACACATCATTAATGATGCCCAAACGCGCCTCATCAAAAAAATGGTTGACAACTATGCCTGCCGCGAATATGAGAACAGTCAAAACCAAACTTTGAACCAAAACCTGTCTTTGCCTATCCATGGAGAAGCGGAACCACCTTATCCTTTTCCTGCAACCCCTTCAGAACAGAATCATAATTCACAATAAGCGAAGGAGCAGAATCAATCTCATAATACTCCTCAATGAAATTAAGCTCCTTAGAATAGTTCAACTCAACAGCAAAAACATGCATGCTAAACTGCGAAACTAGATCGTCTAAAACCCTGCCCTGCTCTGCGCTAAGCGGATCGTCCTTTTTGAAATAAAACAGCACGACATTATTCACCTTGCCGCAATCAACCTCAAGCTGCTTGTCAAGAACATACGCTCGCATCTGCGCCAAATGATACTTACGCTTCAAATAAGAATAATCATCATCGCCAAGCTTCTCCTTCGCATCGGACGCACCTAATACCTTGCCAAGCTGCCATAAATCCGCGCTAAGAGTCGTGAGCCTGCGCTCGGCGAAACCACAATTAAGCTCGAAACTCTCGAACAATTCCTGCTCGACAAGAAAACTCTCTGCATCAAGCTCGGAAGAACGCAACTCCTTTGAAACCTCATTAGAACCGCCAAAACGCCAAACGTTCCCAACAACAACCCCAATAACGAAGACGATGATGACCAACAATAAAGCCGTAACAAACATCTGCTTTGCCATTCAATCGACCTTCCAAACGCCAACCTTCGAACCAGCCTGCGTTCTTTTAAACATTTCGCTATTCTGAGCAAGGAATGAAAGACCAGACCCTTCACGCTTCCAAACAAGACCCTGCTCCATCTGCGGCGTTATCAACACATAGTCCACACCATATTTCTCTAAAACTGATGCTGTCCTTTGCACATCCACAGAATTGAACACGAACCTAGAATCATAAAATCGCTCAGACGAATCAGGAAGTTTGGACCACAAAGGATCAAGCACTGCCTTATGCCCTGCAGCCTCAATCCAAAACCCATACATCTCGTGCGATAGCACAACTCCCCTTGGAACATCAAGCGCATCAAAGAAATCAACAGACGGCTCTAAATCTGAAAGCAACAACGTGTGGGAAATACCGCTGAACAACAGCCCGCAGAACAACACAAACAATGACGCTGAACGGATAACTCCAACTTTCCACTTGCGCCTTGAAAGAACATCAAGAGCCTGACCCGCACCAAAACAAACCAAAAGATTCACAAACGGAACAGCATCAGGCAATAGTATAAACGACGCGGCAAAAACTACGCCCAACACGAACAGCTTGTAATATCTTCTCTTCTGATTCCAAAAAGTACCGAATCCTATCAGCGATAGCAAAACTCCGAACAAACTAAGCCCGTACACCCCTCCAAAATCGCTCACCAAATCAACGAACGAACCCGAAAGCGTAACAAGCACTGATGAAGAAAAAATAGAACTCATCATAACCAACAAAAGAGACACCATAACTTTCTCATACTTCACACCAAGCAGAAGAACCAAGCAAAGGAACGCAATCGCGCCGATAGCTGCACCTACGCTCACCAAAGACGCCACCACAAGCAAACCACACCCAACCCACCACCATCTACCAAAAAATAATACCGCTCCTGAAAGAATCAAACAAAGCGCGAAAGACAAAGGAGTCGCAAGAAACGCACCTGAAATCCACGGAGGAGAAAGCACGAACGCAAGGACCATCCAAAGCCACGCAGACCTTGACACGCCAAAAACAGAAAGCAAGCGAAAAAGCAAACCCACTGACAGCAGCGCGAATATCACCGGAAAAACACTAAGCGAACGCTCGCCAAACAACTTGAACGGCACAACCATAAACACATGATACGGGTTGAATTCAAATTGCCTGCCACCAACAATTGAATCATCACGCATAATCCCTTCCGAAAGCGAAGCTATCGCTCTTGCGTGATAATAAGGCTCTATTCCCGCAAGCGAATCATCACCCTGAACAAACCGCATATGGAACGGCAAGATCACCATTACAAGCGCCAATACAACAATACCAAAAAGCTGAGTCCTCATCCTACCACCCGTACTACGCACGCAGAATCCTTCTCATAAATCCTGATACTTCCCGGCCAAACCCTCTTGAAACACTTAGAATCAGCATAGCTCACATCTTTAACCTTTGGAGGCACCACAAGATATGACGCCCCATACTTATCGAATAACTCGACCGCCTCTGTAACGAACGCAGTCCTAAGCACACGTTCTCCATCGGAAAACAACTCATTCACCTCTCGCTCCAAAAAGAAATAATCATCAACAACAGGCCGCCTATTCGCGAAAAAAGAAATGTAATGACCATACTCCACAGGCGCGAACACAACAGCCTCAGGAGAAGACGACTTTGAAAGCCACCTTAGCGCAGCCACCTCATCGGCTGAAATAGTAGAATCCAAACGGCCATCAATAAGCATCGCAGCAGGAATAGCAGTAGTAATCAATGCCAGCACAACACTAACCCACATCACCACAGACGCGTACCTGCTGATTTTTGTTTTAATAAGAAACTCGTAAGATAGGATAGACCACTTAGAAAAAAGAACCGAAAGCGTCACTCCAAGAATCATAAGCCCTGCTGAAAGCTCGATAAGCTTCAAATACAACATAAAAACAGTAACGCTCGTAACTGAAAGAAGCAATGAAATAATCTTATCCTGCCCTCTAAATGCAGTCTTGTATAACGCATACACACCTTCAGCAAGCGGATACGCGCCAATCTGCAAAATAGCGCCTAAAATCGTGATTCCTGAAAAATACGTTGAAAGCAAACCCGAAGGCAAATTGCGCCAGATGACATCCACCCCATGGAACACTACTATTCGCTTATACATCAAAAACTGCGCCCACAAAGCGAAAAATACTGAAAATAATCCAAGCTCGGCTTCTGCCAAAAGCCCCTTTACTCCCTCAATTTTACAAAACGCCAAGTACACCGCCAAACTAAGCGCGAGCACAAGCGAAAGCGGATGCAAAAATACTAAAGCTGTGAATAAACCCAAAAACAAAAGCGGCTTTTTCACCACATTAAGCCACGCATACACGACTGCGAAAAATAACGGAACCACCAAAGTCAACGGAACCGCGTGATTGAAAGTGTTGCCAATCCACGCAGGAACTATCGATGCTAGCAATGCTGTTGCTAATGACAGATTCCTATTGCGCGAGAGATGCAAAGAGATCAGGAAAACCGGGAAAACCAGAAGACTTGCGAAAACATTTGGAATAATCTTGGCCGCGACATCCAAAGGCATAAAAAGAGCAGTAAACGCTAAAAATGCATGAAAAATAGGGCTTAGCAACCTTGGACCTCCAAGAGGGTCAGCCCAAGGAGAATGCCCATTTGAAATCGCATCAGAGACCCGCAAATGAAAATATGACTCATCAGAACTTAAAAACGGAGATTGAAATGCAAGATACAAGCGCACAGCGAGCACTACCAAGAAGATGCCTGACACTGGAAGCCACCATCTGCGCATACACTCCAAACGCCAAACCGCATTTATAAAGATTGCCACCATGCAAAGCCGAAAACTCGCAACCGGAAACGAACTTACCGATGACTTACTACAAGGAGGATTTGAGTTTGACGCAATAACTACTATCTATGGGCCCGCAGGAGCCGGCAAGACAAACCTTGCATTACTTGCTGCGATCGAAACTGCCAAAGCGGGCAAGAAAGTCATCTTCATAGACACAGAAGGAGGATTTAGCGTTTCAAGACTAAAACAACTATTGCCCGAGTACAAGAAGTTATTGGATAAAATTGTTTTTCTACGCCCCACCACATTTGAAGAGCAGAAAGTCTCAATAGAACGACTCAAGGAATTGGTGAACAACAAAATAGGACTAATAATAGTCGATACAATCACCATGCTATATCGTCTGCAACGAAGCTTCAAAGAAGACGACACGCACAACCAAGACTTATCGTTACAAATGTTAATATTGAACGAGATAGCGCGAAAACACAACATACCAGTGCTACTTATATCGCAAGTCTATTCCTCTTTTGAAAACCGCGGGGTGAAGATTGTCGGCGGAGACATATTGAATTACACCAGCAAATGCATGCTTGAACTAGAGAATATGCAGAATGGAGTGCGCAAGATAATACTAAAGAAGCACAGAAGCATAGCGTGCCCGCAGGAAAGACAATTTATAATAATAGAAAAAGGAATAGAAAAAAAAGAGTAAATCACTCCTCAACGAATTCTTCCAACGCGAAAGGAGGCTCGTCGTTTTGACCGAGCTTGCCGCGCAGTCTCAAATATTCCCTTGCGAGGATATAGAAGAGCAAACCTAGCGATTTCTTGCCCTTGTTGTTGCACGGAACCACAAGGTCGATTTCGTTGCTCTGGTTGTTCGTGTCACAAAGCGCGATGACCGGAATTCCAATCTGGATAGCATCCTTGATAGCATTCCTGTCAGGCCAGCTGTCAGTTACCAAAATAACCTTGACTTCCATATACGTGTCAAGCTTCGGGTTTGTCAAAATGCCAGGCGGGTAACGACCAGCGAACACTTTAACACCAGTATGACGACCAAACGCGCGAACTGCCTTCCAACCATTCTCACGACGACTTGCGATAAGCACGTCCTCAGGAGCATACTGCGAAAGCAAATTAGCCGCCAATCTAATACGCTCATCAATCTTTTGAAGATTAAGAACGCTCAAACCATCAGGGCGAGTCTTGTAAATAAACGCGTTCATATATCCAGTTCGGAACTTAGTACCGATGTGGATACCTGATTTCAAATACTGATCCTGCGCTACCAAAAATGAATTATCTGTCATGTTTTTTTCTCCCAGCGGTTTTTCTCGCCTCACGCTGTATTAGCACACCCAAAGCGCGGGTTTGCTGTCGGCAATACACGTTGAACCCAGAAGGGCATTTATAAAGGTTACGGTTGCAGCGGGTGTGGGACAGAAATAGTTAATCTTTGAGGATGATGATGTAAGCTCGGCGGCCTATGTCTTTTTTCTGTGCGTCGATTTTGGCACCATTGCCATA
>JAGVZE010000002.1 GCA_018302815.1 Candidatus Woesearchaeota archaeon
ACAGAAAAGACCAGACAGAATAGACACCGCCAACATGCTCACGTCCCTGTGGCACAATCTTTACTGGCTAGGATAGCACAATTCTGTCCCACACCCTCTTTTCGCTGACGAAAAGGACTTCTACAGTAGCTAAATGAATAAAAAGCGGCTTTAGGCGAGCCGTTTCGGTGATATCATGAAGAAAAATCAGAAAGAATCAGCCTATAATCAAATCAAAGAGCAGCTTTCCGCGCTCAACGAGCGTGTGAAAGAGCTGCCCGACAGCACAAAGGAGTACATTTCCGATAATCCAGTGAGTTCTACTTTAGTCGCATTCGGTATCGGCGTGTTCGCAGGCGTTGTCGTGATGAAATTATTGGAGCGCAAATGATTGAAAAAATCGCGAATCTTGTTCGAACAGAAATTGAGAATGCAATAGTTCCTACAGTTCGCCACGTTCAAAAGAAAATCATCTTCTTTGCCATCAAGACGACGCTTTTGGTGCTAGCGCTTATCGCATCGGTTGCCGGAGTCACGCTTCTTGGTGCTAAATATATCGGGCTGGATTTGATGTTGATTCTGGCAGGAGTAGTATTATTTATCGGGGCAGTGTTGTTCAAATAGAATTACGCATGACTCTCGTGTTTTTCCTGCGCGAGCAGTTTCTCGTGCCTATCTATTGCTTTGAGGACATCGTACCATCCGACGACAAGTATTCTGCTGATGACATAAATCGGTATTGCTGCTATGAGTCCTAGCGCGCCGAAGAGTTCTCCGCCAAGAAGCGTCACAATCACGACTGCCAGAGGGTGTATGTCCACATACTTTGATACAAGCCAGGTTTGAAGAACAGTGTTATCTATCAACTGTGCAACAGCGAATACTGCAAGCGACATTCCAAAGAGCGCGAAGTTTCCTTCCGCAAGCGCTACTAAAAACAAAGGAACTACTGTTATTATGGGTCCCAAATAAGGAATTATGTTGAGCAGTCCGCCGACTGTTCCGAGCAATAGCGCGTGTGGCATTCCAATTAGCAAAAATCCGAGGCTGTAAAGCGCAATCATTGCTGCGGTCTCGATGACACGCACGGTGATATAGTCTCGAACGTGGCTGATGATTCTATGCGAAAGAGTCATTGTGACTTCGTAATAGTCGTTCGGGATGACTGCGAAGAATGCTTTGTGAAGCTCGTTTTTTGTGAGCAAGAGCGTTGTTGTGATTATTGGTATTGTTATTAGCGCAGTTATGAGAGCTCCGCTCGCGCCAAAGAATGACTGTATTGTCGAGCTGAAAACGCCGTTGAGTTCTGAAAGGATTGTTTCAGCAGGAAGCACTTCGCCGAATTGCCCAAGATAAGTTTGGAACTGTGCAAGCATTGAGGGGAATTGTTTTGCGAGCGCCTGAAGCTGAGTGAAAAGCGGCAAGCTCACATACAGGAGGAATCCTACAAGAGCGATATGCATTACGAGAAATATTACGGTGTAAGATTGCCACGTGGCAAGTCTTTTGCTGGTAAGATATTCGAGCAGTTGGTCGATTATGAAGTAAAGTATTATTCCGCCAAGCAGGGTCAAGGTGAATATGCTGAATTTGTATAGGAACGCTCCGAATCCGGCAAGTAGCAAAAGCCCCAGTGAAAATTTCGCGATGAAGGAGAGGTTCATTTTCTAGATAAGCGATCGTTAGTAGCCTTGAGCCTGTCCGCGAGTATGCGCGCAAGATTTAGTATGACTTTGTTCGCAAGACGCGGGTGGTGCGTAAGAAGATTGTCAAGGTCGTGTTTGAATAAGCAGAAAAGTGTCGCATTTTCTGAGACGTATGCTGTGGCTGATCTTGAAGCGTCATATACAAGGGCCAGTTCTCCAAAAAACATTCCTCTTGTGAGTCCTGCAAGGTGTATTTTTTTGTTTGATTCTATGCGCTCGATATTGACTTCGCCATCTAAAATGACGTAGAGCGCGGAGCCAGGGTCTCCTTGGAAGAATACATGTTCACCTTTGTTGTATCTTCGAAGGTTGACTTTTTTCGCGACGATGCTCAGTTCCTTTGGTGAAAGTCCTTGGAAAAGGAGCGATTTGCCAAGTTCTGTCTTCAGTGCTTGTTCGTCGTTGTTCTCAAAGATGTAGGCGAAAAGTTCTTTCATGATACCCCCAACTGTTGCTACTTTTTGATAGTTACATATTTATAAAGGTTGCGGTTTTCCACGAATGAACATGGACCAAGCCAAAATAGACGGCATTTTCGCGATTTTGCGTAGAATCCACACCGCTCACTGGAAAGCTCCAAAAGAAGAAATAGTGAAAAAAGAGATCGCGAGGACCGGAGCGTTCGTGTTCAGGATAGGTTCAAATCCATGGGTCGCGGAAATAAGAATCGCAAAAGAGTCAGTGAATTACGAAATCAATCCTGCGTTGCCGGAGCGTTTGAAGCTGCACGCGCAGGAGCTAAAGAAGAAATTTGAGGAATTCTCAAGTATGGCTCCAGCGAAGTAGGATGGGTTGCATGGATGATTGGGCGACTAAATCTGCCATCCCTTGATCCTCCAATCCATACTTGCAGGTGAGGTTCAGTTTCCATTGCGGTCACTTCTACGATAAATATTAGCGAGCCCGTTGAAGCACGCCGTGGTCCCCACAAATTATACCTAGAATTTATAAGATCAGAAAATGGGAAACCATAACTAATTAACGGAACTCTGTTATTAATAACTGAAATTGTCTCACCAAAAAAGAAATTACTCTGCATGTATTCTGATTCTTCAGTGTGGCAAAGGCTAGGAAATATCCCCGCCCGTTCATCAATAACTCTGTCAGTGAAGCGCAAAACTGTTCTTTGGGAAGGCAAACGCTCCATTTGTTCGACAGCTGCTTGCTCAAGCGGCCGCAAACGCTCAAGAGGGATGGAAGTTTGCTCATCTCCATAAAACTGTATCGACTGTATATCTGGAAACCATTCAAGGGGGTCACGAAAAAGATACATTTCGATAGTTCCATCTGGTTGCCTAGGACCGCGAGCAAAACCTTCACGAAGATGTATGGCGATATTCGCTGCCTCGCGCATTTGGCCGGTTCCATGAATTACGCTCATGCAATCAAGCCTTCCCTGAAAGTGAGCCTGGAAGAGCGCATAAATAGAATTGCAAAGAGCATATCCGTCATTTTCCATTTTTCGATATGCCGGTCGCAAATTCGCTCCACTTCCTGCGAACGTTGTGAGCCCCACAAGTTTGTTCTCATAAAGGCCTCTTCGTAGATGCACATGCTCTATATTTTGAAGCATCCAGGGAATATGTGAAGAAAAATCACCTGAACGGACCAGCATTGACAAATATCGTGATGCGGTATCAGAGTCTTCAAGCGCTTTTCGCTCGTATTCGCGTGTGGCTTCATCAGTCATGAGCTAAGCAGAAGGCAGGTCGTATAAAAGCTTCACTCAGGAAGAGAAATGAATTTATACTTCCAGAAGAGCCGTTTATCAATGCGAAGATCCTACCCGTTCCGTCAAGCTGTAACTGACTTACTGAGCAAAGAGTATCGTTGGCAGAACGTCAAAGACAAAGATGGCATTGATCTTATTTTTCTGGACCTGCACGAGATAGCGAAAACGACCGGATTTTTGCGATTGGATGAAAAGTTCATGGAGAAAACGTTCGGCGTCAATGAAAAAGCGTTGATGCTAGAGCGCAAAGAACCAAAGGAAGGCAATAAGGACGAATCAAGAGGGCCGAGTAATACCTACATTCTCTATCCTGATTATCAGTATGACTCTTTGAAAATAGTGTCTGTGAGCGATATTGTGACTCCTCGTAGTCATGAAGAGCTTGAAGTGTTAGTTGAGCTTGCGCACAAAAAGGATTGTAAAATCGCAGTTCATCCGAAAGATAGGGCAAAATATTTTACAGCCGAAGTTCAAGTCTTGCTTCCGGTGAATGATCGCAATTATCGCCCGCAGATAGGCGAGCTTGAACGCGTCGATAAAGCGCACGAGCATTTTGTGAAATATCAAAGAACTGTTGATGAACGCATAAGGTGCTCGCACTAGCGGGTAGTTGTGAACTCGTTCCCTTCCACGTGGAATACTCTTTTCTCATCGAGCGCCATCCAAGAATGCACCACTCGTCCAACAAATAGAATATGATCGCCAAAAGATTTCTCCTCCACTAGTTCGCATTCAAGCCAGCCTACTGCTTCTTTTATTCGAAAAGAATCCACAAGTTTCTCGCAGGGTAATTCGTGCAGCCCAAGGTGTTCGATTTTTTCAGTGTATTCGCCGGATATGACTTGGGCTTTTTTCACTGACTCTACTTGTGAGTTTGGCATGAAGTTAACTACAAATGCGCCGCTTTGAGTGATTAGTTTGCACGCCATTGTGCTGTTTTCAAGAAATATCGCGTACATCGGCGGGTGGCTGCTTGCAGGCGAATGCCATGTTGTGGGCACAATGTCGTGTTTTTCCGTTGATTTACCCATCAGCGCATGTTTTCCTTTGCAAGTCACAAGCGCCATCTGGCGCGGGTTATAGATTAGCATCAAGAAGCCTCCGCAGGCGAATATCGTTCAAGTTTTTTACGATCATGTCCGCTTTTTTTAGCTTCACTGCAGGAAAACTGTTCAATACTGCAACGCAAAACATTCCTGCGCGCTTGGCGGCTTCAACTCCGGTTACGCTGTCTTCAATTACTATGCACTCGTTTGGTCGCACGTGCAGTTTTTTCGCAAGCTTGCGGTAAATTTCAGGGCTTGGCTTGTGAGTGCGTACATCTTCTTTGCCAAGAGTCGCTTTGAAAGCGTTTTGAAGTCCTATCCGTTGAAGAGTTATCTTGAATTCTTTTCTGCTTGATGATGTCGCAAGGCCTATTTTCGCGTGTTTTTTCGCGAAAGCTACGAATGTTTTGACGTGAGCATAGATAGGCATCGGAAGTTTTCGAAGAAGTGGAGGTATTAATTCGCGTTTTTCACGTCCCATTGCGTACACATCGCAATGAAGGCGCCGTTTCTTGCAAATGTCTGCGATTATATGTTCATCGAGTTTTCCAAAAATATCTGCCGTGTCTTTCTTGTTCAAGATTACGCCGTGCAATTTGAACATCTCGCGGTAAGCTTCTACGTGGATCGGTTCCGAATCGCATAGAACTCCATCCATGTCAAAGAGTACTGCTTTGACTCTCATTTTTTGTGTTTGCTCTCTTTATGGATTTCGTATTGGCAGCCGATTATCGCAAGCACTGTGAACGCCATTAAAATCACGGTTGTTGCAAGATAAATGTTGATTCCAAGGAATCTAATAATCGGAAGGAGATATGCAGTCGTAACAAAAGATGATACGACTTCAATGAGTATTACTGGAGTCATCGTGTGCGTGACTATGTTCGCGACTTCTTTCCATTTGAGCCTGTGGCGGGTAAGTTCAGTGATGACAAAGAAGAAACTCGACATTACTAATACGATGAAGAAATATTTGAGCCACGTTCGAAGGTAAAGCAGTAATGCTATTCCGGGAAGCATTAATAGCAGAACTATCGTGAAAAATCTGGATGCGTTTGTTCTGTATTCCTTTATGTCTTTGAGCTGTTCTCGCGGAATGGTTCGCGGGCTAAAAACACGATACTGTACTGTAGTTTTATCGATTACGAAGAATTCTTTGGTGAGAGTCAAATTCTTATTCAAATCTATTACGACCCACGGATTGTGACGAGGAATATTCACTGCGTCAGATTGTGTGACATTCCCTTCAAGTTTGAAAACGTCAAATTTTCCTAACTCGTCTTCTATTGTTCCTTTGAGCAGCGCGACTTTAGGCAGATATAACACGCCAGTTATTAGAAACGCGACAAGCAGAATCTTGCTCATGAAGAGTAAACTTTTGCTCAGCGGCTGTTCTGATAGCTGCTTATAGCGCGGCGGATAAAACGTCCAAACAAGTTCTTTGATGAATTCTGGTATTTGCATTACGGCCTCTTTACAAGTTACTGAGCCGATTCAATATATAAATGTCACGATGAAGCGCAAATGTATAGAATATCTTGATTAGCGTCAATTTGCTGTTTTACAATCAGTTGTTTTTGAATTTCCTGCTCTATTTCATTGAAATTCTTAGCTTTTTTGAGCACGCTTATCGCGATGTCTCGCTTTGCTACGCGTTTTATCTCCTCAACAGCTTTTTTAGGGTCGGCGTGATGTATCGCTGTCAAACTTATCACGATGTCGAATGATTTGTCAGGAAATGGAAGTTTCTCTGCGTTGCCTTTGACGACAGGTATTTTGGCTTTCGCGAGTAGTTTTTCAGACGGGTCTATTCCAGTCGCATCGCAAAAGAAAAGCTCAGTTATTTTTCCTGTTCCGCAGCCAACGTCGAGTAGTTTGTCGCTTTTCTTTATTTTGAGTTCTTTTAGTATCAGTTCTGCTTTTTTCTTCTGCTCTTCGAAGTGAAGCGCATCATAGCCTTCAGATATTTCATCATAATAGTCTGTCATGCTGACCTGCATTTCCGAGAATACCGTTTAAAAAGCTTTGCGGTAAAGACAGCGCTAAAACCCCGCCCGATCAAGCAGAAAGATTTCGTATGCGTTCAAGTATGAAGCGGGCTATCGGTCCGCCTTTGGCAAGCGCGATTAGCCGCGCAGGAATTCGTTCCATACCTTCTATAAAATAGACTCGTGAACGGGAGTTTGTGATATCTGAAAATCCTAGA
This sequence comes from Candidatus Woesearchaeota archaeon, assembly GCA_018302815.1. Taxonomy (GTDB): domain Archaea; phylum Nanobdellota; class Nanobdellia; order Woesearchaeales; family ARS49; genus JAGVZE01. The sequence continues at coordinate 6,670 of JAGVZE010000002.1, forward strand.
TCGAATTGGTTATTGGAATCAGGATAGCTCGCGTGTATTTCAAAAAAATCTTCGATGAATTTTGCTTTTTTTTCTAAAGAGTTTAACGTTGGAACGCTGATTATATTGTTCCATTGCTCACTTATCACTATATTGTCTGAAGGCTCGTACAGTATTCCGCATTTTATGCCTGGCGCATCAAAAGTATGTCCATCAAACTGCATACTTATGTACGGAACATCATCGTCCATTTCTTTTTCGTCTAATTTGAATCCAGTGCCTTCTTTTATGACCATGAACTTTGATGCGAATTTGTAGAGGCCATAACCAAGGGCCAGTTCATATGTTGAAAGGCTGCGAAATTCGCTTGAAGAATTGTCTGAACTTTGGCGCGTAAACGCATTTACGTATTCTTCGAATGTCGCATCGCCATTTTGAAACCTTTGCTCTGGTTCTTGCATTTGTTTGTCTTCCACATATCTTGGTACATACGATAACTTTAAAAAAGTGACCATCAATTGCAAAAGCATGGCAGTAAGATATCCTGAATCGATGGACGAATGTGTTTATTTCACGAGCCGTGCTGTCGATAAAGGATACGTTAAATGCTGGGCGTTCCGTGAGGATTGTCCTAAGTGCAAGAAGTCCAAGATGGGCAAGCCCAAGGACGAGAAAACAGGCTCTGTGAAGATTCGAGCGAAGGAATACCTCTGCCCGTCGTGCAAATACACTGTTGAGAAAGTCGCTTACGAAGATTCGCTCACGGCAAATATTGCATATACTTGCCCTCACTGCCAGCACAAAGGCGAAACCACGATTCCCTTCAAACGCAAGTCATTCGAAGGCGTCAAAGCTCTAATATTCCTGTGCGACAAATGCAAGGGAAAAATCCCGATTACTAAAAAGATGAAAGCCGTCAACAAGAAGGATGAACCTGAAGCCGCTGACGATGATGATATCTGATGGTTCACACCGCTCATCCTAAAGCTAAGTACAAGTGCCCTAGATGCAAAGCCGGCCACGTTGATTTAGTCGATGATAATACCGTTCTTATTTGTATGGACTGCGGGTACGAAGGCGAATTAATCACCAACAAGAAGTAAAACCAAGAAAGTTTTAAATAGGCTCTTTCTGGCACGAGCAAATATGATACTTATTGATAGCTTACTCAAATGCGCAAGAAGCACTGGTTACGGAGCCAAATTATATTCAAATGGAACCGACAACATTCTTCACGCAGTATTGGTGGGTGAAGTGCCGAATGGGACAGAAAAGCAGAATATGGTCCAAAAATGCATAATAAAAGATGTAAATCCGCGTATTGTCCTGCACGAGTTTTTTGATCCAAACTATCCAAATAGAACAGAAAATCACAGGAAATCGTACGACCGTCTGTGCGAGCTGAACAAGGAAATTGAAGGCAGGCTATTGCCGCTCGACATCCCGCACGTGGATCTGCAAATGCTGCAAGCCAATTTGATGGAGCTATATACTTATTTTGAGGAAGCTTCCACTGCTGTTCTCGAGCAAAAAGTTATTGAAGATTCTATTTTGCTTCGCCAGCGACAAATCGGCAGAAGAATAAAAACATCAATTCATTCTCACGGAATTCCCATTCTTGCGATCCTTTCAAGCGAGCATATCGCGCCAAACAGTAAAATCTATGATGAATTGAGTTCGTATCAGAAATCGCGCCCGTTCGATTTTGTCGTGATAAATCAAGACTCGCAGCTCCAAAGGCGTTTGAACACTCATCCTGCGTTTTTCCAGTGATTACTCGTTAGAGATATCTGACTGCGCTGACGAAAGAAGTGCTGAATTTCCGATTTGCGCGAGCGCTTTTTCGAGGTCGTATGCCGCGTCTGAATCTCCTGCCTGTTCAAAAAGCCTTTTGCTCCTTTTGAAATGCCTGCACGCAGCGTCCAATTCTTCGGACTTATAGCATAATTTTCCTGCTTGGTATGATTGGTTTGCGGCAAGTCGTATGTCTCCTTCGTTTATCGCGTCGATAAGATCGCCGACTATGATGCCAAGTGTGCGTTCAAATAACGCCTCTGCGCGCTGTTGTGAATTCGGCGAATCTGATTTTCTGGCCATTTCTACTGCCCTATCGAATCTTCCTGCGCGCTCGTAGAGCCTGCTTGCTGTCGCGTAGTCTTTTTGGTCGCGTGCAAGGCGCGCTGCTGTTGAATATTGTGAATTTTCAAGCAAGATTCTTAGAGTATCGCTGTATCCGAAATGTGCGAGCGAGGTATCGACTGCTGTTTTGTATTGCTTGCGGTCAAGTCCTGCTTTTATCGCGTAGCGGATATGTTCTGGTTTAGTCAGAAGTTCATTTCGAACCGCCATGAACGCAAGGCCTTGTTTTTGGCTGTCTGAGAATAATGTGCTGCGAAGTATGGAATCAAAATCTGCTAGTGCTGTTTCAATCATGTCTGTCATTTCACTCACCAATCAAAGAATGAAGATAGACGCTTTATAAACCTTTCGTTACTTTAAAGTGGTTATTAATGGCTGGCTTTGGTCTAATTAACTTTATAAAAGGATAAGATGAAAGGACAAGTATGCCTAAACAGAAGTATTACATCACAACAGCGATAGATTATCCGAACGCTAAGCCTCACATGGGGCACGCGTACGAGAAAGTCATAGCAGATACTCTTGCTAGATGGCACACGATTAAAGGAGATGACGTTTTCTTTTTGACAGGGACCGATGAGCACGGGCAGAAAATAGAGAAAGCGGCGCAAGCTTCAGGTAAAAGCCCCAAGCAATTCACTGATGAGATGATAATTCACTTCAAGAATTTATGCGAGCGGCTTAATGTCTCATACTCTGAATTCATCCGCACTACAGACAAGCGCCACACAAAGACAGCAGTTGAGCTGTTCAAGAAAGTGATGGATAAGGGGCTTATCTACAAAGGCACTTATTCAGGGCTTTACTGCACTGGATGTGAAAGCTTCAAAACTGATAAGGAACTTCAGGCAGGGCTTTGTCCTGACCATCTGAAAGCGCCTGAGCAGTTGAGCGAAGAGAGTTATTTCTTCAAGCTTTCAGAATTCCAGCAAAAAATAATCCAGCATATCGAACAGCATCCTGAATTTATTCAGCCGGAAGCTAAGCGCAATGAAATTTTGAACCGTCTTAAAGAACCGCTAAAGGATTTGAGCGTCAGCAGGACCTCTTTCAAATGGGGAATTCCCTTGCCGTTCGATAAAAAACACGTCATCTATGTCTGGTTTGACGCGCTTTTGAATTACATAAGCGGCATTGGCTATCCGACAAGGAAATTCAACAAGTATTGGCCTTGCGATGCGCACATCATCGGCAAAGACATCATCTGGTTCCATACCGTGATTTGGCCCGCGATTCTTCTCGCGTGCGATATTCCCTTGCCAAAGACCGTTTTCTCTCACGGACACATAACGATTAACGGCCAGAAAATGTCAAAAAGTCTTGGAAACGTTGTGGACCCGATTGAAATGATTGACAAGTATGGCGCCGATGCGTTCAGATTCGTTCTTCTAAAAGACATTCCTCCGCACGATGACGGGGATTTTTCGCAGGAGAATCTTGTCGCGAGGAATAATACTGAACTCGCCGACGCTCTTGGCAACCTTCTTCAAAGAACATCGGTTCTCATCCATAAGAACTTCCAGGGCAATATCCCTGTGTGCGGCAAGCTCACGCAAAAAGAGAAAGAATTGGAAGACTCGATTCCAAAGCTTGATGAATTGAACGCACTGATGGATTCGTTCCAGTGGCACCATGTTGTAGAAAAAATATGGGCGTACATCAATCGCTGCAACAAATACGTGAATGATACTGAGCCATGGAAGCTTTCAAACGACCCTGAGCGCCTAGCGACTGTTCTTTACACTCTTGTCGAGCATTTGCGCATCATCAGCATCCTAACTTGGCCGATGATTCCGGCTAGCGCTGAAAAGATAGCCGCTCAAATTGGTCAAAAGACAGGGAAACTTAAAGATGCGAAGTTCACTAAAAAAACCAAAGGAACAATAGCTCAGCCGCAGATTTTGTTCAAGAAGATTGAGACAAAGGTTCAGCAAGTCCAATCTTCTGTTGAGCAGAAAGCTCCTGCCGCAGAAGATCCATTCTCAAAACTTAACCTGAAAGTCGCGAAGATCGAGGAAGTTCAGAATCATCCGAATGCTGACAAGCTGTATGTTCTAAAACTCAACGCGGGAAAAGAACAAAGACAGCTTGTCGCTGGGATGAAAGAGCACTACAAGCCAGAGGAGTTGAAGGGACGGCTCATTGTGTTCGTATCAAATCTGAAGCCCGCCCAGCTGCGCGGCGTCGAGAGCCAAGGCATGATGCTCGCAGGAGAGAAAGATGGCAAAGTGCGCGTGCTTGATCCTGGAAAAGCAGAACCGGGAGATCAGGTTTATGTTGAAGGCATAACTCCACGAACAGAACAAATGACTATTGAAGATTTCCAGAAAGTCGTGCTAACGACTAAAAACCACATCGTCATCTATAATGATAAGCCGCTTAAAACACACAATGGACCGATTCAAGTTGAGCTTGGCGATGGTGCTAAGATTCGATGAGAAGCGTTTTGTTCGCGCTTGTCTGCCTGTTCTTGAGTTTTTTTTCGCTTGTGACCGACCCGGCGTTCACGTTTCTTTTGCTCGATGAGAGCGCGATTCCGACAACTCATCAATATTTGCAGTATGTCTTATTCAGCAATTCAATGCCAGCAGTATTCAATGAAGATGAATCTTCACATATGAGTGATGTTGCCTGGATCATCAGGTCATCGTTGATAATTCTAGTCCTGCTCGCTCTCACGTTGTGGAAGAAAGGCCTTGATTTGAAGTCGGTGAAGCACGGAACGCTTTTGCTCACGGGATTTTTGATTCTTTGCGCAATAATTCCCTTTGATTCATTTTTCACCTATTTTCACTACGTCTTTTTCCCGCAGGGCAATTGGCAGTTCGCAGCCAACAGTACGCTCATCACGTTTTATCCTGCTTCTTTCTTCTTAAATTACGCCATCGCTATTGCATTGAACTCTATCGCGATAGCGCTCGCCTCATTTATTATTTTGAATATTCATCATCATAACAAGTGATATCTCCTTTTGCGTGTATAGGTTCGATCAAATAAAACTTTAAATACGGTTTCTTATCGCAGAATGGTAACACTTTGTACACTATCAACCAAAGGGGGGAGTTTGTTATGAAAAAGATTGCATTGTTCGTGATGCTTATAGTCGCGCTTTCAGCGTGCACGCCTGTTCTTCCATCGAGGAATCAGACCATTATTGAGACGCCGGTTGTTGAAGAGAATGTCTCTTCAGAGCCCGTTGCAGAAGAAAATGTCACAGAAACTGTGCCTGAACCGCAGGTGACACCAACAGTAGAAACTGACCTTCGCGATGTTCCAAGAAAGGAAGTTACCGAGGGCGACCTTGTCAGCTTCCCGAACCTCAAAGCAGTTGACCCTGATGGCGACCCAATTCATTACACATTCACAGAACCTCTTAGCGAGAAAGGCGAGTGGAGCACTAAAGAAGGCGATGCAGGAGATCATTTGATAACTATCACAGCATCAGATGGCTCGAACACTGTTGAGCAAAAAGTTCTGCTTGTTGTCCTGCCAAAGAACAAGCCTCCTATGATTTCGCTTGAAGAGCCAATTGAGGCAGTGGAAGGAACGACTTTCACGCTTTCACCAAACGTCACCGATCCAGATAGCGATCCGGTTTCCATAACTTTTGAGGGATGGATGACGACCGCGACCGCGGAAGTTGGATACAACGACAGCGGATTGCACAAAGTGGTCATAGTTGCATCTGATGAGAAAGGAGTCACAAAGAAGGAAGTTATCATATCTGTCAAGAATGTCAATAGAGCTCCACAATTCAGCGAACCTGAGCCGTTCTCAGTGAAGGAGAACCAGCGTTTGGTCTTAAAGCCAAGTGCGAAGGATCCTGATGGAGACAAAATCTCGTACACTTTCGAAGAGCCGTTCGATGAATCGGGCTCTTGGACGCCTGCTGTCGGCGATGCAGGAGACTATGATGTGATTGTTGTCGCTTCAGACGGCGAGCTTACATCAGAGCAAGTCTTCCCGATTGTTGTTGAAGCGGTGAACAGAGCTCCTGTCATCGAGCTTGCGAATCCAATTATCGTCAAGGAAGGCGAGACTGTCACGCTTGTGCCAGTCATCAGCGACCATGAGAACGATGAAGTTCGCGTATCTTATTCGGGCTGGATGAATTCAGACACGAGAATCACGACCTACGATGATGCGGGCAACTATAAAGTCACGGTGAAGGCGCGAGATAGCGCCGGAAACGAGGCTGTGCTCGAAGTAATCGTATCTGTTGAGGATGTGAACCGCGCTCCAATTTTCGGAGCGGGAAGCTTCAACTAAGATGCGTTGGATTTATTTTTTTCTTCTTCCTTTTTTTATTTTCTTTTTGAACAGTTTTGTTCTCGATCCGCTTGGCGCGTATGATGCTTATCCAAATCTTGACATTTCGATGCACCTTTTCGGCGGAATGTCAATTGCGGTTATGGGCGCTTTGTTCCTGAATCATTGGAAAAACTTGCGTCTTTACAAGGCGCATTGGCTAATCAGCGCATTGTTCCTGATCTGCTTTGTTTCATTATTCGCAGTTCTTTGGGAATGGTATGAATTCATCTTTTTCCACACAAGCCAAGGAGATTTCGAGGATACTATGGCTGATTTCTTTTTCGGAATTCTGGGCGGCGCTGTTGTTGCGCTGATAACGCAGTGGAGAAGATGAGATAATGGCAGAAAGAACGTATGATCATCAGGAGCTCAGAGGTCTTGGCGCTTCACTGTCGCAGTGGGATGGTTATCAGACAACGCAGGGACGATTAGATCTTCTGAGGAAAAGCATCGGAGAGGATCACAGGTTTCTCGATATACGGTCGCAGATAAATCACGAGGGCGCACCGAAGTATGTTGCGCACGATGTGTTAGCAGAATTGAAGAAGTTTGAGTTGGTTTCGCAATATATGCGAACATTCTATCACGAGCTTGACGCTCAAAAGCCCGATGAGGCGAAACTTAAACAAGATTTGGAGGGGATTCTGGACTGCCTCAAAAAGAAAGGTTTAAAGGGAAAAAAGAAGAAGTGAACGCTATGGACCAAGATTCACAACTTGAGCTCACGCTTGAATGCGCCGCAACAGATGGAATTGCGTACTTTAAAGGCAGCAATGGAAAGGAATATTTCCGTCCGGGTGGAGGAAAACCGATCCGCGAATTGGATAACGGTCACGATGACCATCCGATGATGTATCAATTTTCAAGAGTGCATCCTCTGGCAGAATCAGGAAGGAAATTCAGCACTCCAAGAGAAGCTGAGCATTATGTCGGTGCCCTTTCTGATTTCGAGATGATGCTTCTTCTCATCTCTGCTACATTTAATGCACCGGAATTAGAAAAATTTAAAGAACGGGTGCGAAAAACTATACTAGAAGAACAAGAGCGCATGAAGCGCGATAATCTTGCTGTTTTAGACACTGTTCCAGGATTCAACTTGGTGAGGAAGTATCTCTACATGTCTGCTGATGACATTTACGCTGACTTGGAATCACGGAGAGAATCTAACGATAACAAAGTCAGCCCGCGCTGAAACTCTTCGCGTCTATTCCCCGCTGCTTTAATTTTCTGTGCAGTGTTTCGAAGCGCAGCCCTATTTTCCGCGCTGCGTGCGAGATGTTTCCGCGTGATTCGCGCAGCGCCTTGCTAAAATAGCTTGTCTCGAATTCTCGTTCTGCTTCTTTGAGAGTTTTTGGCCTCTCGGGAAGTTCTTTCACAATGTCTTTTGATATCAGCGGTGCTTCTTTGTAGAACGCTTCGTATCTTTGCGGATTGAGCGATGATTTGTAATGCACCATGCTTTCTTGTATGATATCCTGAACTGCGAGCTGTTTGACGTACGTTCCTTTTTCAAGTATCTGCCTGAAGTTTTCGACGTTTATTCGCATTTCTGCAACTATGCGGTGTATGCTTCGCCTATCAACGTTTGCAGCTTTTGCGACATCTGCCACATTTCCGAAATTGAGTTGCAGAAGTTTCGCTACGTATTCGTGTTTGAACCTTCGTTTGGCTTCTTTGAATGGCAGATTGGTATCGATGGTGAAATCTAAGAGCGTGCTGCGTTTTAGCCTATCTGAGATGTCCAGTTCTAATTCTTGTATTGTGATGCCTAAATTCTTGTGCATCGCTTCTTCGAGAAGGGGTTTTACCTTGTTCTCGACGAGTTTTTCTAATTCGTTCTCTAACATGATGTTTTTGTCATACTTTTGTGTTTATAAATGTTATGATTTTAATGTCGTAGTAATGTAGAACCACTAAATAGTAACGAAAAACTTATAAAGAACCTGAAAAGCAAGAAGTTATGCCTCAAGACATCTTATTTTTGGATAAAGATTGCACGCTTGGCGAGTTTTACCAAGGTGGCTGCGGACTCTATTTGGGAGCTTTCGAGTTTTTGGAAGAGCAAAAGGATAAGGGCAGGAAACTCATCGTTGCAACTCATGCTGGTGAGAAAGGACGCGTCCATCTTGATGGCGTGAAGCATCTTCTGAGCGGATATATGGGAAAAGAGCAGTTGACAAGCAGTAACGGCTTTTACATTCGGCCGGACAAAACAGTCCACAAGATAAATGATGATTTCGCCAAAAGAAGCGACCTGATGAACGATGATGAACGAAAAAAAGCATATGCCGAACTGTCACAATTCGCAGACGCGGCACAAGATTACAAAAAACCTCAATCAGAGCGTGATGCCGCTCGCAAGAAGCAGTATGAGATTTCTGATTTTCTGAATGTTTATCTGAATCGATTGACCCGCGAGCCGTTCAATGAGGGGTCGCGATACGTGAACCCGTATTCCGGAAGAGGCAATGGCGCAAAGGATTTGGTGATTGCAAGGCGGCTAATCGATCCTATCAATTATGCGGATCTGCGGACCGTGCTGGTTGGAGATGATTCAGATAGGGAAGGAACCGCGCCAACTGACATCGAAACGCCGCTCATACAAGTAACGCAATCAAAGTTTCCGAAAGGATGGAAGCCGATTTCTGCGACCATAGATACCTTATTCTCATCCGAGGAAAAACCTTCCGAGGTTTTCGATCAGCTATTCAGATCAGGCAAGCGCATGAAGAACGGCGTGCGGCTTGTATCGATAGGAAAGTTCAAGATGGACTTCGAGAGAGGAACATACGGTTCACGGCTCGCGATTTGGTCGCAGTGAAGGGCTATTAAAAAAGAGCGGGCCGTGAGGGGTTTGAACCCTCGACCACCCGATTAAGAGTCGGGTGCTCTACCGCTGAGCTAACGGCCCGTTATAGGGAAAAACTCCCTCAGTTCATTTAAATACCTTTCTATATATGCCCAAGCGAAACGCGCGTGTACGTTTTCCCGTACAGAATCTTAAAAAGGGTAAAAGATAATATTATTCCAAAATCGAGGTGATAATATGGCTAAAAAAAGTATGGAGATGAACATGTGTCCGACTGGCAGTTGCGGGCCAAAGTGCATAGTTTCAGGAATTCTTTCAGCAGTAGCTGCTGCTGCAGGTCTTTGGGTGATAGTGTCAGGCGTCATGATGCAAACACAAATGATGCCATGGATGAACACTCTTCTTTGGTACGCGGGCGGTTTCCTTTTGATGGGCGTCGCCAAGTGCATCAAGATGAAAGCGTGCGGCATGTGCCGTCAATAATTAAAAAAACATTATTTTTGTTTTTTCTTCAATTCGGATCTTTTTGAATAAAATAGAGAAAGAAATTTACTTCGCGAATCATGAGTTAATCCCGATAATGCAACCATAACATCATTACTCTGATATTGAGGAATGACTAAAATCGCGTGAGAATCGTTTGATGCACCCAAATCATCTGCAACAGAACTAATTAGGGTTTCTGCAATTTTGTATATCTTATGCGGATCACTATCTTCACTCATAAATCGCGCGGTAAGCATAGAAAGATGATCTTCATTCCAACTTTCAAATCCATAAGGAATGGATCTGATATTTCCTTTTGAAGTGTATTTATCAAGAGCTGCATAAAGACGCAACCAAATATCTTGCTGTATTTTACCAACAAGATTGCTCTGATCCAAGGGAGATGAAACAAATATTTGTTCAGGAGTTGTGTTGTAGAGCCAATCAAGACAATTCTCAATATCGCCATGCGTGCGGGTAATATTCTCAAGTGCAATTCCTTTAAACCCGCGGGTAAATCCGCCGTAAAGTCCATTTCTCATGCAAAAAAGACGCAATGCCCGGGCAGTAGTTACTTGTTCAGACGTCAAAGCAGAACAAGTTAATGCATACTGACAAGGCGCAACCCGTTGATATTCTTGCTCATCTAAAAGCATTACGGAAACAGGAAATTTATCATACCAAAACTGAAGGGCAGGTTTTCTTTTGTAGTTTCCAAGTGTGATCCGTTTAGCACTAACTCCCTCAAAAAAGGTGTTGAGTATTCGTTCCTGTTCGTTACGAGCGAGTGTTTTATCGATTAAAACTACGCAGTCAAAATCGCAGGGGTACCTATTATCAGGAGTTACTGGATCAATAACACAGGTAAGTCTGGATGGTTCGCTTGAACCGACAAAATGTATTTCGGCGCCTATTCCTTTGTTAGATAGCCTTTCAGCAATCTGTTTTTTGATGTGATCGCCTCGTGAAACCACTTGCTCAAGCAGTTGCTTCGAAACTTCGAGGTCTCCTAGAAAGTGCTTGAGTGAATATACTGCATCCATAAGTGACTGCGGAAATGAATCATTAATAAATATTTGCTTCAAATGAAAGGCATAACAATCACACACCGCAAACCCATAACCTTTATAAACCCCCATTTCCTTTATTTTGAAGGGGAGAGAAAAGGAACGGGAAACGCATGATTGGTTTTTTCTCACCTAATAATAGGTGTATTACAAAATAAGAAATATGGCACGCTTAAAACCACTATCGCCGACGTTAAAAGAAAAGAAACGTTATTTGGCGTTTGAAATACTCTCTGAAGGCAAAATAAAGGCGTTTTCCGAGGTTTCAAAGGCTATTTGGGCTTCTGTGCTTCAATTTGTCGGAACAAAGGGCGCTGCGCGCCTTGGAATCAAGCTGTTTTCTGAAAAATACAACTCTGAAGCGCAAAAAGGACTCATTAGAGTCATACACACTGGTCTTGATGAACTCAAAGCGTCGCTTGCGCTTATCACGTCCATCGACCAGCACCAAGTCATCGTGCGTTCGATTGGCGCATCAGGCATTCTCGCTAAAGCAGAAAAAAATTATTTGGGAGGTTACCATGTCGAAAAGAGATGAAGAATCACAACCAATGCCTCATGCATTGATGGGATATGATAGAGCTATTACGATGTTTTCGCCTGACGGACGGCTCCTTCAGGTCGAATACGCGAAGAAGACTGTTAAGCAGGGCTCGACAGCGATAGGAATGGTTTGCCAGGATGGCATTTTGCTCGTCGCTGACAAGCGCATCGTTGACAAATTAGTCATTCCTGAAAGCGTCGAGAAGATTTTCCAAATCGATGACCATATCGCAGCGACCGCGTCAGGTATTTTGAGCGACGCGCGTGTTCTTATCGAACGCGCTCAGGTCAAGGCTCAGCAGCACAAAGTTACTTACGACACTCCGGTCGATACCATTTCAGTCGTAAAGGACATTTGCGCTCTAAAACAAATCTGCACTCAGTCAGGCGGATACAGGCCGTTTGGCGTTTCAGTCATTTTGGCAGGCATCGATACTGACGGCCCGAAGCTTTTTGAGACTGACCCGACAGGAATTTTCTTCCAGTTCAGGGCGACCGTCATCGGCGAAGGCGAGCAGGAGATTGAAGAGATACTGAACAATGAGTACAGCGAGAAGCTGACTATCGAAGAGGGCTTGAGGCTCTCGCTCGATGCGCTGAACAAAGTGCTCGACAAGAATTTCAACGTGGATCGCGTGGACGCGGCATATATTACGAGCGCGGACCGCAAATTCGTCAAGGTTAAGAAAGACAAACTAGAGAAAGCGTTAAGAGAAGTGAAACGCAAGTAAGGTGAAAATATGACAGAACAAGTGTTAGTGAAGGATAAAGAAATAGTTGTTCCAGGTGAGAAGCTCGCGATAGGTATGAGTTTCTTGCCAGGTTCAGGCGCGTATCGCGACAGTGAGCACATAGTGGCTCAGCGTTTGGGTATGGTCTCGGTTGAAGGAAAGGTCATCAAGTTGATAGCTCTTTCCGGAAAATATCTTCCGAAAATAAAAGATAAAATTGTAGGCAAAGTCATCGACGTGCTTATGACGGGTTGGCGTATGGAGCTTAATTCGCCGTATTCAGCGGTGATGACTCTTAAGGACGCTACATCTGAGTTTATCGCAAGGGGCGCTGACTTGAGGCAATATTATGATTTGGGCGACTATGTTGTCTGCCAGGTTGTCAACGTAACGAGCCAAAAGCTTGTTGATGTTTCGATGAGAGGTCCGGGCCTTCAGAAATTGCGGGGCGGCCGTGTAGTTGAAGTTTCTCCGCAGAAAGTTCCAAGGATTGTTGGAAAAGAAGGCAGTATGGTCGCGATGATCAAGCAGGCTACGGGCTGCGAGATTATCGTTGGTCAGAACGGCTGGATTTGGCTTTCAGGAGAGCCTGAAGGTGAAGTCGTAGCTGAGCAAGCTATTAGAAAGATCGAGCAGGAGGCGCACTTAGGCGGCCTTACCGACCGAATGGCAACATGGCTCGGCGATAAGACCGGAAAATCAGTGGCTCCAAGGGGAGGTGCCCAATGAGCGTTTACTCTAAACGATTCGATGGACGTGGCTTTGATGAGCTTCGTTCGATGAGCGCGAAAGTCGGCGTTATTCCAAGAGCGGATGGTAGCGCGATGTTCCAGATTGGAAAGACTATGGCTTACGCGGCAGTATATGGTCCTCGTGATTTGCATCCGAAATTTATGCAGAATCCTGAGACTGGCATCTTGCGTGTGAACTACAATATGATGCCGTTCTCGGGCCACGGTAATCGTGTCCGTCCGGGCGGCGGAAGACGAAGCAAGGAAATCAGCATGGTTATACAGAACGCTTTGCTTCCAGTGCTCAACTTGAAGGAATATCCGAACGCTGTTGTCGACATCTTTGTGGAATTGCCGCAAACTGACGCGGGAACAAGATGCGCAGCTATCACGGCTGCGGCCATGGCGCTTGCGGACGCTGGCCTTGAGATGAAGGACCTTGTCTGTGCTGTCGCTGCGGGCCGTGTTATGGATAAGGTCGTTCTCGACCTCAACTACCTTGAAGATTCGCATGAAGATGGCGCTGACATTCCGGTGGCTATCCTTCCGAACTCTGGCAAAGTCACTTTGCTTCAGATGGATGGAGAGGTCACAAGAGAACAGCTCAAGGAAGCTATAACCAAAGCAAAGGATGCCTGCAAGAAAATCTATGAATTGCAGAAGGCCGCGCTGAAAGAGCGGTTTGTGAGGGAGTGAAAATGTATCAAGAGCAGAAAGCGCATTTGTTGCGGGCGCTCGTAAAGAATGTCCGCTATGATGGCCGAAAGGCCTTGGAGTTCCGTCAGATTACTGTGGAGTACGGTATTTCGGCTAGCGCGGAGGGTTCCGCGCGTGTCCGCATTGGAGGTACCGAGGTCCTGGCCGGAGTTAAGCTGGATTTAGGAAAGCCTTATCCGGATACTCCTGACAAGGGAAACTTGATGGTGAACGCCGAATTGTTGCCGATGAGCAACCCGAAGTTCGAAACTGGTCCTCCTGGAGAGCAGGCAACTGAAATCGCTCGTGTCGTTGACAGGGCTATTCGCGAGAGCAAGTGCATTGATGTGCATAAGCTTTGCATCAAGGAAGGAGAGCTTGTTTGGGGCGTCAATATTGACATCTGTTCCATGAACGATGAAGGCAATTTGCAGGATGCAGCGTGTCTTGCAGCGCTTGCGGCGCTTAAGGACGCAAGGCTTCCGAAGATGACTGAAAATAACGAGATTGATTACGAAGCAAAGAAGACTGATGAAAAGCTTCCTATCGCGCGTGAGCCTGTTGAGGTCACTGTCGTGAAAGTGGGCGAGCATTTCTTTGTTGATTTGCTTTCCGATGAGGAGATTCTTATCGAGGCTCGTTTGACTGTTGCTGTGACTGAGAAGGGCACTATCTGCGCTTTGCAGAAGGGCGGCCAAGCTCAGCTTAGCGTGGATGACATCGATAAAATGGTGGAGATTGCACAAAAGCTTGCGCCTTCGTTGCGCAAAGCTTTGTGAGGTGGCTTTATGAAAAAACATACAAAGTTTGAAATTGCAAGATTGATAGGGAGCAGGGCGCTTCAAATAAGCATGGGCGCGCCGTTCTTGGTCAAGCTTTCAGAGAAGGATCTTGAGAAGATTGGATTCAATCCTATTGAGATAGCCAAGCTCGAGTACAAAGCGGACGTGCTTCCGATAGCTATTCGAAGAAACGCTCCGAAAAAGCATCAGCCACAGGCTGTTTAGTTTTTTTATTTTTTAGTCAAGAATCGCAGTGAGTGAAATGGCTGAAGAAGAGATACTATGACTGAACAAGCGAGTCTTGAGCTGTTCGGAAATCCCGCGCAGTATTTCATTTCAAGATGTATTATTAAGCGGGGGTTTCCGACATATGATTTCTTCTATTTCTGATGAGAAGCTAGCGAAATATTTCGATGTCACAGGCAGGGCTTTGAAGAAAGTTAAAATAATCAAAGAGCCTAAAGTCGATCTTAAAGCAGGCGCGCACGATTTTCTCGATATGGCAAAACGTTATTTTGAGGACGCGAAGCATTTCAAGGAGAAAGGCGATATCGTGACTGCTTTTGCAGCGCTCAACTACGCGCATGGTTGGCTTGATGCCGGCGCAAGATTAGGATTGTTTGATGTCGATCATGATTCTGAATTATTCACGGTGGATTGAGAAAGATTTAAATAGGGTGTAGAAGGGAGCAGCACTATGACTGATCCATCAGTTGTTGAGCAAAAGAACGCTGACTTGAGCACTCTTCTCGAGCGTGCGAAAACAGGCGTTCCTGAAGAAGACATTCATCCGCTCGTGCAGGGACTCAATGACATTCTGTATACTGCGATAGATCAGATTCCCTGCGATGTAAATGCAGTACGTATTCATTGCAAGCTTGATGTCGATGAGCGTTGCGAGGATATCTATGCGCGCAACGCGCCTAAACTAAAAGAGTATCTCTCGTTGCTAAATGGCCAATCGTTACTAAATGACCAAACGCCAAAAGGAGAGGTTGAGTTTGAAGTAGTCAAGCACCTTCCCTACAGCTTCACCACAGGAACGCATGGAAGCGGCGAGCGCGCGGCTATGGGTGCTTCCTGCGCAAATATCGTGTTCAAACGAGGATTTGACGTGCGCAATTCGGTTGATGTTACTCTTGATCTTGGTGTGGGAAGCTGGCTGTTCAATGAAAATATAACTTTGCGCACAAGAGAGATTCGAAGTATCGCGCTTGAACAAGTAGCTGATAAAGACTATAGTAAAGTGTTGGGAACCGAGCCGGATACGTATGCGCGAAAATTGTTCGCTACTCGAAGCACGGTTCAGCACTATTTGAACTTCAAAGGGTTCAGAACTTTGCTGGCAGACCCTGACAAGCACATTCCTGACGGTCCGTGGAAAGAAGGTATGAAGAAAATATACCGAAAAATCGGTACAGGGGATTTCCGTATGCTTGATTTTGACAGGGATGTTGATTTCTTCAAAGCGGGATTGAACGGTTTCGCAGTTTATTTTTCGGATACGGGTCCTATCCTGTACAAATTCAAGAGTGAACCGCTTCCTCAAAGAATAAGGGATGCACAAGCAGGTCATACTGAATATGCCGCATATCTTATCGCTAAGCATTTGGACGGCGCTTTGCCACAAGCCAAAACTTACCAAGGTATTGACATCATCAAAACATTGCATGAATTAAAAGTAGAGCGCAGGTTCTAAGGATTCAGCATTTGCTTCCTATCGCTCTGAAATAAGTGTCGTACGGCCAGATTGTGAATGTTTCTCCGTCATCGCTTGCTGCGAGATAGACCCTTGAATGCAGGAGGGTTTTTTCCGCGATTTGATGTGGTATTATAAATTGCAGTTCGTCTTCAGGAGCTTTCTGGGCGCGTATCCTGTAACTGACTTTATGTTTTGAAAACTCCTTAAGAGGTGATTTGATGTCCCATATGCGCAAGGCCTTAAAATCTCCTTCGAATTTATCTATTGTGGCGACAAGGCATGATTTTCCTATGTCGGATTGTCGTTCTAATAGAGTTTGCGAGATGTCAGCGGGCAAGGTCAGAATTCCGTTGTTGAAAGGAACGTCCATATGTGTTCCTACATAACGGCTGTGGTAGAGATTATCTGATGCCTGCTGACGAGTATTATTGCTAGCCGTCACTTGATTTGATAAGCTGTTTAACTTTTAATACATTATGACATAAAAAGCATTTTTAAACACGAAGATATTACTAGGCATATGCGCCCGATAATAAAAGAGGATATCGAGAATGTATTGAGTAAGGTGCTTGCGGCTCTTGAGAAGCACGATTTCATCGAGCTTTCGAAGTTGAGCAACCACACTATCCACGACGCGAGTATTTTCCAGGAGGATGACCCTCTGACACTTGCCGTCCTTGTCTATTCGTTATCGAAAGTCATACGGCGCTGTGTTGAGCGTGACAAGTCTTGTCCTCTTGTGGAATCGCAGCTTAAGAGTGCTCTTGAAGCGTTAAGGGCAAATGATGATAATGCGTATAGAACTATAATTAAACGAGTGTTGCAGGGCATCAGCGAGATGGACAGCCAGATGAAGCTTTACATCCAAGAGGTTGTTTCCAACGCGAGGATAAAAAAGGGCAGCAAGATTCACGAGCACGGAATTTCTATCGCTAGAACCGCAGAACTGCTCGGGCTTAGTATGTGGGAGCTGCAGAACTACATTGGAAAAACTGTGTCAGATGTGGCGCCTGATGGGATTCGTGTAAAGGATCGCTTGCGAAAGGCAAGGGAGCTGTTTGAATGATTGTCTTTGATTCAGGCCCGATCATCAGTTTGACCACAAGCAATCTATTGTGGTGTTTGGAGGAGTTGAAAAAGCGTTCAAAAGGAGAGTTTGTTATTCCAGGAGGCGTCAAGCGCGAGCTTATTGACCGGCCTCTTGAAACGCGCAGGTTCAAGTTTGAAGCAATTGAGGTCCAGCGCCTAATCGACCGCAAAATTGTATCGTTAGTCGATGACCCTCAAGTCACGCGCAAAGCGCAGGCGCTAGCTGAGCTTGCGAATAGTATTCTTTCTGCGCAGGGGCAGAGGATAAAGATTGTCCAGATCGGAGAGATGGAAACTATTGCCGCTGCGCTTATGTTCAAATCGAACTGCATCGCGGTTGATGAACGAATAACAAGGACGCTGATTGAGAATCCGTCGGGCTTGCAAAAACTTATGGAGCGCAGGCTTCACACTTCGCTTAAGGTCGATGAGCGCGCGCTTCACCAATTCACTGAGGAAACAAGGCATTTGTCTGTTTTAAGGAGCGTTGAATTGGTCACGATGGCTTTCGAGAAGGGAATTCTTGATAAATTTGTTGTCAATCTGCCCAATGCTAGGCGCGAATTGCTCGAAAGTGTTTTGTGGGCGGTCAAACTCAATGGTTGTTCTGTGACTGATGAAGAATTGGACGAGATAGTGAAAATAGAAAGTAAATAAAAAAATGAATTAATATTGTTCTTCTTGCGGGTTATATTCTGGTTCTGGAACTTGTGGTTCGGGAGCTGGCTGCGGTTCGGTAACTGTCGCTGGCCTTGGCGTAGGCTGATAGCGCGGCTCTCTTGGTATCAAGAATGGTCTGTCCGCGTTCCAAAGGTCGAGTTCAGGGTCTTTTGTATGGTCGAGAACATACGGCGTTCGTGACTCGACTGTGCTTGAAGTTGCGCTTCCAACGTATGCGGTTCCTGATTCAACTGAGCCAACGCTCGCCGCGCGGTCTTTTGGCACGCCTGCATATCTTGGTGTTTCTGATCCTACACATCCAGCCAATGTTGAGGCGACTGCAAGTCCTAAAAGTGTTTTTTCGAGTTTGTTCATTTTTTCACCTCAAATTATCAATTTCGTTTTGGAGCGTATTGTTCTGATCCATGCGGGATTAGTTCGTGGTCTGGCTTATGGGTTTGCGGTTCAAGGCTTTGCCGAACTGAGCCGTCAATCCAAAGATATTTGCGATCAGGGCTTCGATACCAGTTTCCTGGCTGTTCCCACATCCATCCTTTTGGAACGCTGTCAGGATAGCTGATGCGCGGTTGTACGATTGTCAATGATTCTACTGGCGCTACGAGCGGTCCTCTAACCGTGCCGTCTTCTCCAATTTCTATTCCGTTCGGGTATTGTTCGTTCACGATGACTGTTATTCGTTCCTGTGATGCGTGCCTGCGAGCTCCATTTCCGCGCAGACGGATAGTATTGGGCGCCGAATAATTAGTTTGAGGTTCGGATTCAGTGTTCTGTGGTTTTGGCGTTTCGCATCCTAACATTGCCGCAACTGCTGTTGCGCAAAGAAGTTTTTCAAGTTTGTTCAAGTTTCATCTCTCTTCACACTCTACAAAAATTCAAGAATGATTGTGGCTTATAAACGTGATGACAAAATTCTACTTAGAAAAACATTTCGCGACTATCAACGGGAATAATATCGTGGCATCGCCGAAGACTTTGACGCTTCTGGAGTCAGGAAGTATTTTGCCCCAGCTGACGGCTTCGTCAGGTCGGGCTCCTGCGTCTGAGCCGTCGAATTCTTGGGCGTTGTTGATATAAACTGCGTAATCGCAACCGTTTCTCATCATATTTGTGTTCAGGATGTGGTGTTTTACTATTCCGGCTCCCAATATGATGACGCCTGTTTTTTTGGAATCGAACGTCAAATCGTTGAGCTTTTTCATGTCGGAAGTCACATCGATTGCGAAGTCGCTGTTTTTGTACTTGAAGAAGTATATCATGTCACCAATGCTTCCATCAGTTATGGCTGGGCAGAATACTGGAATCTTGTTTTTATGGCACCAATAATAGATGCTTTCTTTGTTGTCAATCTCTTGGCCTAACCTGTCTACGAATTGGGAAGGACTTATGATGTTGCCGCTTGAGCGCTGTTCTTTTGCGAGTTTGTCAAGAACTGGCAGAAGAAAGTCTTCAAATCGGCAGTATCTAGAGTTAGGCACAAATATGTTTCCTGTGCGGTTGACGCCTTTTTTGCGTAGTTCTGCTCCGGGCGCTTCAAAACTTCCAAGTAAGAAGGGTTCCATGCATTTGATTATGTCTTCTTCGACTCCGCCTGCTGTCGTGACAATGATGTCCACCATCTTGTGCTCGGCAAGATATCTGAACACGTCGCGAAGTCCTGATGTGACCATGTTGGAAGTATAGCCAAGATAGATCGTGCAGTCTTGTTTTCGCATCTCTTTGATTATTTCTATGGCGCGTGCAAGGTTTGTCGCTTGAAAGCCTGTGCTGAAATAGGAATCGAGGAGTTTTTCGTAGTTGACTCCCTTGTTGAAGTCGTATCCTTTGATTGTTTGCGCGTTCTTTGGCTCGTGTGACTCTCTAAGTACGTTCTTTCGTCCGAGCGATGGCTTGTTAGTCATACTCTAAAATCATATTCTACAGTATATAAATATAACGCGTGAATTTGCGAATCAATCAAAACTACTCTGTTCTGGCGTCGTTTCGAAGATTGAGCGTGTGCGGGCGGGACATTTCAGCTTTCGCTTCGTAAAGCGGTTCAGGATTGCGGTCCCTGTCTAGAAGAGAAATTCTCAGATTGCCTGAATCATAGTCGATTCTAAATGGAGTCACCAGATCGTTTCTGTCTCGCTCGAGAAATAACGAGTCCATTCCTTTCTGGGCAGCTTCTCCTTCGCGCACTATTTCGAGCATTTTTGTCTCGTTGTTGACTGTAACAAGGCGCACGCGCTGCGCGAACTCTGGCTTTACCCGATAGAATTCTACGACGCGCGCCTGCACATCGCTAGAAGACCCGGGCACAAAGTATCGTTTCGCTACATACTCTATTTCTCTTGGACGCGGGTTCGCATGATCGTGTGATTCTTCATCTTTGAATTTTACCCATAGTGAATAATTGTTGCCGACCCGATATTCGAGCGGGCATGACCATCCGTCTGTGCTTATCTGGAATTCTTGTTGTCCGAGTTCTCCTACGCGAACTATCTCGGCTTCGATTGGCGCTTCTTTGGGAAGCTGTCTTCGCTCTACTTCTGGTGTTTTGAACAGGCTTTCAAGCAAATCGCGACGTGAATCGTAAAGCTCGCTTCCGCGTTCGATGAACGAAAGTGACTCTACATCATCTGGCGTTCCATGTCCTCGTTGATTCGCGGGGTTTCTATCAAGAACTGCTACATCGAGTGTGGAAGAGCCTTGTGATTTGAAGACTTTTATGGCAGGATTGGCTTCAGGGGTGCCGTCGGCGCCTATTCTGTAAACCTCGATATAGTCTGCCCTGTGGTCTGGCTGCGTATCGCAGTCAAAGCTCATTATGCGAAGCGCCCTGCTGCGTTGCACCCATCTTGTTGCGTTGTTTGGATCGACTTGCGGGTAATCAGGGTTTGGTTCTTCCTCTTCGTATTGGACTGACATCACTAAATTTTCTATTTGGTTCAATCGATTTCCTGCTTTCGCGTCGTCTACGTATTTAGCGGTGAACTGCAGAAGACGGGCAAGGTTTGTTCCTGCGAACATTATGTCAAGGTCTGTGAGTCCCTGTGGGTATGGATTTGTGATTCCTACGCTGTCGTTTCCACGGCGCTGGCTTTTCATCAGGCGTACGAACTTATCGTATGTTAGCACAAGAGAGAATCGGTCTATTCGATAGTCTACTTTTTGCTCCTCTCGTTCAAAATGTGCTCGTTGGTTGAATAGGTCGACGAATCTGCGGGTTTCCGCATCGTTAGGATTGAGTATATCCTGTAAGGACTGTTTCATATCTCTTTGTTTTGAAAGGACATCTTCAAGCTTCAAGGAATGGTAATTGAATTCTAGTTTTCCGTCTCGTTCTGTCATGAATCTGTATCGAAGGGCTCCGCCGACGCCGACCATTGCCTGTTCTTCAGTCATTGAATATTCTTCTGTTAGTATGCGTTTGACTTCGGTGTCGAATGTCTTCTTGACGCAACCGGCAAGTCCTATGAACGCTGCGAACGCAAGAGCGGGCAGTGTGGCTTTTTGCGGGAATCGTTTCATCGCAGCCTCCCTAACCTATTGAGGGCGCCGGAGTCTGCGAGCCGCTCAAGCACACGCAAAGCAGGTCCTAGGTCCTGCGCTTGTATGCCAAGTGTTGATGCGAAAGATATGAGCGCTTCTCGCTCTTCTTTTGGAAGCGCTCTTAGCGCCATTACGATGCCTCCTTCGGCTGGCTGTTCGTTTTCTATGTTGCGCAGCGCTTGGCGTGATGCGTCTTCGATGATTTGGCGGTTCTGCTGCATCCATCGTGAGGTATTCTGTGCTCCTTGAAGAAGTGTCGGCTCGTATTTTGACCACATGAATATTTTGAACGCGCCATTTCCGTCATTGAGGTCCTCGTTCACAGCTGTCCAGAATGCATGATGAGTATAGAATTCAGGCAAGAAGTCATCAAGATAGGTCCTTCGTATCTCTGTTCTTATCTGCCTTATTTTGACGACATAATCTTCAAGCAGGTCCCGTCTGATTGGCGAGCCCAGCATCAGCTGCATTGGAATCGCGTTCTCGAGTGCGCGTTTTGCATCGAATCTGAACAATACTTTTGCAAGTGAGCGTGCATCCTCTAGGTAAGGGTGTCTAAGGAACCAAAGTCCGTTGTCTTGTTCTACCATTGATGCGTGGAATTCCGCGTCAAATTCGAACGCGTAGGGGATTCCTTGCAGTTTTCTGCAGTTGTGGACCAGTTCGTGTTTGAGAACATTCGGGCCGCCGTTGACAAAGTCTATCTGGCGTGCAAGAGGATGGTAGCCTACAACTTCTGAGTTAAGATACGTAACTCCCAGTATGGAGCGCGGCAAAGGTCCAAAATGCAGTTGTGTTGGAACAAAATCAGTGACTGTGAGCCGAGGAATGTTCAGTCCGTCAGCGATTGTGAGCCCGGGATAATCTGGTATCGGCTGGTCGAGAAGGTCTTCGAGTTTTTCGTTTTCGCCGAGTCGTTTGTTTCGTTTCAGGTGTACTTCTTGTATTTCTATTATTCTGCGCGAAACATTGGAATGATCGTTGTATGCTTCCTGCGCTGCGCGCTCCAAAGTTGTCACGATATCGCTTGTGACTGCGGCGAATTCTGCCTGCGATAGCATTGTGAATCCATTTGCGCCATATCGCACCTGTTCACCCTGTTGGACGTAGTTGTGGAATACGAAAGTTACGTTTTTTCCGTGAATTTGGTGTTCAAGCGTTATGTTGCCGTTGATGAACGTGGAGGTTCCGAACCTGCCGTGGTATGCGTCAAGAACTTTTGCTTCCTCGATTATCTGATCGACTTCATTTGAAGGTGATGATATGTGTCGCAAGTAATGTGGAACGTTGCTTTGCGCTGCCGCTTGCGCGTCCTGTCCGTCTTGAGCATGAGAACGTGGAAAGTAGGCAATACCAAGTGCCGGAACAGCGGCAAGAATCAACGCACCAAGCTTTTTTCGCATCAGCAAAAAAAGCAAAAGGCGGTGTTGTATTTATTTCTATCTATTTCTGGGGGTGTGGGACAGAAATAGTTAATCTTTGAGGATGATGATGTAAGCTCGGCGGCCTATGTCTTTTTTCTGTGCGTCGATTTTGGCACCATTGCCATA
>JAGVZE010000010.1 GCA_018302815.1 Candidatus Woesearchaeota archaeon
GACAGAAAAGACCAGACAGAATAGACACCGCCAACATGCTCACGTCCCTGTGGCACAATCTTTACTGGCTAGGATAGCACAATTCTGTCCCACACCCCCAAACGTCGAAAGATTTATAAATAGACCTTATAAAAAATGCAACGGTAGTGAGACTATGAATGGAAGTACGGCAGACGATAACCTTGAACGCATTCTAAAAAGCGCGGTAGCATACATCCATCAATCTACAATCAAACGGGAACTAGTAGTACAAAGCTCAATGTATTCGGGTAATTTCGAACGCATGCGAGAAGATTACCTCAAATCTGAACTAAGCCTTTTAGAGGAGCTCACCAAAGCAGAAGCTAAGCAGAAAAAATTAATCGAAAAAGACCTTGCAAGCACAAGAGAAAAAATACGGCAAATAAACGATCTTGAAGCAAGGCAAAACGAAATAAACACGACACCAGACTGCATAAGGGACCCACCAATAACTCTCGCAGAAGCATACCGCAAATACCGCCCAGAAAAAAGAAAAAGCGACGCAGCAGGCGGTTTTTTCACGTTCATGCCATACCCTGAAACAGCGTAAAAAGATAATAAGCAGCCGTTTGGGAAAGGCGAATTTACAAACGTTTAAAAAGCGCATTTCTCTGGAACCCTATATGCCAACCGAAGAAGAACTCATCTCAGAACGAAAGAGAAAACGAGAAGAGCTTATCAAACTAGGCGTGAATCCTTATCCCTACAGATTTGATAGAACCCATACCAATCCTGAAGTGACCGAAAAATGGTCCAAACTTACGCCCGGAGAATCCAGCGGTGATGAAGTCAAAGTATGCGGTCGCATCGTTGGCCTTAGAAGAATGGGAAAAGCCACTTTCCTGCACATACTCGACGCGAAAGCACGGCTTCAAATATATCTAAAATTTGACAACATTCCAGAGATTTACGAACGCATAAAGCTCGCAGACTCAGGGGACTTCCTTGGAGTCACAGGAAAAGTATTCAAGACAACAACAGGCGAAGTCACAGTCAACGCGACACAGTTCGAGATATTATGCAAATCGCTTCGCCCATTGCCAGAAAAATGGCACGGCCTCAAAGATATAGAAACAAGATACAGACAAAGATACGTCGACCTAATAGTCAATCCTGAAGTGCGCGACACATTCATCAATCGCGCGAAAATCATAGATTCAATCCGCAGAGAATTACAATCAAGAGATTTCCTCGAAGTTGAAACGCCGACATTGCAGCCAATATACGGAGGCGGCAGCGCAAAACCATTCAAAACACACTTGAACTCGCTAAAAATGGACGTATTCCTGCGCATAGCGCCTGAACTCTATCTCAAACGTCTAATCGTGGGCGGATACGATAAAGTATTCGAATTCTGCAAGAACTTCAGGAATGAAGACGTCGATAGAACGCACAACCCTGAATTCTCAATGGTTGAACTCTATCAAGCATATGCGGATTTCACCGACATGAAAGAAATTCTTCAAGACATCTACATTGCGGCTGCAAAAGCCATTCACGGCTCAACCAAGTTTGAATATCAAGGAAACACGATCGACGTAAAAAAACCATGGGCGAGCTACACAATGGTAGAAGCGCTCCAAAAATTCGCAGGAATAGACGCTGAAAAGCTAACCGAGGCTGACCTTAACAAACTGTGCGTACAGCACCGTGTGGAAGTCAATAATAACCCGACAAAAGGACAACTAATCCAAGCGCTATTCGAAGAATTAGTTGAAAAGAAACTAGTGCAGCCAACATTCATAACACACCATCCAACAGAAAGCACGCCTCTTTGCAAACAATGCAGAGAACCGCACCTATCCGGACAGTTCATAGAAAGATTCGAACCTTACATCGCAGGGATGGAAATAGGAAACGCGTATTCTGAACTAAACGATCCTGTAAAACAGCGTGAATTGCTAGAAGACCAAGCAAATCAGCTGCGCGCAGGAGCTGAAGAAGCACACCCAATGGACGAGGACTTCGTTCAGTCAATAGAATACGGACTGCCTCCGACAGGAGGAATGGGCTTTGGAATAGACCGCATGATAATGATAATCACAAACAACGCGAGCATAAGGGACGTCATATTCTTCCCCTTCATGAAAAAATGAGCCACAGAATCACAGTAGGACTCACCGCAAGAGTCATTCTATTCGGAAAAACAGGAAGAAAAGAAGTCGTCGCACGAATCGACACCGGCGCCACAAAAAGCAGCATAGATTCTAAACTTGCCACAGAACTTGAAATCGCAGGAGAATTCAAGCGAGTCCTAGTCAAAAGCGCAAGCGGCAGCCTGCACAGAGGAGTCGTCGTCGCAGACATATCAATCGGAGGAGAAATCAGAGCAGCAGAATTCACCCTCGCTGACAGAACCCACCTCAAATACAGAGTACTAATCGGACAGAACATTTTAAAGAAAGGATTCCTCGTAGACCCCAGTAAACCATGAAAGCAGCACTAATATCACTTGGAAGCATCTCTTCGCGTTGGATAGTCGATGAACTAAAGAAAAAATTCGATACTGTTGATGCGATCGATGTGACCGAACTTGAAGTACGCCTTGGCGAAAGAGGCGATGCAATCCTCTACAAAGGAAAACCCTTGCCGTCATATGACTGCATATACGCCAGAGGAAGCTTTAGATACGCTACCCTTCTTCGCGCGATAAGCGCGCTTCGAAGCAAAGAATCATACATGCCTTTGCGACCTGCAAGCTTCACAATAGGGCACGACAAAGTCCTCTCACACTTAAAATTCCAAGAAAACAACATACCTCAGCCAAAAACTCACCTAGTAGCAACAGTAGAAGGCGGAAAACACCTAATCAAGGAAGCATCCTTTCCAATAATAATGAAGATGCCTTCAGGAACGCACGGCAAAGGAGTGATGCTCGCGGACAGCCAAGAGAGCGCAAGCAGCCTCATCGACACTCTTGCGCTGCTAAAACAGCCATTCCTAATTCAAGAATATATCGATACTGACGGCGTCGATTACAGATGCATTGTCGTTGGCGAGGAAGTCGTCGCCTCGATGAAAAGAACGGCCGGCAAAGGAGAGAAACGAGCCAACATACACTCCGGCGGAAAAGGAGAAAAGATAATCCTCGATGAAAAGATAAAGAAAGTCGCAATCGCAGCAGCCCGAGCGTGCGGACTTGACATCTGTGCGGTTGACATTCTTCCCAGCCTGAAGGGACCGCTTGTACTTGAAGTCAACTTATCGCCAGGATTGCAAGGAATAACCGGAGTCACAGGTATCAATGTCGCCGAAAAAATCGCAAAATACCTCTTTGAGCAAACAGAAGCGTTCAAAGGAATCCGCAAAGAAGAAATGCTCAAACAACTCCAGCCAGAACAAGAAATACACGGAGCGCTTGACTTTAGGGGAAACAGGATACTTTTACCAGAAGTCGTCACAATGGCTTCAAAAATAAGAGAGGATGATGAAGTCATTCTGAAGGCGAAAAAAGGGAAAGTAGAGATTGAGAAGGTTGGAAAAAGAGAGAAAGTGAAGGAGTAGTATTATAGCGGAACGACACGATAAGATATTCCATCTTTTGAACCAAAAAACAAATCACACTCGTAGCAAATCATCAATACATTCTCACTCAGATTCTTTGGCTCGGCAGATACTTTATGATATCCCTGGTTGGCGCACTTTCGTCTCTCTTCTAATATTGCATCAGCCATCGCCCGAACAGGGCTACCTTTCTGTGGAACTTCATCCAACTCCCGTTCTAAATCTCCATGAAACAGAGAAAAAAAGGCGTCGTTTTTAAGTTTATCTTTATCTGCAAGCGCCCGCGCTCTCAGACACAATCGTTCCGCCGCAGTTGTCGGTGCAAACTTTTTGAGCTGTCGGCTTGTCGTTTGCTGTCAAACCTTCATCAATACAGCTGCAAGTATAGCAGAATTGTATTTCGGTCTCAAGAGCTCTTCCTGCAGGGAAAGCTCTTGTTCCTGTGACTGCGATGCCCCGTACAGCTCCGCCGTATTCTTTTGCGGCAGGAAGCGCGAAATTTCCAGTAGGACCAGGAACTGCGACAACCTCAACTTCGCCCTGCTTCTTCTCTGAAACAGGCTTTAATGCTAGAAACAATCCGATAAGCGCGACGATTACTACAGCAAGCAATACTGATGATTCCACTGAGCCTCTTTTTGACATAATTTCACTTATGGCAGGTTTCTTTAAAAAGGTTACGCTGCTTTCTTGACTCTCGCAGATTGGCTTTTCTTATCGCTGTTCGGCGCCTTGTACTCGCCCTCAATGAAGTTTATCAGCTGAGGTTTGCCGTTAGGGTTCAATAAAGCGTGTGCCTGAAGCCAATTGCTCGGACTTCCACGATTATACTCCAAATCAAGATAAGTGCTAGTTCCTACAACCCAAAGGTCACGGAAAATCTCAGGACTGTGGAAGTGGCCCACTATGCCGCGCCCAATCGCAGACTCCAATCCCCTTGAAGATGCTTTTGAACCATTTGGCCCTTTATGGCCGTGGCACGCGAGTTGCCAGCCAGCAACCTTGTAATCCTTGTGGATAGGCAAGAATTTCACCTGTGAAGGAAGCTCTCCGAAAGCTTTTCTGACGCCGACCTCCAATGGATCGTGCTTGTCATCAATTGCGGCTCTTACAAGCTCACAAGCAAGATAGAGATTGCGAGGATCATCACCAAACCTGCGCTCCTGCAGATAACGCAGAACCGCTTCGTCATGATTTGATTTGACCACTATATGCTTTGCCTCAGGGGCCCTTGCGACCTGATCGGCAATGAAGTTTCCAACTCCGTGCAATTCGGCTTCCAATGAATCTTTGCCGTCCCTTGCCTTTCGCGCCTGAAGAAGAACATCCTTTAGATGATGATGGTTGATACTGTACGCGTCACATATGTCGTGGTAAAATATGTGCCTAGGATTGACCTCATCCATCAATCGATGAGTCGCCTCAAGAACGCCAGGGTCTGTGAAGCCTACATGCACATCACCCATAACTAGCGCGAGCACCTGCTCTTTCACCGGCTCGTTTTCGCCATCATATTTCACGCCAAGATCATAAAAAACGCCATTGGTTCCTGCATACAGCTGGCGGTAGTGGAACTTCACATCAGACTGCACATTGACCACAATAGCAGCATACCGATGGTCGAGCCTAGCTTTCATACCCCAACTGTTGTCCTTATAATTCGGCTCAGTCACGGCGCCTGTGCTCATAAGAATCTTCGGCAAGTCTTGATTGCTATTCGCATAGCACTTAAGCATCAACTTAGGGCTCGCCATTATTGCTGACTTGTCATACTGAACGAAGCGCCCCCAGCTAGTAATTGGAATCATCTGCTGGGCTTTAACAGGGAAATCACGAATGTACAACTTATTGTTTATCTTGTAATCGCCAAGCACGATGTTACAGTCTTTCTCGAACGCAGGGTCAAGCTCTTCCTTGTCCTTTTCGCGAGTGGATGTCGGATTCGCGCCGTTCGTTGGAAGGATGAGTAATTCAGCGTTGTTGTGCGCACAGTACGTCTGCAAAGAACGCAGAAACGCGGCGTTCGGCTTTGCCCCTCGCTGGGCAGTCGTTATAACATATGTTTTTGTCATGGCACCTCGTATTTGGCTTTTGTGTTGTGGTCAGCAAGAAATGAGGCAAGGATGAATTTTGTGCACAGAGCACAATGTCTTCGAAGAGCGCCCTGTGGCGCGTGCACGTTCCGATTAAATAATGAAGATGCTATGGTAGAAAGATTTAGGTAACAACCCATCATGAATTGTGTTTTGTTCCCAGCTTATCACTGAAAATAATCAAGCGAGTCAACCTCTTAAACTTTTGTGTTCACTGCTCAGTGTTTTTTACGCAATTAATTTAAAGAGCCTCATAGAAATAAAGAGCATGAGACTTGGCGTGTTATATTCCGGAGGAAAAGACTCGACGCTCGCGTTGATGAAAGCAAAAGAGCACCACGACGTCGTATGTCTAATAAGCATAATTTCTGAAAATAAAGAGAGCTACATGTTCCACACGCCAAATATCGACGTGACAGAGCTGCAGGCGCAGGCTATGGGGCTTGCGCTTGTGCGCGTTACGACAAAAGGAGAGAAAGAAGCAGAACTCAAAGATTTGAAAAAAGCAATAAAAGACGCCATTAAACGGCATAAAATTGAGGGAATAGTCACAGGCGCTGTGCGTTCCACATACCAAGCGAGCAGAATACAAAAAATATGCCAAGAGCTCAAGCTCTGGGTCTTCAACCCGCTCTGGCTTAAAGACCAAGTCGAGCTGTTAACCGAAATTAGAGCATCCGGAATCAAAGCGATAATAGGCGGCGTATTCGCAGAAGCGCTGGACGAAAGCTTCCTTGGAAAAGACATAAGCACAGTCATACCGCAACTGGTTAAAATCGCAGGCGAACATCACATCAACCCAGCAGGAGAAGGCGGAGAAATAGAGACAACAACACTTGACGCTCCAGTTTTCAAGAAAAAAATAGTCATCGAGGAGTTTGAGAAGCGCTTCGAGAAAAATAGCGGCACGTTCATCATCAAAAAAGCGAGGCTTGCCGAGAAATGATACTCGTAATCAGCACTTGCAAAGACGATCTGAGCATATTCGAATTCGTTGGGCCACTTCAAAAGCTTGCGAATGGCTGTTCATTCAAACACTATAATGAGTTAACCTCAAGAGACCTGAACTCTGCAGACAAAATAATCATCAGCGGAACCGCGCTCGCAGATTTCGACTATCTTGAAGGCGATTGGGAATGGCTCAAAACATTCGACAAGCCAGTTCTTGGCATATGCGCAGGAATGCAAGTAATCGCAAAAACATTCGGATTGAAGCTCGCCAAGAACGTGATAATCGGACCGCAGCCTGTTGAAACAGTAAAGGACAACCCGCTTTGCGAGGGAATGTTCAATGCATATTTCCTTCACACATACACTGCAGGAAAGCCATTTGAAATTCTGGCAAAAACCAACGGCAAATCGTGCATGATAAAACACCCAGAAAAACAGATTTATGGAGTTAGCTTCCATCCGGAAGTCATGAATGAGAACATTATCAAAAACTTTGTTAAACTATAGCTTAATTAATTTGTCACAACATATTTATTCTTCATACAAATTGATAAGTATATGAATGATGATGCGGTGAAGTCGTATTTAATACGATATTCAACTGAGATCTATCCGACAGTCAGCGAAGGATGCGCGCCTTATTCCCTCCTGGAAATTCTTTCCCAATACGGATTTGAACTCTATGAACACTGCGCCAAATCAAAAATGATCGCAGGAGAATTGCCAACGGTTCATGAAAAAGTTGTAGGAAAGCTTGCCGGAATTGAATTAGTTGTGCGAAACGGCCCGTCTGAATAAATCTTGAACTATCAGCAGTATTCTTCCTTTCCGGATTTCAATCTCACCCTTGTTTGTTCAATTGTCAAGATGACAAGACCTGACAAACCCTCAAGCTTTCTTACCGAAAGGCTTGGCGGCTCAAAATAGAAAACTGGAGAACCCTGCACGAGAGATTCAAGCGCCTCTTTAGCTATGCCTGCACCGATAGAGCCATCGTCAAACGGCAAAATAACCATCGCCGAAGTTTCTCTTACCATTTTGGCAAAATACGCCATTCCTTCTTTTTTGTACGCCGCCTCATGAAGAGGAGCGTTAGGATTCACAATCTCCAGAGAAGGGAAAGTTTTGGCTATCAGCTCAAGAGCTTTAAGCTCTATCGGCCTATTGTACGTGTTAACAGGATGCGCGAAGTAAATCTTGTCCATTAAGAATCGACTGACTGGCTAATATATTAAGATTTTGAAGAAACAGAATAACATAGAGCCAATCAATACGCAGTCGTGATTGTCAAATGATGCGGTTCTTTAGTTTTCCTTGCCTGCGACCACAATCTGTAATCTATATGCAGCGCGTTAACGCTTTTTTCACCGCGCAATTCATTCACTTTATCAGTGAGCCTTTTTGCAGAGTGTATAGTTGACGCGCGCAGCTCAAGCTCTTCTTGACTGTCCTTTGAAATCAGCGTTTGTTCATCCACACGCTTTGCAAGAGAAGCAGAGTAAACTAAAATGCCAAGACTCCTTAGCGCCTTCGGAAGCACATAATCCGCGAAAACAGTGAGCTCATCTATGTCCTCAACATCGAATAAGCCAGTCTTGTTTAAGCGCGCATAAAGCTTGGCTGCAGATAACTGCGCCTTTTTATCAAAACGAACTAAAGTTCCGTTGTACTGTGCAGAATCTTCATACGCAGGAAATTCCTGCACCAACCTGTCTATCATTCCCTTTCCACCATCAAACAGCCTATTTGGGCAGCTCTTGATGAAATTGTGGAACCACCCATCATATCGCTCGCACAAAATCGCGCCGACTTCATTAAAAATCCGCACACGCTCGTCAAGAAGCGGAATATTGCTCTTTGGCGCGAAAAACTTCTGCGCATCATCCCTTGTGAAATTTTTCAGATAATTCCCGTCAAGAATCGGCAGCCCTGCTTCGATCGCCCTTTTCAAGGAAGCCCACATTCCAAAAGCTCCAACCCACTCTTTTCCTTTGAAATCTGTAGCGTATTTCTCTTTAGTGTAAAAATCAGTATACGCAAAATTTATCGAATTTCCAAGCAAAAAGAAATCAATTGTCGACTCATCGTTATTTTCAGGAAAAACAGGCGCATCCCAAGACGGAACTTCAAGAACCTCATCGCAGAACATTTTGGCTGCAGATTTTATTGCATCTTCATCAATTCGCACATACTGCGAATTCTCAATAATGCGAGAAGTCGTGAGCAATACTGGATTCATTGACAGGGCTAATTCACCCCAACTATAAAAAGTTTATACTTATTTACCGCATATCACAATCCCTTTCGTAAAATTCTTCAAGCGTCCCGTACTGAGGAACTAGCAGTCTTATCTTTTGGAATAATACCCCATCAAGAGGCTTGCACACTTTGCACGGGCGATATCCTTGCGACACTGCATCCTCAAGGCAGAGAAAGAAAACCCTGTTCTCTTTTTTCATCCTAACGCCTGACCTGCAGTCAAGAGTGCCAAAGATTTTGCCTGTTTTCCAGCCGGCATAAAGACCTGGAATATCGCTTTCGACCAGAATTCCTTGATTTAGCACACGATAGGCACCCATACCAGTCATAAAACAGCAAAGCATATAAATGTGTTCTCATCAATCAGTAGTTATGAAATGGATAATCGCACTCCTAGTACTATTGGTTGCATGTTCAACCGTAGAGCAGACCGTTATGTCAAAACCAGCAGTACAGCCTGAACAGACAATCGTTCAGCAAGCGCCGGCAGAACAGCAAATTCTTGAAGCAGAAGTAAAAGCGCCTGTTGAGACCGCCCCCGCCCAACTTGAGCCAACAGAACAAGTCCAATTAACTTGCGATGACCTTTGCCAGCAAGACTGCGAAAGAGACGCGCAAAACGCCTGCAAACAACAAGAACGCTCAGATTGCAAATCTCAGTGCGGAGACATCATAGACCCGTCAGCTTGCAGCCAAGCCTGCTCGTTCCTACACCAAAGCGCCACCTGCAAAACCCAATTCGAACAATTCTGCAAGGCAAAATGTGTTGAACGGTGCAATTAAGCAATGGATGTCGAGCTACGCGATTTAGAGCGTAAAGTCCGCGAAGGAAACACCGACGCACTCGCACCATACGCACAAGCATGCGTTCGAGCGCAAAAGAACATGTACGAGTTTCTTCCGTTATTTGTTGAGAACAGACGGAATGCCGGCTTAAGGAGAGTGCTTAATGACGCAGGGTTGCTTGGGATGCAGCAGTATGGCGATATGGCTTTGCTTGAGCTAGATGATCGAGTCACACCCTCTGGAAACGTCATAGCGTTCAATCAGTTGATGAATAACTACCCTGACGCAACTGAGTTTTTTACATCGAGCGAATCTGTTCGCGTAACGAAAACTCCCAACAATCATCTCAAATATACCTTCATGAAGCCCAACGGTGCTTGCAAACAGGAAATTGATCTGTCGGAAGGCACCATACGTGATTCTCCGAATCCGAAGTTAATAGAATTCATCTTCGGCAATCTGACCAACACATATCTCAGCAGAGGACGAATCATCCAAAATCGCAACTATCGATTTGTTCCCAACTTCGGAGGATCCGCATTCGAATCGGTTCTTCTTCAGCTTAACTTATCATTCATACTACAATTCAATCCTCCGAATTATACATTGAATATTACGGCCAGGAACACTCAGAACTCAGCTCCAAGAGTTTCCGGAGTCACCCGCCAAGCCGCAGACCTTTTGAGCCCGCCATCCGAGGCAACAAATGGATGACGATATCCGCACATTAGAGCGAAGAGTACGTCAAGGAGAAACTGACGCACTCGCACCATACGCACAAGCATGCGTTCGAGCCCAAAGAAATGTGTATGAGTTTCTGCCATTGTTTGTAGAAAATAGAAGGAATGCCGAATTGAGAAAAGTGCTCAACGACACAGGATTGCTCAGGATGAGGCACTATGGAAGCTACGACTTGCTCCAAGCAGACGATTATGTCCTGCCGACAGGGAATGTGCTTGCGTTCAATGACTTGATGGATGAGACTCCGCGATTCGAGGATGAGTTCATTCTTGCAGAACAGAACAACATAACTACCACAATATTGACAATTAAAAAAGGCAACATGCCTCAAGTCAGCATAGATCTAAGTACAAACGGCCGTCGGTTTCTTCCAGAAGACAAAAACACCGTTTTTTCAGTCCTGTTTGGCAACCTTTCATCAGCATTTACAGAAATGGAGCCAAACAAACCCAGTTATTGGTCCGGTGACCAACATATTGTGATAAGGTACCATAATGGAACAATAAGTGAATTACAATCTATTAGTTACCAAGATCTTTCACGAACACACAGCCGCATTCAGCACAGTTGCATCTGGGGCGTTCCACGTCACGCAGTCAAACTGCTCAGCCCACCATCTCAATGAATCTAGAACTTCATCTGAGGACCGGCTTTCCTGCCGAGCTTCTTCATAAGCTTCTCAGGAGATTCGCCCTTTAACATCTTTATCATCTTCTTCGACTGCTTATACTGCTTAATAAGATCGCGAATGTCGCTTGTTGAGACTCCGGAACCTTTGCTGATACGCTCAATGCGTTGGGCGTCGAGCATCTCAGGGTCCTCTAATTCAGCTTTTGTCATACTGTTCATCGCGTGCTTCCACTTCTTGAGCTTGCCTTCCTGCACCTGAAGCGCTTCTTTTGGCATCGAAATGTTGCCAAAGCCAGGAATCATTTCCAAAACTTTGCCCAATGGGCCCATCTTCGACATCGCTTCCATCTGACTATAGAGGTCGATTAAATTGAATTCGCCCTTGAGAAGCTTTTTTTCTAGGTCTTTTGCTTCGTCTTCAGTTATGGCCTCTTTTGCCTTTTCAAGGAGCGCTTCGAGATCGCCCATGCCAAGCAAACGGCCGACAAAACCCTTCGGATTGAACTGCTCGAAATCATCGACACGCTCACCGACACCAATGAACTTGATAGGAGCTCCAGTCACAGCGCACGCGCTCAAAGCGCCACCGCCCTTCGCAGTACCATCCATCTTTGTGACGATAACGCCAGTGATAGCTCCTGCAGCGTGGAATGCAGAGGCTTGCTGCTGAGCGGCCTGACCGATATCAGCGGAAATCACAAGCAAAGCCTCATTGACATTCGCAGCCTCGTGAACATTCTTGAGCTCTGCTATCAAATCAGCAGAAAGAGCGTCCCTTCCAGCAGTATCGATTATTAACAAGTCAAACTTCTTGAACTCAGGCTCGAAATGCCTGTAAATCTTGATAGGGTCTTTCTCGTCCTTTAAAATGAAGACTTGCGCATTAATCGCTTTTCCAACTTGCGAGAGTTGGTCCATCGCGGCAGGACGGTGCACGTCAAGACCTAGCAAAGCAACCTTTTTGCCTCGCTTCATAAAATATTTCGCGAGCTTTGCGGCAGTCGTGGTTTTACCTGAACCGAAAAGACCGATAAGCATTATTTTAGAAAGACCTTTCTCTTCGATCTTAAGCTCTGACTTGTCACCGCCCAAAAACTTTGTCAATTCCTCATAAACGATGTTGACCAAATGCTCGCGCTTTGTAAGCGCGCCAGGAGTTTGCTCCTTTGTAATCCTGTCCTTGATTTTTTGCGTGAGGTCAAAAACAAGCTTCACGTTGACGTCTGATTGAAGAAGAGCGCGCTGGATGTCTTTTATAAGCTCATTGATGAGTTTTTCATCTACAAAAAGCGACTTCGCAATCTTTTGCAGAGTTCCTTTAAGACCCTCTGAAAGCTTCTCTAATACCATAGATTAACTCGTATAATGGCGGTTTATAAAGGTTTTCGGTCATCAGCAATAAATACCCTGCAGAATAATGATTACGCGTGAAGGACCTGGAGAATAAAATCCTGGCAGGTTACGATGCGTTCTTTGCAAGTTACGTCAGCATAGATTTTATTCTTGACACGCAAGCCGGCGATCAGCCGTACCTTTTAGCACCGATAATCGCCGCGACAAGCGGATTTTACAAGGCATATGCGCAAAGCATCAACGCGCGAATCACAGACGCCTGCATTTTCGCCGCAGCAGGCTATCTCGCAGCAGGGCTTGATGCGATGGAACGCTCAAATGACATACCGCACTGCGTTCAAGGGGCAGCATACGTAGTCATCGCAGGAATTTACCTCTGGCAGCAGTCACTAAGCGACAAAACTTCAGTAAGTTACGCCGATTGATGAAGTTCAACCAAGAAGGGCATCAGCGGGTCCAACAAGACACCTGGCATGGTAACCGCAATGAACACAAAAACCATGGCAATGATGAAAAGCAATACTGCAGGTACAACATACATCAAGATAGCCGTCGACTGCCTGATCCCATGAACTCTCTGTGTGCCCACAATCAAAAGATAAAACGAGTAAATCCAAACGAAAAAGTTAATGATTGGAATCCAACTAAAGAGCAGATCAGGCGTCCTTGAATAAACGTAAAGCTGATACGATTTCACATAGTCTGCCTTTCCACCGAAGATGAGAATCCACACGTGAAGCAAAGCTGCAGAGACAAAACTAAGCAGAAGACCCAAAGGATAACCCAGACCAATTGCGAGCGCCCACTCAAACGCAACGGGCTCTTGCGGCGCCGCTTCTCCTAAATACTTGGCAAGAAGCTCATCTACGATAGGCTGCATAGCATAACCAATCGCAGTTGAAAGAACAACGCTTATCAACAGCCACACCGCAAGGAACGTGAACGAATCAGCGAAACCACGCTCTGACTTGATTTTCGTGAAGAACTTAGATGGATGGAATAAAATGTCCGAAATTATAGTGAATGGCCTCATAATGTAACATAATGAAGTATTTGTTTAAAAAATTAGCGTTCCCTTGCCGCGTGGATAGCGTGCTCGATTACACTAGGAGTCCAACCTTTATTCGCAAGCTCCATGCGAATCTCGTGCACTGTGCGTTTGTGCTCAAGCTGATGAGCCACATAATTGATTAAATCCTGCGGGGCAGGATGTATGTGGTCTTCTTTATGCGTCTCTTTGTGCACATAATATTGTTCACGAAGCCAGAAGATAAGTATGATTACCACTAACAAGAGAAATACGTTGAGCCCTAGCAGGGCAACAAGTGTCGGCGGAAAAGAGGTTTGAGCAGGAACCTGCACATCAGGCGACGCAACGGCAAGACCTGAAATCGAATCCCTTGAATTCTGCATCGATGAAAGCTGCGCGAGCACAGTGCGCTGGAACTGATCCATCGCTGCCTGTATCGAGCTAAGCTTCATATCAAGCTGGGCTTGAGAAGCCTTGTGACCCGCGTTGTACTGCTCCAAATCTGCCTTGAGAAGCGAAACATTCCCGCCCAATGAAGTGGCAGCTTCCTGAAGCCTTAATATATGAATATTGTCCAAAGGAAAATCAGAATAGCGAGTGATACCCATCGCAGGAGCGTTAGGATATGTCGAATCATACGGCACGTTAACCTGAGCGAACGCGATAGAAGCTAACAGCAACACGAACAGCACACCCTTTTTCATAAACCAGTAGAACTGAAGATGGTATTTAAACATTATGCTATCAATCACTCAGGACTGCACTCGAACTGAGCGTTGAACATCGTGATTGCGAGCCTATCAAGGCAAGACTCGCACGTTCCGTGCATAAAAATCTCATTCTTGTGACATTGCTTGCAGAGCATAACATCACCACCTGACCTGAACATTAATAAACATTACATATCGCCGAGCAATCATGGCAGAGATGAAATTGGAACGCATACTGGGCAAGATCCACCACGCGTCTTTTGCGACACAATACGAAGCCGCGAGCACAATGATTCGATTCTCAGAATACTACGAGAACCCGAAACTACGAGGGACCGCATTCACTCTCGATGAAGTCATGGATTTCTGGGCTCAAAAAAATGGGAAGATGGAGTATTTTGAATACTGGGAAGGATTCAATGTCCCATCAGTTGTATTCGAGCAATTCATCAATGGGAAAATGGATCCCTTACGCGATAAAGAAAAAATGCTTTTGGACGCGCTCAAAAAGATACCGTGTCCTTTTTACCTCATCGCAACCCGCGAAGGAATAGACCCTGCCACTATGAAACACGAAATAGCGCACGGACTCTTCTATACAAACGCAGAGTATTACAAGAAAGCCATGCACATCATATCTGAAATCGACAAAGCGCCCATTTTTGAATTTCTTCGCGATGAGAACTATCACAAGTCCGTGTGGTTTGATGAAACACACGCATATTTGCTCGATGGAGGCTCAGACCTTCGCAAAGCAGGAATCGCGCTTAAACCATACCGCAACGCGCAAAAACAGCTCCAAGCGCTCTATCGCGAATTTACAAAATAGATATTTTAATTCTCATAGGAATATTTCTACCACGCACAATTATTAACAGAATATTTAATTCGTCACATAGGTGATACAAATGACAAAAATATACCACACAGACTGGGGCGGAAATAGGCAAATATACACAGAAGCGAACAAGCCAAACATCGAAGGGCTCATCGAACACGAGCTTAAAAACCACGAATTCGGCGAAAAAATACAATCATTTGCAGGATGGACACCGCACTATCAATTCGAAGAAGCAGGATTCAAATTAGAGAAAAAAGTGGACCTCTTAAGAATCGGAAAACCAGTCAAAAGAATCAAAAACGGCGCGTTCCAAGTAAACGTTGAAGGCGTAATAGAAATAACTCCTGAAGACGAGCAATACGGCAGAGCAAACGCAGGAACAAAAGGCATACTTAGAACGCCCGAAAATAAGCTTTTGCTGCGAAACGAATACGAACGGTTAAACAACTCGCAGATACCATTCGTTGTGTTCAGAACATACAGAGGATGGCCTGCGATTTGGGATAGCGTGTATTTTTTCTCACAGGGGGAGTTCAAAGGATAGATTTAAAAGTAAAATGGGAGAACACAGCCCCATACGGGGCTGTCTGCTAGGGGTAGGCTACACCCTTGGGGCGACGTAAATGTCTCAAAATGGGTGTGACGCGAGTTCAATTCTCGCCAGTCCCATGAAACTGCCATGCGAAGCTTTTGTTTAAAATCGACAAGGCAGGATTGAACGCTGGCCACGAAGTGGATTGAGTTCAATTCTCGTAAGTCCCATCAAATTTATGAGTCTTAAAACCGCAGTAATATTCACAGGCCCAACAACAACGGGCAAGACTGACATCGCAACAGCGCTCGCAAAGCGATTCGATGGAGAAATAATCAACTCCGATAGATTGTACGTCTACTCATTCTTGAGAATTGGGAGCGGATTGTCCGATACGCTTGAATCATCAGATGTCGCGCGGCATCTCTATGGAATATGCGGGCCTTCAGACATACTTTGCGCAGATGAATACGTTCGCCGCATTGAAGAACTCGTGCCGAAAATCTTGTCAAGGAAGAAACTGCCAATAATTGAAGGCTGCTCATCAATCTACAACCCTGCGCTAATAGAGAGCAACCGACAACCAGGCAGGACATTCCACTATTCACCAATAATCGCGCTAAGATGGCCAAGCGGGACGAATTTAAGAAGCAGAATCGAAAAACGGCTTGAACAAATGTTTGAAGAAGGCCTTTTGCAGGAAGCAACCGCGATTTTCAATTCAGGGTACAAAAGCATACATCCAATCGAAATAAGCGTCGTTTACAACCCACTCATGAAATATCTGGATGGTAATCTGACTCTAGCTGATGCGAAAGAGAAAATCATTGATCGTTTTATAGAGGTTGCTCATATGCAGCTAGAAAAATTCGAGACAATACCTGAAATCCAATGGATAGAAGCCAATCCGAATACACCCCAGAGGACACTGCAGCAGGCAATCGAGATTATAACTGGAGTGTGCCGATAACGACATCTTTAAAAACCGCGTTCTAAGCTTTCAGAATATGAAAAACAACCAACTACTCGAAATCTTTCTAGAGCATTACTGGCACAAGGATACGCGAGACACCGAGTACAAACAGCGGAACGTTCCTTACCAAGTCCAGGTTCCGACAACCGTCTTTGAACTCCACAACATACTTAAGCCTAAAAAAACCGATGACCTCTCAGCCATAGAATACTGCGAACTTATCAAATCAGCTTACGTGAATGAAACACTTGAAGAAATGAAACTTAGCCACGGGCAGAGCACACAGGGAAGAACTCCGCAATCGTTTGTTTATACTGACAGGCTCGAACCAAGCGTCATCATCACATCAGAAATAGACCTAGCGGCATTTGGAAGGATCTGGTTCACGGTCAGCGCACTTGAAAAAGAACGATTCGATAGCCTTGTCAACTTGACGCACGCATTCATGGGAAAACTCAACATACCACGCGCCCAATGAGAATATTTATATAACAAAACGACCCTGCGCACTTCATGAAAAAAGCGGTGCTGTATGCAAGCCTTCTTGGCGCCGCCGCAAGCATATTCTTTCTGAAACCCGAAAGTGAATTCTCACAATCGTACAGAAATCCATCTGAAATTCAGGCAAGACAATCAATCGAGTCCATCCTAACATTACCAGAGAAAACTGTTGAAAACAAGAAAAAAGTCCAAGCAATCGCGCCAATTTCAAGCATTGAGTACGTATCTGAACACAAGCCAATCCCGAACAAAGATGAACATGGTTGCCTGCTCTTTGATAGAGAGTTGAACCGCCCAGAACCTGATCAGGCAATACCTGAGCGAATAATTGAAGAGAACAGCCCGCTTTCCTGCGCTTTTCGATATTTTAGGCCGATTCGAGAAGCCATGCTTGAATATCACTGCACGCCAAACACTGCGCTTAGAAATGAATCGATTGAGCGAGTACGACAGGAACTAACCGAAGAACTGCGTGCGATGCCAAACTTCGATGCGCGACTCTCAACAATACTTCACCTCCAGCAATTAGTATCCGATGAACTGGCGAGAGCCACAGACGTGAGAGCGAGTTCTTATCTGCAATCAATACGAGACAACCTTTGCGAAGAGGGAACTGCAATAAATACTCACGCGTTGAATTCTGCGAACTGCTACCAATACCTCGTGATAATGAAATCGCTGCCGAACGAGTCAAAAAGGCACTGGTATAACCTCTGGATCGGTATAAAGCAGCAAGCTCAAGAACACGAGATACGAGTCAGGCAAGGACAGGCAACAGATTCTCAAGCGCCGCTCGAACAAATTCTCCAATTGCGGTTCACTGAAAGCTATTGAAACTAGATACCCCTTTATATAATACCTGCCATTAAATGATGTAAATGGTAAGCTATAAGCAGTTATGCGCACGGTGCAAAAAACAATTCGTTCTTATCAGCGGGAACCAGTTCCCCGTATGCTATGACTGCCAGAAAAAAGAGCTTTCGGGCGAAATAAAGGATCCGAAAATGAAAAAAATGTTTAAACTGCCAGAAGAGCTCTATATGAACAATCCATTTCTTCGCGACATAAAAGCTAAATACCTTCGATTCGGGAATCTAACTGAAAAACAAATAGACGCGTTCAAGAGAGTATCGAAAGAGCTTCTGGATGCCTCGCTTAAGAAATCCACAGACTAGCGAGCGGTTCTTGGAAATTCAATAAAGAAATTGTCTGAAACCAATAAAATGCAGTGCATTTTATTGGCCCAGAAAACGCCCTGCGTTTTCTTGGACTCGCTATCCCGCGCAGCAAGCTGCGGAGTATTACACTAGTTTTCTCCTGTGGGACCGACAATTTCTGTCTGTCAAAAATCACTAAAGCCATACTAGTAGTAGTGATTTTTGAGCACACTCGGAATTCCATGCAATTTCAATTAGCAACAGGGAATTCCGATGTTTCATTTTAGGAACGTCCAACCGCAGCAAGCTGCGGGGTATTGGACCCAAAATGAAATAAGATAATGCTATTATATGACTGCCGTATTTGGCATCAAAAGAACCGACAAAATGAACATTGACGCACACGGGCAAAATCACAAGATGAAAGCAACAATACTGCTAACCACATATGCGACAAGAAAGACCGTGCTGCCCACAGTATACGCATTATTGAACCAAGAATTCGCAAAAGATCAATTCGAGATAATAATAACCGACAGCGAATGGTTGTCGACAGAAGATAAATTCGCATTGGCACACATTTGCAAAGATAATCCGAACCTGCTCCTAAGATCGTTTGAAAACAAAAATTCCGCCGAATCATACAATGCTTCGATCCAAGAATCAAACGGAACACATATTTTGTTTATCGCGCCGCATTGCATACCCAAACGAAATTGGCTCAAAAATTGGATAACCTTAGCATCAAAACACGAAAATTTCATGGCCGCCGGCCATATTGAATGTATCGACTCAAAATATGCAGTAGGAATATATGAAAAAAACCAGCACGAGCGCATAATCGCGAAAAATCAGGACAAAAAAGAGAACGCACATTTTGATTACCACAACTCGATAGCAGAACGAAAACTCATCATGGAAAACGGAATGTTCGATACGACATTCACGTCACCTGCCTGCGTCACGGAATTCGGATTACGCCACACAATAACGGGTGGAAAAATAGCAGTCATAAGAAGCAACCCCGTGCACCACTTAAATGAAATTCGACTTTCGACCTACTGTAAACTCGCATATGCTGATGGCTTTGATGCAGGAATATTGAATCTCAAGTACGCAAAAAATGAAAAATTCAGGACAACCCATCCGACCTTGATGAAACATCTCACTTTATTGAATTATGCCTGGCCCGCAGTCGAGATTTCAGCTCGAATAATCTCATTATTTTTCATCGCAACCTACTTCGCAGCCCACATAATCCGCTCAAATAACTTAAAACAGCATTCAATATATACCTCCGTGAAAAATTCACACAGACTAGGACAACTCAAAAGCATACGACTTCACAAAGAGCTGATTTGAATGAAAGCATCAGTAATAATTTCTGATGTGAATTCACAAGGCATGCTGATCGCATCAGTATATTCTACAGTCACTCAAGATCTGCCCTGCCAAGATTTTGAAATCTTACTTCCGATCAATAACGAAATCAACTTTGAAGACCTGCAACTACTTAGGGCAATCCAATCAGAGCACAGCAACCTGCACCTCATTGATTCAACCGGAAGTAACCGAAGCCAAGCGATAAACACTGCATGTAAACTCGCCAAAGGAGACATCCTGCTTTTCACAGAATCGCACTGCTTAGCCCCCAGAAATTGGATACGAAAATTCGTGGAGCAATTCAAAGATAAAAAAATCAAGCTTTCACTCGGCACAACAATATCCGTGGCAAGCGCTTCACCAGTGTCCATCGCCGAATCAAAGCAACAAAAACAATCGACTGATAACTCCATCAAATTAGGGCTGGATAAATCATATTTCGATTTTCATAATTGCGCCATCAGAAAGGACTCATTTTGGGAATTAAACGGATTGAATGAAGAAATCCCAATATTCGCTGAATTCGATTTTGGAGCACGAGCGGTCGATCAAGGCAGATCCATCAAAAAATCAAATGGAACTGTGCTGCATTTTAATGATACCAGCCTTGCGCGCCATTCACTAATAATATCCGCACAAGGAGAAAATAAGATGAAGCTTTATCTGCAAAAGGATGAAAAATACATACGACGCTATTTTCCCATGCCAAAACTGATACGTTTCAAAAGAATACTGGTGCCCTTTAGACGGTCGATAGAGTTAGCTCTCATATTCCTGAAAAATGTTTGGATAATCGGATTCGTACTGACAGTAATATTAAATATGCCATCTGCACAAGTTTCATTCTTCAGGCAATTCGCGATAGCAAGCCACAGACTTGGAACCATAAAAGCACTGTCGAAGACACAGCCGAGAAAAAGGAAATAAAATGTTAAAAAAAATATCAACATACTTGAAAAAAGTGATGAAACTGCAGTTGAGTGCACCTGCCCACGTGAATATAGAGATTTCAACCGCCTGCAATCTGAAATGCAAGATGTGCAAACGAGAGAAATTCGATTTCGGGAATAAACTGATGCCATTTGAGACATTCACCGCAATAATGGAAAAACTTCCCAAAGGAGTCGAAATAATATCTTTCGGAGGATATGGCGAGATGACGCTCCACCCCCGATTCTTTGATATGGTAAAATATGCAAAAGAAAAAGGATACCGAACAGAAACAACATCAAATGGAACTTTATTTTCAACTGATGAAAAAATTCACAAGCTTCTTGAAAGCAAACTTGACACCATACGAATATCAGTGGATCACATACGCGAACCGCTCGAAGAAAATGATGCAGGACACGTATTCTCTTCGACACTATTGCAAAATCTGAAAAGGCTTAACGAACTTAGACGCGAAACAAAAAAATCCATGAAATTATGCATAAACACAGTAGTTCACGCAGGAAACATCGATGAACTTATCGAGCTAGTGAAATATTTTGAAGATATAGGCTTTGATATGGTCGAGTTCATAAGACTTGACACTAATATGAACAATGCGCAACGAACACTCCAAATACAAAAAGAAAAAGAAACATACACAACAATATTGAAAATGAATAAAAGAATAAAAGTCATAACTCCTTTAAACAGATTCGCAAAATGGCGAAAGTACTATGCATCCAACAACACATTCTGCATATTCCTTCATCAATGCGCACACATAAGAATCAACGGACAAGTCACACCTTGCGCATTTGGATTCGCCATGCACGATTTTGGCAACATACACGAGCAAAGCTTGACGCAAATCTGGAACAATGATGAATTCTTGCGCATCAGGAAAAACCCCGAGAATCCAACCTGCCAAAACTGCAAAATATTCAAATGGCCAGCCAATATTTTGCCCACAAAACAATAGAATTCACACAAAATAAATAAATTGCCCAGATGAAACCATCAACAAAAGAAGTCATATATTCGCTGAACTTACAAATCTAACTATTCATTCCCTGCGGGAAAACAAACTCGCCCTTCTGGCACAGAACTACATCTTCTCCATTCATCTTGCCAAGAGACCAGCCCTTTTCCCTACCCATCTCGTAAATTCGTTCCAAAAGCTGAGTTCGGTTGTAAGGAGTTCGCTCATAGCAGTACACATCGCCGCCAATCTGATAGAACGGCTTTGCAGCAGCTGAACTTGAAGGCCAGAAAAAGCCAGTGACTTCCTCTGCAGGGCTCGTAGTTGGAACAGAATAACAGCTGAACGCGTCCTGAGGCGCTGGAATCTTGAATGACAAATCATTCCAACAAACGCTCATCTCGCGGATTGTTCTAAATTCTCCCTTAAAAAAAATCATTATGGGCGTTCGAGAGCCGATTGTCTGCATAGGTCCGGAAGGAACCTGAGGCGAAGGGCCGCCAGGCATATACCTTGGCAAAGCAGTTGTTTGAGCTATACCGCCACCGTAGACTTC
The DNA here is from genome assembly GCA_018302815.1 of Candidatus Woesearchaeota archaeon. Classification (GTDB taxonomy): domain Archaea; phylum Nanobdellota; class Nanobdellia; order Woesearchaeales; family ARS49; genus JAGVZE01. Next base: position 21,934 of record JAGVZE010000010.1, read on the forward strand.
ACTCACACCATATGCTGCAAGACCCTTGTTGACTGTTAAAAGAACTAACGCGGAAATAGCAACAATTAGAACAATACCAAATATAAACGTTGACGTCTGCCCTCTTTTCACAAATATCAGAAAGACCTTCCAGTTCTTAAACCTTTGCTAGTTGCGATTACTTTTTATACCCTCCACCGGTTCTTTCAATCATGCACGTAGGCATCTATACTGAATGTCTCACTAAACGGTACACGGGAGTAGAAGTGATGGCTCACAGGCTGGTTGAAGAAATCTCTAAAACAAACAAAGTAACGTGCTTCCACACAAAAAACAAGACACATCCACTATTTACAAATGTAAAACACCACTTATTCAGACGATCTCTGCCAATTCCGGCGTACAACCAACTCGCCTCTTTTTTCAGAATGAACTGTTTTAACAAAGTAGACTTGCTCCACCTTCCGCACCCTCACGTGCCCTTCGTGAAAATGCCAAGCATACCTGTTGTCATGACAGTGCACGATATAATCCCTGCATTTCACCCTGAATTTCATAACACAAAAAGAAGTTTCTATTTTAAACACATACTCCCTGGATTTATTCGCAAAATGGACGCAATACTTGCGAGCAGCGAAACAACCAAAACGGACCTCATCACACATTACCGGTTGGATGAACAGAAAATCCACGTAGTACCACTGGCGCTGCCTGAAAAGAAAAACGTAGTGCGCACTCCGCAAGAATTCATTTTATACCTTGGCACTCTTGAACCACGAAAGAATGTCGATGGAATAATCAAAGCGTACTCACTTCTTAGAAAACAAGGAATCACACATAAACTTGTAATCGCAGGAGGCATGGGCTGGAATTACGAGCACATTTTCAAACTCGTCAGGCAATCAGGCCTTGAAAACGAAGTGATATTCAAAGGGTATGTCGATGAAGATGAAAAACGAAGACTCTACCAAACCGCAGCACTCTTTGTTTGGCCCTCATTCTATGAAGGATTCGGCCTTCCGGTTCTCGAAGCGATGCAGTACGGAGTTCCTGTCGTGACGTCCACCGCGTCCTCCCTTGCGGAAATCGCGGCGGATAGCGCACTCCTTGCGGATCCGCACTCTCCTGAGTCAATTGCTGATGCTATGAGCGCAGCGCTTGAACCAGTCATGCAAAAAAAACTCTCTCGAAAAGGAATCGAACGCGCCCGCCTCTTCACAATAGATAATTACGTGAAGAAAACGATTGACGTATATTCAAAGGTGGCTCGATGAAAGTCACAATACTCGTATCCGAAATGGACAACCAAGGAATGATATTATTCACACTGCACGCGCTCTGCACGCAAAACTACCCCGAAGAACTATATGAAATCATCGTACCCGATATGGGCACTTTTTGCGCGGAAGATCGAGCGTTAATAGCTCAATTGCAAGAACAGTTCCCTCAATTGAAAATATTGAAAGACCCATCCAAGAACCGCGCAGAACTCTTCAATCTTGCAGCAAAACAAGCGAAAGGAGAACTATTCTGCCTCATAGAAAGCCACTGCTATGCTCACAAAAACTGGATAGCGAACTACGTGAATCTGTTCAAGAAAGAAGGATTCGACCTCGCGGCAGGAACCTTCAAAACAGTGCCTACTGATTCTCCCGTAGGTCATGCGCAGGACGAATTCTTCAATGAAGTATGCAGAAGAATCGAGAAACAAAAAGTCAAATGGTCCTATTTTGACTGCCACAACTCAGCCATCACCCGCACCTGTTATGAAAAACTCAACGGAATGGACGTGCGCTTGCCGAATATGTGCGAATTCGAGCTGGGAGCCAGAGGCTGCGAACTTGGACTTTCAATACTGCGCACACCAACCAACTTAGTTTGGCATTTCAACGACAACCGCCTCTCCAATTACTCGAAAATCGTCCACTGGCAGGGAATAGACCGCACACGCATGCTCATCATCCACGGACCAGAATTCATTAGAAAATATTTTCCTAACCCCCGCTTTGTCAAACTGCTCCCATACCTCACCCGCCTGCGGCCCATTTTCCTCGCTGCCACACTTTCACTCGTATATCTTTCCAGAATAGGAATCATGGCATCAAGACTCCTCAAACTCAAAAAGCAGTCAGCTCACTTTTTCATGCACCACGCAGAAAACAGCGTACGCTACGGAATGATAAAAGGCCTTAAAAATTCAAATCAGGTTCGATGAAACCATGCGCATACTACACCTCGCCAAATACTACCCTCCAACAAAAGGAGGCATGGAAACCCACATCTCAACACTATGTGAAGAGCTCAGCTCACAAGGACATGACGTCACATGCTACGCGTTCGGACAGGTGAAGGAAAACACAAAAGGAGTGAACGTAAAAATCTTCAAGAGCCTGTTCAAAACACCACCCTTCTCACCTGCTCTCCTATGGACTCTATTAACCAATCGAAATAAATTTGATATTGTACATGTACACATGCCAAACCCATGGGTTGAACTTTGCGCACTCATAGCAAAACCAAAAAAACTCGTCGCATCATACCATTCAGACATCATAGGCAAACGCGGAGCGTCGTTGTATTTGCCCTTCCAAAGAATTCTGCTTCGACGCGCTAACGCAATAATATCCGCATCAAAACAATATTCTCAAACATCCGACCAACTAAGGCGATTCCACTCAAAAATCACACTAATACCGTACGGGATAACTCCTTTAGCCATATCAGATACTCAATTGGTCAAAGAAATACGTTCTCGCTCAAAGGGCCCAATTTATCTTTTCGTCGGAAGACTAGTCCACTATAAGGGAGTTCGCTACCTGATAGAAGCTATGGGAAGCACCGATGGAACGCTCATAATTGTCGGAGATGGCCCCCTCAAAAAAGAGCTAGCCGATCTTGTGCGCTCTCTCAAACTCAGCGATAAGATTGTTTTTGCGCAAAACGTGACTGATGAGCAGCTGCCATCATTTTATGAAGCGTGCGACGTTTTTATCCTCCCCTCTATAAATCGAGCTGAAGGTTTTGGAATAGTACAACTAGAAGCGATGATGCGCGCAAAGCCAGTCATCAGCACAAGACTTGGAACAGGAACCGATGAGATCAACATTCACGGTAAAACCGGACTCACAGTTGAACCTGAAAACCCAAAACAGCTATCAGACGCAATGAATACTCTTGACCGCGACCCCTTGCTAAGAATAGCTCTTGGAAAGGAAGCAAAGAAAAACGCGTCAAAATATAGCGCCTCAAGAATGACCCGCGATATTCTTGCTATTTATCGAACTATTTGATTTCATACTAGAAAAATTAGAGCGCGAATTTGATTCTGGCGAACGCTCCCATTCTATTCTCCACACGAGTATCCGCTCAGGATCGAATTCCTCGTGGGCAAGAGAGAAACCATCGAACGCGCCCCCCACATAGAATCCGACAATCATACTGTTCACATATTCCTCGGACACTATCATCGACTTGAAGACGCCCTCGTCCTCAAAGACAATCAATGAATGCTCTGAAGGAGCATCATCATACAATCGTTCATATCTAGTCTCATTCATAATAATCACTACCCGTCTTGGATGGGTCTTTCCCTTCACCGCACCCACTTTTTCTGAATCGACCAAGAAATCCCCGCACATTAAATCAGCCTCATTCACAGGCCTGCACATCCTCAAAGGAGACACATATCCGTCAGGCGGCGCTATCTCCTGCGCAAACGCGTCCTCGTACAACTGCTCAGCGCCAGATTGGGACAAACCCAACTCTTCACTGATTCGCGATATCGCTTGTTCCTGCGGAATCTTCAGCACCAACTCACGCACGATGCCTAAAGTCTCGTTCCACTTCGATATTGTTGAGATTGACGGAATCACATCAAGGATATCCCTATTCATCAAAAAATACGCTTCAGGGGGAGCGCAATGCGTGAGATTAAGCAGATCACCAGCCGCGCGCTCATCCAAGATTTTTTTTGCGGTTTCTTCATCACTACGAAGAACTTCCTCAATAACGTACCCCGCAGAAAGCCCTAACCGGGATTCTAACACCTGCAATCCATCATGACCTGCGCAGTCAATCATCCGAAACACATTCATCGCGAAAGATTCGTTATCGGACAGAAGCGCCCTTGACATCCAATGAGCCACATCAGTAGGACCAGCATCAAGAACTGTGCCTCGCCTCGATGCGTATTGCCAAACATAACCAAAATCCCACCACGTATTAATTATGCTAGCCCTGGACGTGTTGGCCTGAAACCACTCCCCTGTTTTTGCTATCGCATCATTCATCCTAGGCAAAGGCACAGTATCAGTATCAATCATTGAAACACCAACTGTTGAAGAGAGCGCCAAAAGAACCACGACACAAACAACACGCCGGGAATTTATGTCCAAACTGGAGAAAAAGTCAGCAGTCCAACGAGCCAATTTCGCGAAAGAAAACCCTGCCAATATGCACGCAGGCGGAGCGAGGAAAAACATAAAACGGTTCCCCTGCAGAGTCGGCAAGAAAAGAACAGCCATCCACGATAGGAAGAAAAGCTCAGCCGGCATCAAAGTACGACGAACGAGCCGCGCGCATAACATCACAAGCGCGGCAAAAACAAACCCTACAAACACCAACCCACCGAAATTTTCCACCCACACCGATACGCTTGGAGCCATCAACTCCATAACCGTCTCGTGGATTCCAGGCATCTTGTTCGTAAACTGAAACTTCCTTAGAACCTTTCCAACATATCCGAACCACCATAAAAACGCCAGCGAGGCCACGCCCAACAGGGCAGCTAAAGACGCGCGAGTTATCTTAGACTCTCTATCAGGCGCGCACCAAACTGAAAACGCGGAGTACGCCAAAAAAAATGCTGCCAAAACACCCAGCACAAAATACCAGCCTCCCCAGCTAAAACGCAGACCAACAAGAGCAAGGCAAGCAATCACGACTGCGGCCACCTTTTGAAGCACGCCTTTTCGCATAAACAAAACCACTCCAAGAAAGAAAATTAAAGACAGAGGCATTATCACTATAGTAGTATCGGTAAAACCAGCCATATTCTGACGAAAAAAAAAAGGGTGCATCGCGAACAACAAAGACGCAAGGAAAGCCACAATCCTATCTTGGAACCCAAGAAACGCGATAATAAATACCAGCACAACAGATATCATTCCTAAAAAGACAGGAAGATAAAATGCAGACTCCATCAATGACGAATCTGAATCGAAGACGTTCCAAACTTTAAAGAAATACGCCTCGATGAACGGCAACAATGTGAACTCAGCTCCCACACCCTGCGGTTTTCGACGCAAGGAGTCGAATGGAACTTCATCCTTTAGCGTATCGCCCTGATGCCCTCGTTCCAACACGTTCCTTGCGTATCGAAGAAAATAGTACGCATCATACTCCAAAAGATATGGATGCCCCTCTTTTGCCTTGAACTTAGCCTTGTTTTCCTCAATCGCTGATTGAAGTGCGCCGCTTTGCTTTAGCTTAGCAAGAGTCTCTTTTATCTTTGGCCCCGCAATAGCGGAAATCTCGCCCCCGAGCAACTGAGGATACTGCGCTTGAATCTGACGCGTGACCTCATTTGAAACCGCGCCCTCTATCTGCTTTTCAAAAATCCCATCCATCACGCTCAAAGAGGCAGTCGAAGATAGTATCAAAGCGCACACGATAAGCGGAATCAAAATAAGCATCCAAAGCGCAGGCTCGAAAAACGGCTCGCGCTCTTTTTGAACCGGCTCATCTTTTACCTCCTCAGCTTTTTTTTGCTTTTCGAAAAACTCGCCCATGTTAAGATATTGACCCACTGATTGATGAGCGTGCTTTTCAGGCAAGGACTGAGTCATTCTTTCACCCTACGCGCGATCACAAAGAGCTGTATGCCTCCCGTTGGAAACAGCCAAAAAATCGGATAGGTCAATAGCGCAGGAACAATAAAAAGTCGACGGCACGCCCTTAAAATCAAGCGCTTCAAACTAAATCCTCTAACATCAACTGACCTATATGAGTTTCTTGCGCTTGGAAGAGCAAGAGCCACAATCCGTTCAAACGTGAAAACCCAATTGCCAAAATGATGAGTTTGTATCTTCGCAGAAAACCCATTGCGCCTCAAAAATTGCCTCAATGAGCGAGCATTCCACCTCAAAAAGTGATGAGGCGGACTATCCATCTCCTTTGGAAGAAGCCGAGATGAAATAGGACGATTCGGAACAGTAAGAACCAGCACACCGTCACGCTCCAACATCAAGGAAATGCCGCGCAAGAAACCAGCAGGATCAGACTGATGCTCAAGAGTCTCAAAACAAGTTATAATGTCAAAACACCCGCGTTTTTTCAAGCAGTATTCCTGCGGGCTTGCCGCAGAAAGCATCAATCCATACTCCCTCTTCCCATATTCAATCAGAGAACGATTGAAATCCATACCTTCGACCGAGTATCTGCCCCTGCACTTATTCAGAAAATTCCCAGTGGCACACCCTACATCAAGAAGCGTTTTTTTGCCATTGAAACGTTTCCCGCAAAAAACTTTGTGATACCATGCAAGAGGAACATCACGCTCCAACTGAGCGTAGTCAGGATGACTCTCATAAAAAACAGGGTCTATCACAGATGGACTTGAAAACACAAGATCGCACCTAACGCACTTGAAAAGCGTAAAATCCATCCAACGCTCAACAAAAACGCAAGGAGCTTCCAACTCGCAAGAAGGGCACATTGAAGAAACCTCAACCATTTTTCCTCCAAGCCAGCCTAAACAGCTCAACATGCAACTGAGCGCATTGATCCCAATCATACCTCTTAGACACCATCAGGCGCGCAGCCTCATTTTGCACTGCCTTGCCTGCGCGAGCCTCAAGAATGGTTATGCCTTGCGCCACATCTTCACTTGACTTAAAATAACTACCTGATTTTCCAAGCACTTCCCTATTGAATAAATTCTCGTGAGCTATAATAGTGCACCCAGCGCCGGCTGCCGAAAGCAACGATGGATTCGTCCCTCCGACACTATGACCGTGGAAATATGCAAACGAATAAAACCTCAGCGCGTCAGTAATCCTATCGTCAAATATGCCCCCCATGAATCGCACACTCGCACATTCAAAACTTTTTCTTAGTGATTTTCCATACGGAGTATTGGCAGGACCCACAATTATCAAGTCTTTTCCGCTTTTCGAATTCAAGAAACCAGTTATTATTAAATCAACGTTATTTTCAGGCTCAAGACGCGCTATGACCAGATAATAATTATTTGCACGAACTTTTATCCCTTCAAGAAAACTTTTGTCTGCTGTTCGACACACATCCGCGCCATACGCTGCGTATTTTGCATCGACACCGTATGTGGTGTCGTAATAATCAACGAGAACTTTTGAATCCACAACTACCATAGCCGCGACCTTTGTGGCGAACCACTCGGAGAAACGCAAATAAAGACGGGCAAATGCGCCCCATTTAGACCGTTTCCATTCCAATCCATCCATATTTATCAGAACAGTCTTGCCGAGCATCCTTGGAACGACGCAGAATATGCTGCTTGAATAGCCAAGCACATACACAAATCTGCTATCATCAAAGCTCGCCCGCACAAGACAATGCAAGTCATATAAAAGCGTTCCTGCCGCGCCAAGATAATAACTGTAATCTCGAACAACAACTCTCCTAATCCCCCGATAGACTTTTTTAGTGAACTCTCCTTTCGGACAACAAACACTTACCTTGAATCCCTTTTTCAAAAGCCCAATCCCGAGCCGCTCTACAAATGTCTCAAATCCACCATATTTCGCAGGAATCCCCCTTGTTCCAAGTATCGATACCGATTTGCTGTCCAATCGAGGCATACTGGTCAAGCGGTCAAGAGCAAAAGAAGCAAACGGATAGAGCGCGAGCAGCGCGGTAAGTCGCCACCTGACAAATGGAGCGATAGTCACTACAAAATACGAAAGAAATAGAAACATTCCCAGAGCGTACCCGCTCAAAACGTACGATTGCTTAACCCTGCGCGACAGAAATAACCCAATCAACACAAATGGAATGAGCGCATACCACCACAGAATGGACACTGAATAAAGCAGTTCATACAAACTTTTTGCACCCCATGGAAACGGCAGGAAAAATCCATATGCCATCGCCAAAGGAAAAAACTTCACCACATCAAGACCTGATTTGAACTCGACAAAGACAGCACTATCATCAAAAAACGCATGATGACTCGCCATATTGCTTTGCCGCACGGAAGTTATTATTCTTGCAACCCTTGACGGACTACTTTTTAACGCGATAAACGCACTCGATTCTACAGCCTGCTCTGAAAATGCAGTTTGTGCGAAATCGGTTTCACCTGATTGCGAATCAACCGACACATCAAATATACTCAAAGTGGGCGATATCGAAACCAAAATAAACACCACTGCTATCGCCGCGAACGTCAAAATTCGCCTCCACGCGACATCAAATATAGAAACTGCCATCATCGCAAGAAGCAATATGAACGCGAAATAGCTGCGATAAAAAGTATGCATCATAAAAAAGCCCGCTGCAAATAAAAATATGTCATACCATCGATTTTTTGAAATGAAAACATACATCAAAAAACCAACCAAGAACACAGTAATAGCCTCTTTTAAAAGCTGAACCGCCCAATAATTCAATGCGGGATCTATTAAAATCAAAAGACTGCAAATGCGAGAAGCAGCCGCACCAAATAAACGATACGCGCAAAGCGATAAGAACAACAATCCAAATGAGGAAAGAATGACGTTAAACAACTCGACGAACGCCACGTGCCGTCCAAAAATCGCGAAAAAAAAAGTCAGAAGCTTCTCAGGAGTCGGTTTTTCAACAAAAATATCCTTTGTTAAGAATCCTTCATCTGCTAGTTTCTGGGACTCAACCATATAGAATCCACTATCGGGATGCTCGAACACATTTCCAAATAACCAAACGTTCACCAGTAATATGACGATAATCTTTAGCACAATTGAAAGAAGAAACACACCCAGAAACCATCTCCGAAGAGGCTCTTTATTAAGCAATAAAAAGAGCCCGACCGCTGAGAAAATAACACAGAATACCAAAAAGCCCATCCCGAACATATCCTCGCGAAAAGCGCACTTATTAATAAACATACCGCACATCACCCCGTTATGCGAACCGCACTCAAGCGCGCGATTTTAAACGGAAAAATAGTAGCACAGAACATCAAAGCGCTGGATTTATCCTATTTCGCCAAAGGAGCGTTTTGGCTTGGCAGCTCATACGTGATAATAGCACTAATACGCCTTGCACAATCCTCAATCCTCGCGCGCGGCTCAAGCGTCGAATTTTTCGGCCAGTTCCAATTCGTTCTAAGCATCATCGCAACCCTTACCCTTGCGGCCCTTCCCGGAATGGAAACTGCTATCACACAGGCAGTCGCGAATAAAAAAACCGCATCGCTTATACTCGGAACAAAAGCAAAACTTAAGTCGAGCCTCATTGGAAGCATATCCCTTCTTGCGCTCGGCGCATTCTTCACGTTCATAAAACCCCAACCATTCGCTCAAGCGCTAATCGTGGCAGCCCCGCTGTTTCCGATTTACACAAGTTTCAACAGCATTCAAGGATACTATCGCGGAACGGGCAATTTCAAGATGGCTTCCTTTTGCGAGACCTTGTTCTACTCGGTGAATGCCATCGCATTAATCAGCGCATTTCTAATCACTCATTCGCTCACAATCATGCTTCTCTCCATGATGATCGCGGGAGCCACCATAATGATGGCACTATACCTGAACGTAGCGCGAAATATCAGATCCGAAGAATCAGACCCATCAACGGTTTCGCTTGGAAAAAGTTTAACCCTTATGAGTGCCATCCAATTTACAACTCCGCACATAGACCGATACATCATCACTGCATTTCTTGGCTTTGAAGCGCTTGCCATTTACACAATCGCGATATCAATCTCACTATACCTCACATACGGAGGAAAATTGCTGAGCACACTGGTTCTGCCAAAGCTCGCACGCATCCAAGCCCACCACGAAACGCGCATAAAACACCTATTATTCGCCTATGCTTTTTCCATCGCGGCCACCCTCGCGCTCATCGCACTAGTACTCCCCTATGCAATTCCTCTTCTCTTCTCGGACCAATATACGTCATCAATACCGCTGGCCCAGCTCTCCTTGACAGCCCTCGCATTTTCACTGCCATCAATGATTCTAATCACTTATTTCCAGACCCGCAAAAACCTGGCGCTCCTTTATAAATTTCAGTTCGCCAAAGGCGCGTTCAACTTCGTACTGCTCATTTTGCTCGTCTCCTGGCTTGGAATCATGGGCGCAGTCATCAGCAAAATAATCCTTGAACTTTGCGGATTCATCTTCCTTTCAAGACGATTTTATGCAATAAAGATTTAAAGCGAACGCGATTCCGCACATTTTATGTTCATACCTCCCCTCTTTTTCGCGGCAGTAATCAGTTTTTTATTGAGCGCGTTCGTCATTCCAAGATGGATTGAACGTTCAAAACAGCACGGGCTTCTGGTAACTGATGTCCAGAAACTTCCAAACAGGAAAATACCATTTCTTGCAGGACTTGGCGTAGTATTCAGCGCAGTGGTCGGTATCCTAGGATATATCGCCATCCAGACCTTTCTGTTCAACGAGTCAGCGAATACTACGGTGCTCCTAGCTGCGATCGCGAGCCTTCTAATCGCCCTAGTCATCGGAGTCGTGGATGACTTGCTTGGAGAGAAAATAGGGCTCACCCAGATTCAAAAACCATTACTAAGCATAGTAGCTGCCCTTCCAATTTCCGTAATCAACGCCGGACGCAACGTAATGACTCTCCCAATATTGGGAAAAATCCAACTGGGCAATGCGTACCCCTTCGCAATCGTTCCTCTCGCGATAACAGGAGCAGCCAACGGTTTCAATATGCTCGCGGGCCTCAATGGACTTGAAGCAGGAATGGGCCTTATCATACTCTCAGCACTAGGTTATTATTCGCTCGCGATGACAGAATACGCAGCGGCAGTAATAGCATACTGCGCGGTGTTCGCCATCGCACCGTTCTTCTACTACAACAAATACCCCGCGCGCATACTGCCCGGAAACGGATTCACTTATTCTATCGGGGCAATCATAGCGATTGTCGCCATCCTGGCTGATGCAGAGCGAACAGCTCTTCTTTTATTCACACCCTACTTCATCGAACTTATGCTCAAGGCAAGAGGCAGATTCAAGAAAGAAAGCCTCGCAGTACCTCTTCCAGACGGAAGCATCAAGAATCAGTACGCGAAATGGTATTCGCTAAACCATGTCGCAATATCATTTCTGCGCGAGATAAAAGGCAAAGCCTACGAATGGGAAGCGTGCTTTGCACTATTAGGGTTTGAACTGATAATAGCATTAATCGCTATTTGGCCGCATATTTGAACAGTGCGAATCGTCCGACTAAACACCAGTGATTTATAAATAACCTGCCCTGCAGAATCTGATCAGACGAAAGGAATAAAAAGCACCTGAAGCTTCACGGTTCATACTGAAAATAAACCAGACAGCAAATAACCATGGATCATCTTGACATACTCGAAAATAAAAGCATACACATCATACGCGAAGCATACAAACAGTTCCATCAACTAGGACTTCTTTGGTCCATCGGAAAAGATTCGACCACTCTGCTTTGGCTCTGCCGAAAAGCGTTCTTTGGCAATCTCCCCTTTCCAGTAATCCACATCGATACGACCTTCAAATTCCCTGAAATGTACACGTTCAGAGATCACTGGGCAAAAGAATGGAAGCTCAACCTAATCATCTCGAAGAACCAAGAAGCGCTAGACCGGGGAATCGGCTATGCCACGCACGACGCGATCACCTGCTGTGATGAGTTAAAGACAAAAGCGCTAAAACAGTTAATCGCGCAAAAAAAATTCAAAGCCATACTTGTAGGCATCAGACGAGACGAGCACGGAATCCGCGCGAAAGAACGGGTCTTCTCTCCACGAAGCGAGAACTTCACATGGAACTACAAAAATCAGCCGACTGAACTTTGGGACCAATACAATTCATCCGCAGAATCAAGCGATCATATGCGAATCCACCCGTTGCTGCATTGGACAGAACTTGACATCTGGGAATACATCAAACGGGAAAACATCCCAATCAACGAACTCTACTTCGCGAAAAATGGCAAACGATACCGCAGCCTTGGCTGTATGCCCATAACTAAACCGATTGATTCTACCGCCACCACCGTCGATGCAATCATCGCAGAGCTTAAAACCACAAAAACCGCAGAACGCGCAGGCAGATCACAAGATAAAGAAACCGCGTACGCAATGCAAAAACTCAGAAGCCTCGGGTATATGTAAAATGGAACATCACAAACGAACATTACTCAAAACTGCCACTTGGAGAATAACCGGCACAGGATTCACCCTCATTTCAGTCTACGCAGTCACAGGAAGCATGAGCCTGAGCATGACCGCCAGCGCGGCTGAACTCGCGCTCAAACCCATAATATACTACTGCCACGAGCGAGTATGGAATAACATCGGCTGGGCGCGAAAATGAACACTCTTAATTTTGTCATTGTCGGCCACGTGGACCATGGAAAATCAACACTAATAGGAAGACTGCTCTATGACACCAACGCGCTCCCGACTGACCGTGTAGAAGAACTCAAAGCAGCATGCAATGCTCTTGGACGAGAACTCGAATTCTCATTCATAACTGATCATCTTCAGGAAGAGCGCGAGCAAAACGTCACGATAGATACTACCCAAATCAAGTTCAAGACGCAAAACAGAGATTACACCATAATCGATGCACCGGGGCACAAAGAATTCCTGAAAAATATGATGACCGGAGCATCCCAAGCAGAAGCAGCCGCGCTAATAGTGGATGCAAAAGAGGGCGTGCAGGAACAGACAAGACGCCACGCATCCATAATCGCATTGTTAGGCATAAAACAAGTGGTTGTGCTGCTCAACAAGATGGACCTTGTCGAATTCTCAAAAGAACGCTTTGATCAACTAAAAGCACAAACTGAAACATTCTTCAAAACACTAGATATGACTCCCGCACACATCATTCCCATAGTCGCAAAAGATGGAGACAATTGTGCGAACCCGTCAACACGGATGCAGTGGTATTCTGGTTTGACATTTTTAGAGGCGCTTGACCAGTTCACCATCAAAGAAAAACCAACAAACAAGCCGCTTCGATACTCAGTACAAGACGTGTACAAAGTCGGTGAAAAAAGAATCCTGGTTGGCAGGGTGGAAGCAGGAGTTCTGAAATCAGGACAAAAAATCACATTCCTTCCATCAAATAAACAAACAGTTGTCAAAACAATAGAAGTCTTTGGAAACGAAGGGAAAAAAGAGGCAGAAGCGGGAGAATGCATCGGAATCACAATATCCGACCCATTATTCATAGAACGAGGAGAAATAGCGTGCGCAGTGGAACAGCCGCCAATTATCGCACAAAAAATAGAATCAAATGTATTCTGGTTCTCCAGCAAAAACTTCGAGAAAAAAGATAAAATCACAATAAAACTCGCGACGCAAGAAGCATCCTGCCGCGTTGAACAACTTGAACGAATCGATTCATCGACATTTGAAGTGATAGAACACGATGCGACACAGCTTTGCCCCACAGAAATAGGCAGATTCGTACTCATACCTGAAAAACCAATAGTGATAGAGGATTTCAATGAAGTCGAAGAACTCGGCAGATTTGTCCTTGAACTGAATGGGGAAGCCGCAGGAGGCGGCATAGTAGTCTCAAAACAAGACAAAGCATGACAAAACTCATTATTCTCGGAATGGACGGACTTGAATACGACCTTGTCACAAAATTCGGCTATAAAAACCTCATGCAAGACCATTTCGGGAAAACAGATATTTCGGAATTTGAGCTTCCGCGAAGCGTCATATTATGGTCCTCGTTTATCGCAGGAAAAAGCAAAGAAAAAGAACTCACCGCGCTGACGAATTTTTGGCACGCAAAAATGCCTATCGCGCAGACCTTCTTTGCGAACGCCAAAAATCCACTCGCACTAGATGTTCCCGGATTCACATACATTAACGAACAGCATGATCGTGAACGACAAAATATGAAAGATTTCCTTGAAGGCAAGAATATCACCATAGAAGAATATGACAAACACGTATTCGCACACCATCAAAAAATCAAGGAACAATTTTTCAAGGCGCTTGAAACAGGAGAACATGACGTCATCATGGCATATTTTAGCGTGTCTGATGTCATAGGGCATTTGAGCTTTGGCATAACGCCCAAAATGAGAATGATATACCAAGATTTAGATGAAATCGCGGCCAAAGTCAAAGCAAAATTCAGGGGGAAATTGCTCATAATATCAGACCACGGCATGTTCGCGCGCGGAAGATTCGGCGATCATACAACATACGGCTTCTGGTCAACTAATTTCGACGTTCAATTCAAAAATCCGAAACTCACAGACTTCTTCAAAACACTAATCGATGCACAGTTGGAATAGCAATGAAATTTCTTCCACGATTGAAAGAATATCTGAACTTACTGGTAGTCTTCACTAAGATGGAGTTCCTTACGAAATATCAGGGGAGCTTCTTAGGCTTCGCATGGTATTTTATAAACCCCATACTGACATTCGCATTGCTTTATTTGATATTCTCAACAAGATTCGGCGCAGACATAGAGAATTACGAGGCATACCTATTAATCGGCATAGTGCAGTGGAATTTTTTCCAATCTGCCGTAGGCAAATCAATCGGCGCAGTGTTTGAAAACCACGCGCTCATAAAATCAATAAATTTTCCGCGGGAAATAGTCATAATGGCATCAGTGTTGGCCGCCTTAATAAGCCACCTATTTGAACTGGTGTTGCTCGCGTGCACAATGATATATCTTAAGATGAGCATTGTGAACATGATATTCATTTTGCCAATACTATTCATCCAATTATTATTCGCGCTCGGAGTTTCTTTGATATTATCATCAGTAGTAGTATATGTGAGCGATGTGCAGCAAGCATGGGTTTACATATCGCGCCTCTGGTGGCTTGGAACGCCCATATTCTACATGGCAAATGAAGGATCGAAATTGTTCTTGTTCAACATACGATTTAACACGCAATTCCAATTCATTTACACCACAAGAGAGCTGCTCATCAATAATACGTTCCCTACACCATCGCTGGTATTCTCAATGACTATCAATTCGATATTGATATTTATAGCGGGATACCTGGTATTCAATAAACTCAAAGTTCGTTTTCCGGAGCTCATATGAAACAAGTAATAGAAGCAACAAATGTATTCAAAAAATACCCAATAGAGTTGATGAGAAAAAAAAGAAGGCAATTCTTTAAAATATTATTCGATGGATTTCCAAAAATAGAGCATGTACAAGCGTTGAACGGTGTTAGTTTGCGCATACAACAAGGAGAATGCGTTGGCATAATAGGTCCGAACGGGAGCGGCAAATCGACTCTCCTTAGCATAATCGCAGGAATCCTGAAAGCAGACAGCGGCAACATAAAGACAAAAGGGAAAATAGTATCATTGTTCGACACTAAACTCGGAAGACAGGAAATGAGCGCAGATACAAATCGCCGCTTTCTTTGCGGACTTTTTGGAATGCCGCGAAAACAGATCAGCAAAACGAAAAGCGCGGTGTTCAAGACAGCAGGATTATCAAATTTCGCGGATACACCGATGATAAAATACTCGCGCGGAATGAGGGATAGACTGATGTTATCTTTATCGCTCAGCGTCAAACCGGACATACTTCTCCTCGATGAAGTACTTTCAGAATCAGATGAAGCATTCAGGTCGAAATTCGCAAAAGCCATAAGAAAATACGCTTCTTCGGGAAAAACAGTCATCATGATAAGCCACGAGCTCGCGCTCGTAGAGAAAATGTGCGCAAGGACAATCTGGCTCGATAAAGGCACCATACGAATGGACGCAAACACAGCGAAAGTCTTAAAAACCTACAGGGAGGCGTCTTGCAATGCAACAAAAATATGACCACGTGCTATTCATATCGATGGACACGTGCAGGGCGGACCATCTTGGCTGCTACGGACATTCAAGGAAAACCACGCCAATACTGTCAAAATTCTGCGAAGAAAACATAATATTTGAGAAATCGTTTTCATCGAGCGTGCCAACATTACCCTCACACACAACAGTATTTACCTCGCTCTATCAAGGCGTCCATGGCGCAGAAGTGACACTCTCTGCGCCCATGCCTGAAAAACTCACCACGATAGCTGAAGTCCTGAAACGGCAAGGCCACATAACCGCAGCATTCCACAGCGGCGCCCAATTAAGCGAGATATGGAATGTCTTCAAAGGATTCGACATCGTTAATTATGCGTCCACACAATCAATAAAAGAAACAGCGGGATTTTACAAAGAGTTCATAGAAGCCAACAAAGACAAGAAGACATTCGGATTCGTCCACGGATTGGATATGCACTTCCCACACTACAAACCAGGCCTGTTCTCTGATGAATTAAAAGTCGATAAACAAAGAGTGATAGACAAAATCAACGATTGCGACCACGACCTGACTGGTGAAGGCACAAAAACAGAAGTCTGCGCACTATACGATGACAGCATAGTATTTTTTGACCGGCACATAGGCACGATATTTGACAAGCTAAAAGAGTTAGGTATATACGATAAGACAATCATAGTAATCTTCGGAGATCATGGCGAAGAATTCGGCGAACGATCAAGAATGGCCGCGCACCACAAGAACCTTTTTGATGAACTTATAAGAGTCCCATTCCTACTTCGGATACCCGGATTAGAACCTAAAAAAATCAGAACGAACGTGCGGCTCATAGATATAATGCCGACAGTGCTGGCCGCCATGGGAATCAATGAACAAATAATCATGCAAGGAGAGAATCTGCTGCCGACAATCCTTGGAACGAAAAGCATAGACCTTCCTGTTTTCACAGAATACCTGCACCGTAATTCATATGCAATCAGCATCAAAACAAGCTTTTTGCAATTAATCTGTGAAAGGGAAAGCACTTTTTTGAGAAAGCTCATATTGCGCTATAGATCCATAAGAAAACACGCATCTAAAGAACCGAGCTTATTGCGTAGATTGGCAGTCATGACAAAACTACTCATCATAAAATCAAAATCATTCACCGAATTTGACACTATAACATTCTGTGATGCGCGATCGGAAGAAAGAAACAAACCGCGCCTCATAGTCGCCAGATTAGGAAAATATGAGCGAAGAATAGTGAACAGACTTCTTGAGTTGATAAGCAAGCAAATGGAAGAGAACAAGCTGCTGCAACAAGAACTCACCGGAGGAGTAAAAACAACAGTGGAACTTCGAGGAGAAATGAAAAAAAGCCTTGAAGAGTTAAACTACCTATGAACACTCCCCCTAAGAACGTGATATACATATCTATTGATTGCGGAAGACGCGATCATTTCAGCTGTTATGGCTATCCTGATACTACGACACCGAACATAGATCGGTTCAGCAAAAAAAGCACACTATTCAGGAACGCGTTCACACAGGCGCCATCAACACTTCCATCACACTCGACGCTATTCACATCAACATACCCCTCAGTGCACGAGGCGGAAATATCAACAGGTAAAGCCCTGCCAAAAACAATCCCGACCATCGCGTCAATACTGCAACACGCAGGTTATGCGACCGCATCTTTCAACGGAGGAGCGCAACTCGACCCCTCATGGAAACTTGACCGAGGTTTTGACACGTACCAAACAGGGAAAAGCTTGGTAAATAATATCGAACTTGCGATCGACTGGGTGAAAGATAATAAGTCAACGCAGTTCTTCTTATTCCTGCACGGTTATGACGTACATAAACGCCTAAAACTCATGGGTCCGCGTTTTCTCGCGCAATTCGATAATGCAGAACAAGCAGAGAAAGAAAGGGCAGCATTGAATGAGCGCCTCAAAAAAAATCCGACCGCATCTGAAGAAGACAAGCGAAAATACCTGCTTCTTTATGATGATAATTTAGAACTTGTGGATACAGCTCTGGGTCACCTGTTTACTTTTTTGGATGAGATTGACCTATCTGAAAACACCATCATCGTCATCTTTGCAGACCATGGAGAGGAACTTGGCGAGCGTTCAAGTGTGGCTTTGCACTCGCACACGCTCTATGATGAACTGTTACGCGTCCCCTTGCTATTGAAAATACCCGGAACAGAACAAAAAGAGATCGATAATCCTGTCGGACTTATCGACGTCACACCAACCATACTTGAAACGTTGGGAATAGATATTCCACAGATAATGCAAGGAAAAAGCGTCCTTCCAATAATGGCCGGCAAAGAAACACAAGACCGCACCATCTTTAGCGAATTCCATTATCCGCATTTTGAAAAAATGTGCGTACGCACAAGACACCATAAATTGATAGAGACGCTACACACGAATTACGGCGAAGCTATGCTGAAAAACAAAGCCTTCAAAGGCTCCCAGTATTCAAAAATACAAAAAATCAAGGAATTCTCAAATAGACCGGCATACCTTCTTGCAAACGCAATTTATTTCATACTCAAAAGAATAGGATTATGCTCTCTTTGGATTCGGCTTTTTGGTCTTTTCAAGACGTATGAATTCTACGATCTTAAAATCGATCCGAAAGAGGAGACCAATATCTACTATGACGACCCTGCGAAAGCAAGCAGCCACCTGAAACTTCTTGAGAAATTATGCAAAATAAACCAGCAGAGAAGAGACGTTAAAGATTCAACACCCCGAATCGTTCAAATGAGTGAAAAATTAAAAAAACGGCTTAGCGAGCTCGGATACATTCAATAACTTTTTTCATGCCATTCACGAATACCGAAAGATCAAATTCCTTCGCACGCGCCATTCTTAAAGCAGAATCAGTTGGAATATCTTCTTTAATCGCCTGAGCAAGAGTCTTCGCAGTCATCTGCGGCACAAGTTTTCCCACACTTGGAAGAACAGTTTCAACATATCCTCCTGATTGAGGTGCGATAACGTATTTCCCAGAAGCTAAAGCCTCTATCACAGTCATCCCGAAATCCTCGTCTATCGCGGTTGTAATGAAACCCCTGCATCCCGCATATAACTCGGCAAGTTCCTCTTCGCTCACTGCGCCTTTATATGTGACATTTTCAGGTAACCTATCAAGAATACCATTGAACGATGCATCATCTCCTTTCGCACCCACGATGATCAAGTGTTCATCAGGCAAATCAGCGAATGCCTTTATTTGCATCATGATTCGTTTATGCCGCTCTATCCTATTCACACTAAGCCAGAAATTTTGAGGGTTTTTACATGAGTATTTTTGCGTGTCAATCCCAGGATACACAACCACCGATTCCCTGCCGAAAATGCCCTTCACTGAGTTCGCAGTGTATTTACTGTTCACAACAATCGCAGTCACGCAATTCACAAATGATTTATCACTTTCAACATTCTTAAAAAAACGCAACGCCTTGAAATTCCTAATCAATTCACGCAAACCCTTCAATTTGCTATTTCGAATAATCCTAAATGCATCAGCCATTTGCCGCAATATCGGCGCTCTTTTTGACACTGCCTGCTTAAGTTTAATGAACAAGGTACTCTGCACCGGATAATGTAATCCTTTATCAGGATGATGGCAGTACCAAATAGACGGCTTATGCTTATCTGCTGCGTGTAAAGAATGTATGCCGCTGAAAATAAAAAAGTCATATTTTCCCTGAAAATCGCACTCGCTAAAGCGCTTGATTGTAACTCTGGTGCGTAAAATAGGCTCATTAATAGGTTCTCCTAAACGAACAATATTTACCCCCTGCGCCTCAAGAACAGCGACAACCTCATCACTCGCCTGCCCAGTAATAATATCCGCACCCACTGCTTTAGCGAGGCATATCATCAATTTCTCAGCGCCACCTATCGTTGAGAACGTGTCGTGTAAAATCGCTCCTTTCACCACGATCCAAGAAGGACAAGCATATATAAATTTGACCACATCTCCCGCAGAATTGGCAATCTCAATCACAGTATTATCTTCATAGTTCTAGAAAAAAACTTAACGTTCGTTAAAAACATTACACAATATTTAAAAAGCACATTTTCACCGTAAATAGGCATTATGAGCCCAGTAGTAAAGACACAATACCACTCATGGTGCACAGGAAACTTATCAGAAGGATGCATCCAGTGCGTCAACGGCCGAAAACTAGTACTTTTCATCACAGGGCTTTGCGCGCAGCGATGCTGGTACTGCCCTGTAAGCGAACAAAAATTCGGAGAAGATGTCGCTTTTGCCAACGAATGGAAAATCAGCGACCCGAAAAATCCTGTTGAATTATTCGAAGAAGCGCGGCTAACTAACGCGACAGGAGCCGGAATAACAGGCGGAGACCCCCTCGTTCTAACAGAACGGTGCGTTGAATATATCAAACTTCTAAAAAAACGATTCGGCAAAGAATTCCACATACACCTATACACTCCACTAAAACTAGTCACACAAGAACGCCTCAAAAAACTATACGACGCAGGACTTGATGAAATAAGATTTCACCCCAATATCGAAGACAAAACCTTGTGGGACAGGCTTAATCTCGCAAAACAATTCAAATGGAAAATTGGAATAGAAATACCAGTCATACCTTTCCTTGAAAAAGAGATGAAAGAACTCATAGATTACGCAAAAGGCAAGATTGACTTCATCAATTTGAACGAACTAGAACGCTCAGACACCCAAACAAGCCATTACAAAATCGATGAGAGAAACTTGAAGCAGAAAGACGCAATAAGTTACGGCGTGAAAGGCAGCAAAGAACTCGCATTAAAACTATTGAAATACGCGCAAAGCAAAGGACTCGCCGCGCACTTTTGCACTGCAAAACTAAAAGATTCCGTGCAGATGAAAAACAGGTTACAGATACGCGCCAAGAATGCGAAGTACGATTTTGATGAAATGACTGAAGAGGGCCTGCTTCTAAGGGGATGCGCATATTTGAAACAGCTCGCCCCAGGAGCAGGATACCGCGAGAAAATAAAGCAAGCGGATAAACAAAAATTATTGCGCGAATTAGAGATTATCAGAAAAACAGTACTCTCCAAATGGGAAACTCCCATTGAAATAGACAGCGAAAAACTGCGCATCATACTTCCAATAGAATTCGTCAAAAAGCATAAGCTAGCGCTTAAAAAAATAGGAGTAATACTCGCAATAGTAGAAGAATATCCTACCGCTGACGCCATAGAAATGACTGTCGACTTTCTTTGATTGAACTGTTCAAAGTGCGGGAAAAGAGCATCAAAAGCAGGTGTAAATACTCCACTCTCACTGGACAATCGTCCATTATCTTTATAAATCATCCATAGCGGTTATACTATATGGGGTTCAAACTGCACTCACGATTCTCGCCCGCAGGAGGGCAGCCGGAAACTATCAAAAAGCTTGTTGAAGGATTCAAACAGCGAAGCTGCCAAACCCTGCTTGGAATCACAGGAAGCGGAAAGACTTTTGTGATGGCAAATGTTATCGACAAGGTTCAAAAGCCAACACTGGTCCTTGCCCACAACAAAACACTAGCAGCACAGCTTTACGCAGAACTCAAAGACCTCTTTCCTGAGAATCGCGTCGAATACTTCATCAGCTACTACGACTACTACCAACCAGAAAGCTATCTGCCCACGACCGACACATACATCGAAAAGGATTCGAGCGTCAATGAGCAAATAGAAAAAATGAGACTCAAAGCGACATCAAGCCTTCTTTCACGCGATGACGTCATAATAGTCGCATCAATTAGCTGCATTTACGGCCTTGGAGACCCAGGCAACTTCAAAGAACTATCCATCGAACTCAAAAAAGGAACAACGCTAAAACGCCAAGACCTGATCTCAAGCCTTGTACGCACGCAATATGAAAGAAACGATACTGCGCCCACCACAGGGCAATTCAGAGTACGAGGCGATGCGATAGACATCTATCCCGCGTATGACGACACGTTAATTCGCGTAGAACTCTTCGGCGACTCAATAGATAGGATAAGCGAACTGCACCCACTCACAAACGAAACCATCGCTTCACTAGAACACCTTCGAATCTTCCCAGCCAAACAATTCGTTGTTCCAGAAGAAAAACAGCAACGCGCAATAGAAGAAATCAAATCAGAGCTCGAAGACTGGGCGCCCAACCTGCCAGAACTTGAAAGGCAGCGCCTCACAAAGCGAGTCAAATACGACCTTGAAATGCTAAATGAACTTGGCTATTGCTCAGGAATCGAAAACTACTCGAGGCATTTCGATGGCAGAAAACAAGGAGAGCCGCCGTTCGTGCTTCTCGACTACTTTCCAGAGGATTTCCTTCTAATAATCGATGAAAGCCATCAAACAATACCCCAATCAAAAGCAATGTACAAAGGAGACTATTCACGCAAGAAAAATCTCGTGGACTTTGGATTCCGCCTTCCCTGCGCGTTTGACAACCGCCCACTCAAATTTGAGGAGTTCGAGCAATACTTCAAGAATGTACTCTTTGTCAGCGCGACGCCAGCAGAATATGAACTGCAAAAATCCAACCAGATAGTCGAACTAATCATCAGGCCGACAGGACTTCTTGACCCGCTCGTGGAAGTGCGTCCAATAACGGGACAAGTCAAGGACCTAATCGGCGAAATAAACAAAACAACAGCAAAGAACGAACGCGTCATCGTCACAACACTAACCAAAAGAATGGCTGAGGACCTAACCGATCATCTCGCGAAAGCAGACATCAAAGTAAGATACCTGCACAGCGACATCGACAGCCTCGAACGCATAGAACTCATACGTGCGCTTCGCGCCAAAGAATTCGACGTCCTTGTCGGAATAAATCTACTGCGAGAAGGACTTGATATTCCTGAAGTATCCCTTGTCGCAATACTTGACGCTGACAAAGAAGGATTCCTTCGAAACGAACGAAGCCTAATTCAAACAATCGGAAGAGCCGCGCG
Organism: Candidatus Woesearchaeota archaeon; assembly: GCA_018302815.1. Classification (GTDB taxonomy): domain Archaea; phylum Nanobdellota; class Nanobdellia; order Woesearchaeales; family ARS49; genus JAGVZE01. The sequence continues at coordinate 44,899 of JAGVZE010000010.1, forward strand.
CAACGTCAATGGAAGAGTCATACTCTATGCAGACGTCATGACTGAATCAATGCAGAGCGCCATGGCGATAACAAAACGCAGGCGAATGGCACAAGAACAGTTCAACAAAAAGAACGGCATAACCCCACAGACAATAATAAAATCAGTCGCGAAAAAAACACGCGAGCTCAAAGGAACAAAACACATGTCAAAAACAGACATCAACAGAATGCTTGTCCAGCTGGAAGCGGATATGCGAACGGCAGCAGAACAACTCAACTTCGAAAAAGCCATACAAATCCGCGACCAACTGCGCGAACTTAGAGGTGAATGAAATGAACGACAACCTGATAGTTCGAGGAGCACGAGAACACAATCTTAAAAATATCAGCGTCGAGATGCCCCGCAACAAATTCATCGTAATCACCGGACTTTCAGGAAGCGGAAAATCCACACTCGCGTTCGATACAATCTACGCAGAAGGACAGCGAAGGTATGTTGAATCGCTTTCAGCATACGCGCGCCAGTTCTTGGGCCTTATGAATAAGCCCGATGTCGATTCAATCGAAGGACTAAGCCCGGCGATCAGCATTGAGCAGAAAACAACCTCAAAGAATCCACGCTCGACAGTAGGAACAGTCACAGAAATATACGATTACCTGCGCCTTCTGTTCGCAAGAGTTGGAACAATGCACTGCCCCGAATGCAATAGCTCGCTTCGACCGCAAAGCGCGGAAAACATAGTCAACCTCATAATGTCGGACGCGGGAAAAGAACTGCTAATCCTCGCGCCAATCATCAGAGGAATGAAAGGAACACACGAAAAACTGTTCGAAGACGCAAAAAAAGACGGATTCGCCCGAGTGCGCATAGACGGACAAGTAATCCGCACAGATGAAACGCCTCCAAAACTCGAACGATACGAAAAACACTGGATGGAAGTCGTCATCGACCACGTCAAAATAAATGAAGAAAATAGGCACAGGCTAACAGAAGCTGTCGAAAGCGCACTGCACAAAGGAAAAGGCACGCTGATAGCAATAGACGCGAAAGATGACAAGACAAAACTCAAAGAAATAGAGCGCTCATCCAACGAAACAGTCTTCACAAGCTTTGGAGCCTGCCCTGACCACCCTCACATCGTGTTCGAACAACTTGAACCGCGAATGTTCTCATTCAACAGCCCATTTGGCGCGTGCCAATCCTGCCTTGGACTTGGAGAGCACCTTGAGATATCGCCTGACCTTGTGATTCCCAACAAAGATAAGAGCATAATGGACGGCGCGATAATAGTCTATGGAAAAATGGATCTGCAGTGGAGAGCTCAACAAATAGGCGCTGTCGGCAAGAAATTCGGATTCGACCTTTTCACCCCCATAAAGAATTTCACCAAAAAACAACTTGACGTGCTGCTCTTTGGAACAAGCGAACCCATCACAGGACGATGGAGCACAGGACAACAAATGAATTTCGATAGCGGATGGGAAGGAGTCATTCCGCAAACGATGCGCCTTTACAAACAGACAGAATCGGACTGGAGAAAACAAGAGATTGAAAAATTCATGATAAGCAATCCTTGCACTGTCTGCAAAGGAAAACGCCTCAAAGACACCATTCTCTCTGTCAAGATAGCAGACAAATCAATAATAGATGTAACCGACCTCTCTGTCGAACGCGCTCTAGCGTATTTCAAAGAACTTCCTTCGAAACTTGGCGAAAAAGACCTGTTCATCGCAAAACAAGTGCTCAAAGAAATAAACGATCGACTAGGATTCTTGCACAACGTAGGACTTGGCTATCTGAACCTCTCGCGAAGCGCGCGCACGCTATCAGGCGGAGAAGCGCAGCGAATAAGGCTTGCGACGCAAATAGGCTCGAACCTCATGGGAGTCCTATACGTGCTTGACGAACCTAGCATCGGCCTGCACCAGCGCGACAACGAAAAGCTCATAAATACACTGCACAGGCTGCGCGACCTTGGAAACACACTCATCGTCGTCGAACACGATGAAGACACTATGCGCTCCGCAGACTATCTAATCGATATGGGCCCTGGAGCCGGAGAACACGGAGGCCACATCTGCGCGAGAGGAAAACCATCAGAAGTGATGAAAAACAAAAAGTCCCTCACAGGACAATATCTTGCCGGCTTAAAAAAGATTGAATCTCCGAAGGAACGAAGAAAGCCAACTGATCATCTAACAATAACAGGCGCTAGCGAGAACAACCTCAAAAATGTAAGCGTGAAATTCCCCCTCGGAGTTCTCTGCGGAATCACAGGCGTTTCAGGAAGCGGAAAATCAACACTCATGAACCAGACATTAATACCTGTCTTGCAAAAACATTTCGGCGCAACACCAGGAAAAATCGGAAAATACCAAGACCTCAAGATACCATCGACAATTGACAATGTAATAGTCATAGACCAAGAGCCAATCGGCAGAACCCCTCGCTCGAACCCCGCGACGTATACAAAACTCTTTGACGAAATACGCGCCATATTCGCAGACACAAAAGAAGCACGCGCCAGAGGATACAAAGAAGGCAGATTCAGCTTCAACGTCAAAGGAGGACGATGCGAGAGATGCCAGGGCGATGGAGTCATCAAGATAGAGATGAATTTCCTGCCTGATGTGTACGTTCCTTGCGAAGACTGCAAGGAAAAACGATACAACAAGGATACGTTGTCTATCACTTACAAGGACAAATGCATCGCAGATGTTTTGGAACTAAGCGTAGAAGAATCTATTAAGTTCTTTGAGAATCACCCTTCAATAATGCGCAAACTCCAAACGCTCTTTGATGTCGGGCTTGGCTATATCAAACTTGGCCAAAGCTCCACAACACTTTCAGGCGGAGAATCCCAGCGCATAAAACTAACGCGCGAACTTGCTAAAAGCAAACGAGGAAGCACTCTTTACCTGCTTGATGAACCCACAACAGGGCTTCATTTCGAGGACGTTCGAAAACTAATCACTGTGCTGAACAGGCTTGTCGAGAAAGGCAATTCAGTCTTTGTAATCGAACACAACCTTGACGTCATAAAATGCTGCGATCACATCATCGACCTTGGACCTGAAGGCGGAGACAAAGGAGGGGTTGTAGTGGCGCAAGGAACCCCTGAAGAACTATGCGAATATGAACAATCCTACACCGCAAAATTCCTTAAAAAATTGTTGAAATGAGCCAACCAAATGATCAATTCCATCAATCACACTGTCAATCCAAAAACGATACCGACTGAGCCAGGAGTCTATCTGTTCAAAGATGAATCAGGCACGATAATTTATGTTGGCAAAGCGCGAAATCTGCGAAACAGAGTATCATCCTACTTCAACAACACAGAAAAGTCGGTGAAAACTCAAGTGCTTGTCAAGCGAATCCACAGCGCAGAATATTTCATAGTGGATAATGAAACAGAAGCCCTTCTGCTTGAAAACAAATTAATCAAGCAACACAGCCCGAAATACAACATCAGCCTAAAAGACGCGAAAACTTATGCGTACATACAGCTAACAGACGAGAAGTTTGCGCGAATACTATCTTCAAGAAAGCCCGGCAAAGACGGCACGTTCTTTGGACCATATGTCGATGGAACCGCCCGCCACGAACTTGTCCAACTATCAATTCGACTGTTCAAACTTCGATCTTGCAAAAAACTTCCAAACAGAGCGTGCCTCAACTACCACATCGGCCTTTGCACAGCGCCCTGCATCAAAGCCGTGAGCGAAACACAGTATTTTGAACAAGTGAGCGAAGCAAAAGAATTCCTCAAAGGCAACACAAAAGCCATAACTGAAAAACTAACTGTGGAGATGAAAGAAGCGTCAGATTCGCAAAAGTTCGAACTCGCGCTTGAAAAAAAGCGGCAGATTGATGCAATAGCCTCTCTGCACGAAAAACAGAAAGTAGACACTCTTAAAAACTACGACCAAGACGTCATCGTCCTGCTTGAGAACGACGAAAATGCAATCATTGAACACTTCTCAATCAAGAAAGGAGTAATATCAGGTAAGCACGAATTCAGATTCGAAAAACAAGAGGACCTGCTCGAATCATTCATTAAATTGTACTATTCCGGAAATCTAATACCCCGCGAAATAATCTTAAACAAAGCCGCGTGGGCGGACAATACTGAGAAAAACGCAATCGAATCATACCTATCACACCTGCGAAAAGGAAAAGTCGAACTACACGTGCCTGAACGAGGAGAGAAAGCAGGACTCGTACGGCTCGCTGAAAAGAACGCCGCGCTCGCGCTTGAAAACACCACACTAAAAGAACTGCAAGAAACGCTCATATTACCTCGCCTGCCAAGAGTGATAGAATGCTTTGACATCAGCAACCTAGGAACGCAAGATATCGTAGCAGGAATGACCCAATGGGTTGACGGCAAACCAAACAAGCCAGGCTATCGCAAATTCGAAATTCGCACAGTTATAGGAAAAAACGATGATTTCGCAAGCATGCGCGAAGTCATACACAGAAGATACCAGCGCCTATCTCAAGAGAATGCGCAATTCCCTGACTTGATAATAATCGATGGCGGCAAAGGCCAGCTTGACTCGGCGCTATTCAGCCTCGGAGAACTCGGATTGTCAATACCAATAATCGCTCTTGCCAAACAAGAAGAAGAGATTTACACACCACACGAAGAGTTTCCGAAGAAATTTGATAAAAATAGCACAGTGATGCTTCTTTTGCGTCAGATACGCGACAGTGTGCATAACTTCGCACTAAGCTACAACCGCAAAAAACGACAAATGCGCCTAAGAAACGACGCTTAAAGCCTTCCGAAACGAGACTGAAGATGCTTTTGAACAGAATTAACTACTGAACTTAAATGCTTACGTGCAACCTTGCGCCTCTTAACAGTTCGTCCATGCAATACCGGAACGGTGACGCCACGTATAGTGACAGTTCTTTGTGCCATAAGAATACTCAAGGCAAGCCCAAATATAAACCTTTTGTGCCACCTAATTGTGACTTTCCTGTCACCAAAGAATAAATCATTGAACGTCTTAAACATAGGAAATATGACGGAATAGTCCATGGTATGCGCACCACACAGATACATAATCGATTCAATGGCCACAGGAGGCGTAGGATACAGCTACAGAAAAACTCCACAGTACGACCTGCCAAAGGCGTACCAACCTGCATACCAAGTTCAAACATACGCGCCAATCACCCGCGAAATGCTGCCATTGCGATACCAACGCTCATATTACACCTCAATGACCGCCCTACCAGAGATGACAGGGATAGCGCGACCAGCTACCTTTTCCCAACCGGAAATAAAGACAAACGCGGAGCAACAAATAGCCCAACAAACGGAGGACACGATGAAAATAGAACAGCCAAAACCTGAAACGATGACGACTAAAAAGAGCACAAAGCAGGACCTTGCCCGCAAAATACTACAAGAACTAGACAAACTTGGACGAGAAGAGCACGAACACGGAGAACACACGCATGTGCACTGAGACAGACGCCAAACGGCTGATACAGGAAGCATTGGAAGGCGAACTCGAAGACCCTGTCCAAAGCAGAAAAAAATACCTTGAAGCCGCAGAAATAATGCTCTTGTTATCTGAACAGAACAAGGAACACGAAGAAAAATGCGTTCAACTCGCAGGCATCCTCTACGATAAATCAGAAACGCTCAAAACAGCAAAACCAATAATCAAACAAGCCGCAAAAACAAGCCTCACGTTCGCAGACATAGGCGGACTGCACAAGCTCAAAGAAGAAATAAGATTCAAAATCATAGAGCCATTCAACAATCCAAGCGTATACCAATACTTCGGCAAAAACGTCGGTGGAGGAATAGTCATGTACGGCCCTCCTGGCTGCGGAAAAAGCCTCATCGCAGAAGCTACAAGCAATGAAGCAGGCGCGGCGTTCTTCCACGTAAAAGCATCGGACCTCAAAGGCAAATATGTAGGAGAAACTGAGAAAAACATAGCTGAACTATTCAAAAAAGCAAGAGCGCAGGCGCCCAGCATAATATTCTTTGATGAATTCGAAGCATTGGGCAGCGACCGTACGAACAGCCCTGTGCACGAGCGCAACTCTGTCGCGCAACTCTTGACCGAAATGGATGGCGTAGGCTCGAAAAATCAGCAGATACTGCTCCTCGCAGCAACAAACGAGCCGTGGAGCCTTGATTCGGCACTGCTTCGGGAAGGAAGATTCGGAACAACCCTATTTATACCGCCACCTGACCTTGACTCGCGAAAAGACATACTCAAACTTTGCCTCGCAGGAAAACCGCTTGCTGCAGATGTCTCACTAGGAGAGCTCGCCAAAAAAACAGATAAATTCTCAGGAGCAGACCTCAAAGCATTATGCGAGAAAGCAACCGACATTCCTTTACGCGAATATTTCAAGACTAAAAAACTGCGGCCGCTAACTCAAGCCGACTTCGAGAAAGCATTGAACGAAGTCAAATCAGTCATACCCCTCTGGATGAGAAAAGCGGAAGCCACTGTCAAAAAACTAGGCATGGAAGAAACGTTTCCCGACATCTCTACCGCAAAAGCCCCGCTACAAGATCAGGCGTGATCTTTATCTCGCCATTCTGCGCGTAAACGCCAGCATGGAAAATTATTTGATGAAATAGTTTATGAGCAAGAGCATTCAATGAACGAGCGCCGGTCTCTTTGGGAGCGAGCCTTGCAATCTGCGCCGCCACACCAGGCTCGAATTCAAGATTGAAACCGCGCTCTTTGAACAATTTTTTGTACTTCTCAAAAATCCCTTCCTTTGTACCGGACAGGATAGATTCTAGCTCGTCCACAGTAAGCTGCTTTAACGTAGCAATAGCAGAATGCCTGCCAACCAATTCAGACTTAAGCCCGTATTTTATAATGTCATCAGGAGTCACGTACTCTAACGAGTCTATCATCTTTCGCTCAGAGCCTTGAGCAAAGCCGAACGAACGCTCATCAATACCCACTCTCGCACGGATTATCGAATCGAGACTGTGCTCATCACCGCCGCCGAACGCTCCTGCAGTCACGAACATCAAATTCTCAGTGCTAATGCGCCTCTTTTCATCAATAGTCACGCTCGCACCATCCAGCCAGCCGATAAGCGCATCCTGCAATTCCACACCAAAACCAAATCCGCGCCTATCAGGATATGCAAGCTTATCTATTTCGTCGAGGAAAACTATGCCGTACGGCGCATCATCTTTAGTTTGAACTGCCAAACTTCTAAGCGCGTTCGAAGCGTTATCGCCAACAAAACCCTCCCCTGACTTGCTCGTAAGAACATCCTTGATGAACGGAAGCTTCGCCTTGCGCGCAAGAAGCCTCATCATCAATGTCTTGCCAGAACCGGTAGGGCCGATTATCAGCATATTATCTTTTGGCAAAGACGAATCCTTGCTTCTATAACGAACCATATAATTCGAAAATACCACTGACACACTTTGCTTAGCTTCCTGCTGACCCACAACATACTGGTTCAAATAATCATAGATAGCCCGCGGATTCTCCCACTCGAACTCTTCTTCGCACACAGACGCGCTCTTTGGCCTCACTATAACCAAACTTTTGACGCGATCGTCTTTTCTAAGCGAAGCCCAATATTTTTTCACTTTATCCAACACTGCGCCCTCAAGAGTTTGAGGAATTAGCGACACCCCTGCGCTAGAATCAGCAACCAGCCTCATCGCAAGCCCTTTTTCAGTCTCAGAAACCAAAAGAAGAGGATACGCGTGCTCTGCACCCTGAACTCCAAGAAGTTTTGCGCCTCTCCTCAGATGAGAGTATTTAGTCACCTGAAGAGGAACGTACAACGTCTTGCCTCTTGCGCGAGAGGGGCACAATTTGCCTGATTGAAGAGTATAATAATTACTGGTTGAAAAAGAAGTCTGCCTGCAAAAACCCATCTTTTGAGCTGAATTCGCGCCTTCACCCGCAAGAATCCTATAAAGCGAGTCATTTTGCGCCTCAACCGCAAGAACGTAGAGGGGAGTCGTTTCACGTTTGCTTCCCTGTTTGACACAAATCGACATGTCCTGAGCGAAATGCAAACTGCTAATAAGCCGTTCCAGAGAATCACTCTGTTCACCGAATCTTCCGCCAGACACAAGAATGAATAAACGGATTTTCTACTTAAATGTTTGTTTAAGTAATTATTAAAGAATGAGTATGTATAACCGTACAAACCAAGAGTCATGCATTTAATATCCACGTAATGAGCATAAATCATGCATAATACTGAAAGCCCTCACCAAGAAACAGAAGGAATCACCATATTTCCATCATTCGAACCCGGACAAATAATCAACGGGTATGAAATCATCAAACCTCTGCGAAGAGGCGGAATGGGAATGCCCTACTTATCCCGAAACTGCATACCGGGCCTAGAGGACATGCAGGCAGTTCTAAAATTCCCCGCCATACCTGCTAATGAAAGCAGAGAACAATTCATGCGCCGCTGGCTACACGAAGTGAAGGGACTCCTAGCAATAGACCATCCCAACGTGGTCAAAATCTATGACGCCCAAATCCACCAAGGAATGCCATACATACGCATGGAATACGCGAAAGGCCATGAATTATCCTGGATGCTAGCATACCAAGCGATACCAGAACCGCACGTAATAAACTGCATGACGATAGCAAAAGGACTACTGAGCGCGATAGCAGACATACACCAAAGAGGGATAACTCACCGAGACGTCAAGCCCCAGAACATCATAATCGATCATAACCTAACTCCAAAATTGATAGATTTTGGAATCGTGAAATTGCAAACAGAAGACCTTACACGTGACGGAGAATTCTTAGGAACAATCGGTTACATGTCGCCAGAGGTGCTTGAAGAAATAGAAGACCCAAGACGAGACGTATGGGCCGCAGGCATGGCACTCTACTCAATGCTGACTTACTATGAACCCGCACGCGATCCAAAGAAAGGCAAAACTGATTTTGAACAAATGGATTATTTCAGGAGATGGCAGCCAGAATCGCTTGAATTAAAAATCGGCCATCAGGCAAAGTCAATAGACTCCCTCTTAAAAGAAATGCTCAAACAAGACTACGAAAAAAGGATTCACGCCAAAGACGCCTACGAACTCATATGCTCCATAATTCCAGACCTTAGCGCCAATTCAAAAACCACACTTGTGCCTCAACAGCTCGGGACTCTCGAACTATTCATAAGAGATGCCACGCACATGAGCGACATAGAATTCGTCTCGAAATATGGCCACGCGATATTAATGAGAGCAGACACTTACCAACATACAACACGAGCTCCCCTGGGCGCGAGCAGATGGGTTGATCAATGCTTGGATACACTTTTGTTCTCAACTTCAAAGAAGCACATGCAAGTAATCGGAAGAAACCCTGAAGCAGACATTAGAATAAACCACAAATATGTGTCAAACAAGCACGCAGCAATCATACACAAAGACAATAATTACTCGATACAAGATCTCCTTTCAAAGAACGGCACACGCGTGGGCGACCTTCCAAAGACCGCATCAGAAATATACCTCAACCCCGGAGACATCATAGCATTCGGACATCCATCAGTACAATATGTCTTTGAAACCACGCTTTCAATTCGCACTAAAATCCAATCAGCGCAGGAAACAAACAACCACGGCAGTATCCAAACCAAGACCCAAAGGCGAATATGCCCAGGAACAACGAAAAAAAGCAACGGGCAGTCAATTCAGCACGACTTAGACTGAACGCGCGGCCTGCTGCATCACTTTACGAAGCTCATCCTCAGAAAGCATCTTTGCGTGCACTCTTGAATGAGCCTTTTCTATAAGTTTGTACGCGGGGCCTGCCTGATTGATGACCATTCCAAGGCCGTTCACCAAATGCTCTAGCTTTTCAACACGCGCATGCCGCAACGTGACGGTATTGTCAGCGCCAGCTTTAGGCAAAACAATGTCAACGATGACGACAGCAGGATTTATCTCTTTCAACCGCCTTAGAATCTCAAGCGAAATAGTGTTATTGTATTCCGGATGCGCTGGAGCAAACGCGCTCATCTCAACCAACGGACCATCAGCTCCCTTTTCAGTGCAATTGACAATAACATCGGGCTTTACAATCGTGTTGAGAACATTGCCCCGAATCAAGTCTTCAGGAACAGCATACGTGACAAGAGAAGGATAATCGCGGCTTAGTTCCTGAGCAAGAACTGTTCCCTTGCTAACTGTGCGATTGACTATCGATATGCGCTTCGCGCCTTCTTTAGCCAATTCTTTTGCAAAAGGCTTTGCGACTCCTCCCGCGCCGAAAAGAACGTAATTAGAATCAACGCCTTTACCGAGTTTTACAAGCTCATCTTTTATGCTCAGAAGAAGACCTCTTGCGTCAGTATTGTAGCCGACAAGCTTTGAGCCTTCTTTCACAACAATATTCACTGAATTCAATCCATCAGGAACAGTGCTGTCAAGATACTCAACAACGGTTTCCTTAAAGCCAACCCCTGCGCCTCCGCCCAAATACTTTGGGTCCTTTCGCAAAGCTTCAGTTATTTGCGGCAAATCCTTCGGGTCAGCCACGACCATTATGTTCCTGATGCTAAGACCAAGACTCTCGTAAACAGTATTCCACATAACAGGAGTCTTCGCCCCATAATCATGAGCTATAAGCGGAACAGTGTATCCAGCAAGGTCATCAAGAGCAGAAATTTCAAACTCATTCTTCATAGGAAGCCTTGCTAATTTGACAATACCCGCCTCAAACAATTCTTTTAAAGTTGAATACCCCATACGCCGCTTGCCACCACACGGATTTATAAGCTTTATGGACAACAAGTTTTAATAGTTCTCATCATCACGCAAGAATATGTCAATAGCACACGGAGAAGTTCTAGGAGATTGGGAAGACAAGCTCACACAGTATCATTTCACGTACCGCAGAGCAGAATCAGAATATATGAAAACCCGAACTCCCGATAACAGGCAAAAATACCATCATTGGAAGGCAATATGCAACGCTTTCACGCTCACACTCGGAATTTTACGAGAATCAATAGTAGAAGCTATACTCTTGGAGGGCGATCCAATATCATTTTTCCGAGATCGCCTTGTACCGCAAAAACCAACACTAGACTCAATGCTATTAAATGCAGGGCCGGCCACGCAACAAAAATTCAACGAGCAATGCGAACAGCTCTTCAACGATTTAGAAACATACGGAGGACGAATATGAAAAAATTAATCGCTTTTGTATTGCTTCTCACGCTAATCGCGTGCGCAGCGCCGCAACAACAACGAGGAGACACATCCGCAAGGACAGTCGAACCAACAGGAAACGTTGTCGATGTCACAATTGAAGGATTCGCATTCAACCCGACTGAACTCACAGTGAACGCGGGCGACACTGTACGCTGGACGAACAAAGATTCAGTCACGCATACAGCAACAGGACAAGGATTCGACACAGGACCTTTGAATCCGGGCCAAAACGGCGAAGTCACATTCGACAAACCGGGAACGTACACCTATAAGTGCACTCCTCACCCAAGCATGAAAGGAAAAATAATCGTCAACTAACTGTCTGCCTAAAAATGGATTTTGGCGGAAGCGAACCGCTCATGTCAACCCCATGCAGCTCACTTATAAATTGCAGAATCAACGGGTTAGCGGCATACGTCTTCATCGCTTCCTCATCGACAAGACGTTCCAATCTGTCATCAGCAACGCCAAATCTCTTGCGCGAATAATAGCTCAAAAAATCATCCCTTGCGTGGATTAGTTCATGAAGCACTGTCACCGCCAAATCATCGAAAGATTCAACATGAGGGAGAATCACTACTGCCTTGCACACCTCAAAATATCCTTTCGATAAACATCTTGAAGGAAGACATATCTGCGGAACATGCCTTTTTAGCAAATGAAGAGTCAACCCCTCTTCGTAACAGCGCATTATATGATTCTGAGTCAACATATTGCGCAATATTCGCTTGAAATTGATAAAATAAACGACACATTCATAATTATTTTAAAGCGTATTGATTAAGCGGTGTTTGTGAAAGCAGTCATACTAGCTGCAGGAAGAGGTACGCGCCTTGCGCCCTTAACAGACACTATTCCCAAGGCGCTCGTGCCAATAAACGGACGGGCGATGCTCGACATCATTCTTGAACAGCTGAGCTTTGCAGGAGTAACTGAAGCAGTAATTGTTGTCCATTATCTCAAAGATAAAATAATAGCTGCTATTGGAAACGAACGACACGGAATCAAGATAAAGTACGCCGAACAAGAGAAGATAAATGGATCGGCACCAGCGCTTCTTTGCGCAGAACCGCACATAACTGATGAAAAATTCATAACGTTGGCATGCGATTCGCTGTTTGAAACGGACCTGCTCTCACGTCTTCTTGAACACGATTCAGACGGCGTATTCACCTGCAGGGAAGTTGAAGATGGAAGGCGATATGGAATACTTGAAACTTCAGGCAGAAGAGTCACGCGAATAATAGAAAAACCTGAAAATCCCCCTACAAATCTCGCGAATTTTAGCGTTTACCTTCTTCCACACGACATATTCGATGCTTGCAGGCAAGTGCCTTTTGGAAAAAATGATGAAAAATGGCTACCTGATGCTATTCAAAACTTGATAGAACAAGGAATGATATTCACCTTTGAGAAAAGCGCGCACATTTTAGACATAGGCACGAACGAACAGCTAGCTGAAGCGCAGGAACTCGCGAAAAAACTCAATCTGGCAAACGCGGAATGATGACATATGCAAGCGCCGCGAGCAAAATAAGTCCCAGCCAAAACAGTCTGAGCGTAATGACTGTCAAACCGGCCAAGATAAGAAGCGCTATCGCGATCATAATTCCAATAATGCCCAAAGCTTTTTTCAAGCTCATTTTGCCTTGTTCACCGCAGCTATCGCGACCTCAACTTGCGAAGCATCAGGCTGCCGTGTCGTCAACTTTTGTATCCAAATACCAGGATAAGTCAGGAATTTTAGAACTTTGAACTTCGCGCTCGCCTTCAAAAGCTCATAAGATATTCCTGCCACAACCGGGATGAGAAATATTCTTGCAGGCACGTTGATGTACCAATACTGCGTTCTAATCAGCGAGAAGAAAACTATGCTGACAGCGACGACGAAAAACAACAAGCTCGTTCCGCACCGCGGGTGCTCAGGAGGGAACTTCTTCACATTCTTAACCGTAAGGTCAAGCTTGTTCTCATAACAATGCACAGCCATATGCTCTGCGCCGTGGTACTCGAACATCCTTCGCACGTCCGACATAAAACCTATAGCGAATAGATAAAGCACGAACACAACTAGGCGCAAAACACCATCCAATATTCCAAACGAGATAGTCGTAGGATCAAAAACAAGCTTTGATAGATAATAAGGAAGCACGATGAAAAGACCTATCGTGAGCAACAATGCGAAACCAAATGTCAATGCCCACTCAAGAGGGCCAAGCTCTTCCTCCTCTCCCTGCATGTTCGCGCTCCAAGTTATCGCGCGAATGCCTATGACAAGCATCTCGCTCAACTGAACGACTCCGCGAATGAGTGGAAAGCCCAGAATTCTGTATCTTTGACTAAGCGAAACGTGCTTATGCTTCACGCAAACAATCTTCTTGTCAGGAGTCCTTGCCGCCATGGAAACGCTATCCGGCGATTTTATCATGACCCCCTCTATCAGCGCTTGGCCGCCCAACGGTTTCATACGTCAACACTCTCCCCCTGATCAAGGATTCTTACAGAAACTTTTGCAAGCTCGGAAAACAATTCAGCGGAATCTTTGGATCCCGTCATGGCGCCCCAATGTATAGGAATCGCAAGCTTAGGACCTATCGCGTTAGCTATGGACGCTGCCTCTTTTGCTTCAGAAGTGAATGTGCCTCCAACTGAAACGAACAAAACATCAGGACGAATTTCACCAAGCGCGGGATAATAATCAGAATCGCCCATGAAAAAAACCTTCTTTTTCTCTGCGATAACCACAAAACCCATACCTTCTTCTTCAACTCCATGACGCGCGACATCTGAATGGGGATTGATAACCTTAGTACCCACTATCTCAACATCGCCGTGCAAAATACTCTGCCCCGGAACAAGGACTGAACAGGGAAATAGATTCTTAGCTGTCTCTTTTGTGCCTATACGAAGAGTCTCATCAGTCGAAATTTTTCGCACCTTCTCCATATTACAATGATCAAAATGAAATTTTGAAATAAGCACAATGGTCGCTGGCGTGTACCACTCATTTTCTCCAGCATAAGGATCAATGTAAATAGTATCAGAACCAGTCTGAATCTTAACCGAAGAATGCCCAAGCCAAGTGATGCGCATAAGCACACTGTGGAAACTCTTTTTATAAAGGTTTGGGGTAGAACCGGCCGTGTTTTTTCCCTTCAGCAAGATATTTGAACAGCCCCATTCGAAGCACAAGACCGTTGCCCGCCTGCGGAATATAGTGCATTCTTGGATCGTCGTCTATTTCGTCAGCGACCTCTTGAAGCTGCGAGATTCTGCCATCAATTGGAAGCGGATGAAGAATTTTAGCGGATGGTTTGACACGCTCGATGAATTTCGCATCCATGCGGCACGTCGGCTTTAAGGAACTCACCCGCTTCGTTATTTCCTTATCTTCATATCTCTCTTCCTGGAAGCGAGTCTGATAAAAGAAATCGACATCTCCTGCGGGAATTTCGGCCAGAGACTCTGCCCTCACAATCGAATTTCCCCTGCCAGCAATGAAACGTGAAAGATATCCATCAGGTATCTGGATGATTTTCGGCGCGACCAAATAAAGCTTCAACCCTTTGTAAATGGAAAGCATCTTGACAAGCGAATGAACGGTTCGACCGTGCAATAAATCACCAACGATCGCTCCCACTTTGCCATCGGCTCCGCCCAAATCCCGGTCAATAGTGTAAATATCGAGCAATGCCTGCGTTGGATGCTCACCATCGCCATCGCCCGCATTTATTATCGAAGTCAATGAATTCATAGGAAGATATTCAACCGCTTTTGCCGCGCTGCCTTTCTCTTTATGACGCAAAACAATCGCGAAAGGACCATATGAATCAAGCACACGGATCGTGTGCTTTAGCGATTCGCCCTTAACACCGGATGAGAAACTTGCGGCGCTCTCCGAACTAACCACGCTTCCTGCGAGCTTGTGAACAGAAGTCTCGAAACTAAAGCGCGTCCTCGTACTGGGCTCATAGAAAACGCTGTACACAACGTGACCCATCAAAGGATTGTCCGAGCATAGCCACCTATTGCCCCGCTTATAATAATCGGCGTAACCAAAAATCTCATTCATAGAACCCGGATCGTCAATAAACTGGTCCGCTCCGATTATGTGCTTCAAGCCGCTCATTGTTTCACCTGCGGAAAAATAAGAGCGTCAATGTATTTTTTGATGTCTTCGAATACCGCTGTTGGTGGACGATTGCCATTGATCATGTGAATATTGTGGTCTTTAAACTCACCAACCATATCTTTATAGATTCCATCCAAACGTTTTTGCAGCTCATATTTAGTATCGAACCCATCTCCGCAAAGACCCATGCGCTTTAATCGTACGTCAGCAGGAGTGTCTATAAAGAAAGTTATGTCTGGCACAGGCATACCTTTGTGCGCTTGCCAAAACCTCTCTTTTGAGACTCCGTTGGATACCTGGTAAGCCCAAGTCGCAAAATAATATCTATCGAGCGCGACAATCGTTCCAGCGTTCATGTTGGGCAAAATAGTATTCTGCACGTGCGTTTTTCTATCACCAACGAAAAGCTCGAAAAAAGTTTCATTATCGAACTCTCGATTCTCAAGACGCCTCCTAATCTCAAGACCCTGCGGAGTGTTGTGCGGCTCACGGCCTCGCAGAACCTGGATAAACTTATTTGTGTCCGCAGGGTGATCGAACAAATAATCGCACAAGAGCCTGTGCTGAGTGCTTTTACCACACTTATCAGGGCCGTCGAAAACTATGAAATAGCCGCGCATTGGACGACTCGACTCATTCATTGGAAGCCCTCTTATCTTCATCGAGCTGGCGCTTTTGCTTTTCTTCCGCGCGCTCCTCGGCTTTTTGCCTTCCCATCGAAGAATCCGCCATCACAGGACGAATGTATTTCGCGAATCTTGGAAGCACACGCTCAATCTCGCGATAAACGTCGCGGAATAGAGTCTTATAAGATGTGTGACCTGGCTCAGGAGTCCTAAGCTCTATGACATACTGCGCCTGCCTTGGATGGAACTCATAAATGCTTCTGCCCAAATGCCCCATTGCAGGGATGTAACAGGCATCATGTGGGAACTCATTTCTTACTTCACGATGCAGCGCACTTGTTTGCTCCATCAAACGCTCATAATCTTTCTTAATTTCTTCAAGACCCTTAGCATCTTCTACAAACTCAGGATAGGCAAAGCCCAAATCCGCAGTTATCTCCTGTTTTAGCTGGGTTCCAACGCGCTGACGCTTCACATCACGCCAAGCGCCGTTGTCCATAACAAACTCGAAAAGGAAACGGCCGAGTTTCGTGCCCCTTAGCATCAAATCGTGCTCGCCTCTTTTCTCAAGATACGTTTTGAACACTTCATCTTTTTGCTCACTGGTAAAACCGCTAACCTGCGAGCGAATGCCTTCGAAAGAAATGCCGTTGCCAAATTCATAAAATATGCCAGTAAGAAGCAAATCCTCAAGACCAGGAGTATGCTCTATCAACTTGACACGCTGGACCGCTCTGTCGCCGCGATGATATTCCGTCTCTGGCGCTCGAAGAGCAAAAGACGCCAAATTGAAAAGACCCTGCGTCGCATTACTGAAATAATCATTTTGCTGCACGTGTTTTAGAAGGCCGGGCGTCACCTTGATACCCTCTTCAAGAATAGCAGAGCCTATGACCCGCACTTCTTCAAGTTCGTGGCTTAGCATCTGTGACACATGGCTCTCAGCAGTTCTTGTCGGCCACGTTGCGCCCATCGCGGTCGTCGAACCCATCGGCAGGAAATAACGCATGATATCGAACGTCGCGGCATTAAGAGTCTGCTTGTATGCGACCTGCCCTTTGAACTTTGAACGATCAAGGACATTCGCTTCAAGCCAGCCGCGCACAACAGGCTCCCATCTTTTGTAAGCGCTCATCAATTCATCATTGTTTGCCGCTATAGACGCGCCAAATCTCGAACTTTGCAAGCGAGGAGGAATAATGACTGCGATATCGTTGAACGGAACATACCTTGTGCTCTTCTCCTGATAATCACCAAGCTCGGGGTCAGGCATCTGGATGAAATTCGTAGCCACCTGGCTTACGCCCTCCATCGCAACGCGAAGCTTGTCAGCGTCTTTTAGCGACTTATGGCCGAACTTGACGCCCCACTTGCTAAGAAAATCCTCTGAAACAGTGAAAAAGTAATCGAGCACTGCAAGCTTGCTTTGTTGGATCGCATCAGCTGCCTGCTCAACAGTGACCATTTTTTCTGCAGGCCACTCTTTCTTCTCGACCTTCTTTTTCATGCTATCAAAAACTTCCAAGAAACGTTCACGCATCGTCAGATCGGACCTGCTGTATTGGCCAACCAAATGTGCCCAAACCGGAAAAGGCATATTCCCAGTCGGACAATAAACATTACGGTCGGTATTCGTGAAAAAATGATTTAGCACGACCTGCTCGGGCTCAGTATATTCTCTTCTTCCCTGCATTGGCACCAAAGTTCCAGTAGTCATAATCGTCACCTCTTTAGCTCAGCAACCTGAGCCTTGCACTCCATTAAATGGTTATTACAACCAAAAATGCAACAGTGTTGCACTATTTGCCCCTAACTTCCCTATCTTTCCACATCTTTGGAAGCATAGCCTCAGGAGTCCATTTCGCCTTGAGCTCACCTAGCGATTCTGACACTTGATATTTCCCTCCCGCATTGGAATAATCTTTTTGCTGAATGGGTTCTACGCCAAAAAACACAATCTGCGCGATTCTTCTCCCAACGACAAGCGGAATAGTATAATGCTGAGAGTTATTTGTTATCTCCATCGTCCAACGATTGATATAGCCCACATCGCCCCAACCCGCGCACTTGCATACCGCTATGAAGTTACGACCCATCGATGAACGCGCCTTCATCATCGTAGTAACATCAATCTTTCCCCCAATATATTCATCAGTATGTGCAAGAATAGTCTCCCCTGGACTTATCAAAATCACACTATCCTCTGGTGAGATATTATCCCCGAATGCATCAGACCAATTCGCATTTTTTGCTTCGGTTCGCAAAGTCTGCGCTTCATGAAGCTGCCAAATAGTCCTAACGTGACGTTCATCGTACGGATTAAGAACACGCCTATCCGCGTGGCCTGGTTTCACCTCACGATAAAAATACTGGCCCAAAGTCACATCATAACTAGATGTGGCAAGATTCTCACGCTTGAACGGGTCTATCACCACAGAACCTTCACGTATGTGCCTTAAAATCGCAGTGTCGGACAAACAAGACCGCTCAGAGAGAACACCTTCTAGTCCGAGCGATTTAGAAAGCTCTACCGAAGAATAGTTCTTCTTCAATTCACCTAACAGCTCGCCTAATTCCTCTTTTGACCAAGCCATAAGAAAAAGACGCTCGCTTTCACTTTAAAACGATTGTTATGATTAGGGATATAGAATAGAAAATATAAAAAAGAAAAAAACTAAGGGGCTACCGGCAAGCCGAAACCTGCCGCAGGATCATCACCGGCAGCGTCAAGATCGTTCAGCATTGCAAGCTCATGCAAGTACGTTCTAGTCGCAGATGCACTGCCCTGCCAAAGCTTTGCCGCAAGACCAGACACGTGAGGCGTTGCCATCGACGTTCCGCTTATAGTGTTGTAGCATCCATTGTTCCAAGTCGATTCTACAGAAACGCCTGGGGCTGAGAGCTCAACTTCTCGCGCTTCGATAGTGAAGTCGCCGTCATTCACGCCTCTGCTGCTCCAGCTTGCGACATTATTGTTCACATCAATTGCTGCGACAGCTACGACATTCGGATTCGCACCCGGATAATCTATCGAGCCGAAATCAGGACCATCGTTTCCTGCCGCTGCGACAATAAGAACGCCCTTTGAAACTGCATAATCTATCGCATCGCGAATCAAGCTGTTCTCAGCATCTGACCCGAGACTCATTGAAATTATATTCGCGCCCTGATCTGAAGCGTAACGAATAGCTGCCGCGATATCATCAGACCAGCAGCTGCCGCTTGAACCGCAAACTTTCACCGCCAAAAGAGTCGCCTCTGGAGCTACACCGAATATTCCTAAATTGTCAGAACCGCCGTTAGCTGCGATTGTTCCTGCAACATGGGTTCCATGGCCATTGCCATCCTTGCAGCCATTCTGAATGCCAGAACGCGTCGCGTCCTTGCACAATGAAACTTTCAAATCACGATGGGAATTCACACCAGTATCAAGCACTGCGACTTTAACGCCAGCACCACCTGAACCGCCATTCACCCTAGAAACGCCCCAAGGAGTTCTTGAACTTGGCGTGCACGTCCTAACATTAGAGCTTGGCTTGCCTAAAATGTGATATGCTGGAAGCTCTTCAACCGCAGCTTCCTTTTTTAGCCTTGAAACCTGCTCAGGACGAACATCAGCTGAGAAACTTCTTCCGAATTCATGATGAATGCCAACCAATGCGCGAACATTCGAAGCATCACTATGCGGAGTTATAAGCACACGAGTAAATTCCGGAACGTCATTTGCAAACGACATCAAAGCTGTCGTAAGCATCAACATCATTCCAAAAAATAAAACTGCGATTGTTTTTACGTTATTCATACAGATCACCTTGCACAAATTAGAGCACACCAGTATATAAATATTGCTCGTATCGTAATCATTCGTCAAACACCCTTTACTCACAAGATAGCAACTTTTTTAAACCACCCTCATCTAGCAGAGCAAATAACAATTGGGGGTTGTTAATATGATTTGGATCGTATGGACTATCAGTATAATATCTATTCTTGTAGCGTTATGGATTATGCGAGGCGTTCTCGCAATGCCATCAGGCAATAAGCAAATGCAGGAAATTGCTGAAGCTATCCGCGTGGGAGCGAACGCGTTCATGAAACGCCAATATACCACAATTGGAATACTGAGCTTAGTACTTGCAGTAATCATATATGTCGTATACTACTTAATCGGACAACAGGCGCTTGGTTTTAACACCTCGCTCGCATTCTTATTCGGAGCGATATGTTCCGCAGCAGCAGGCATCCTAAGCATGTGGATAGCTGTTCGCGCAAACGTGCGTGTAACCGCAGGCGCACAAAAAAGCTTAAACGATTCATTAAAGCCCGCGCTTCGCGCAGGACTTGTAAGCGGCCTATTTATCGTGTCACTTAGCCTCCTTGGAATCGCAACGCTTTACACAATCTTCCAAGCAATGGGCGTTGACCCAAAAGAAATCCCCTTCCTGATCGTAGGGTACGGCTTTGGCGCATCATTTGTCGCACTATTTGCCCAACTTGGCGGAGGCATCTACACTAAAGCAGCAGATGTCGGCGCAGACCTAGTAGGCAAGATTGAGAAAAACATCCCAGAAGACGACCCGCGCAACCCAGCAGTCATCGCAGATTTAGTCGGCGACAACGTAGGCGACTGCGCAGGACGAGGCGCAGACATCTTCGAAAGCACCGCCGCGGAAAACATTGGAGCAATGATTATCGGAGTCGCATTGTACCCCGTATTTGGCACTAACGGGCTCCTCTTCCCCCTCATCGTGATGGCAATTGGCATGCTCGCAAGCATGATCGGCGTCTTTGTCGTCAAGGTTCGCGAGACAGGCAGCATTATGGGCGCACTCATCAAAGGTTATGCAGTGACGTCAATACTCGCAACAGGAGCATTCTACTATATAACCATGAAAATGCTCGGCTCGATTTGGCTCTTCTACGCAGGCCTTGTGGGCATTGTGACCAGCATATTAATCGTCTTAATCACAATATACTACACAGAGTCAGCATACAGACCAGTTAAGAAAATCGTAAAAGCATGCGAAACAGGACACGCGACAAACATCATCCACGGCTTCGCAATGGCACTAGAATGCACAGCAGCCCCCGTCCTTGTACTCAGCGGCGCATTACTCCTTAGCTATTACTTCGGCATGCGAACAGGAATCGACCACGGAGGCATCTACGGCACCGCGGTTGCGACAATAGGCATGCTATCAACCGCAGCATACATCCTCGCAATGGACAACTTCGGACCAATCACTGATAACGCGGGAGGAATTGCAGAATTCTCCCACGCGCCAGCAGCAGTACGCAAGCGAACAGACAAGCTCGATACCGCAGGAAACACAACTAAAGCTTTGACCAAAGGTTACGCAATCGGAAGCGCCGCACTCGCAGCATTCCTCCTGTTTAGCGCATACCAAGACGAAATCGTGAAAATTGTCGGAGAATCGGGCCGCGTTGTGAATCTCACCAACATCAACGTCTTCGTAGGCGCATTCATCGGCGCAATGCTTGTCTTTTTGTTCAGCAGCATGGCGATTCGCTCAGTCGGAGACGCCGCGCACGAAGTAGTCAATGAAGTCCGCAGACAATTCAAAAGCATACGCGGACTAATGGAAGGCACATCAAAACCAGACTACGCAAAATGCGTAGACATCTGCACCAAAGCAGCGCTTCGCGAAATGATGCTCCCAGGCCTTCTTGTAGTCGTTACGACCGTGCTTGTGGGTTTGTTACTAGGCGCTGAAGCAATCGCAGGCTTCCTCATGGTCGGCACAATCGCGGGCATCTTAATGGCGCTCGTGCTGAACACCGGCGGCGGAGCTTGGGATAACGCCAAGAAACACATAGAATCAGAAGGCGGCAAAGGCTCACCAAGCCACCAAGCAGCAGTCACCGGCGATACTGTCGGCGACCCATTCAAAGACACAGCAGGCCCGAGCCTGCACGTGCTGATAAAACTGCTCGGCACACTAGCGCTGGTTTTAGCGCCGCTGTTCATTTAATTTTTTATTACTTTTTTATTTTTCTAATTCTTTTTAATTATCAAATAACAAGTTAATAACAAACGCACGAACCATTGAATTTTAAATCATACGGTCTTGAAAGACCATTATCAAGTCGATTTGATAAGAACCAGAAATAAAATACTAAAAATAAAAAATCAATCTTTGCTTAAAGCTAGCGTGCCGGACCCAGAAAGATAGAGCGAAACTAAGCCAGACAGTATTACGACGTCTTTTAGCGCCATCATCGCTTGTCCGCCCATCGCAGTCACGACAATTGCCACTATTAAAACGACCATCAACGGAGCAGTCGAATACTTCAAGTGGAAACCAGTCAAAACAGCGGCTCCGCCAAGCAATTCTGTCAGGATTAAAAGCCAAGTCCACAATCCGGGAGCCGGAAAACCAAGCCCACCGAGCATCCCTACAACCATACTCGGATCGAGAAGCTTCATCGTACCTGCTACGACGAAAATGCCGCCGACACCAATCCTTAACGCAAACGGTCCATATTGTTTCATAAAAACACCTCATCAGAAGCAGTAAAGAAATCGTATAAATGCTTTATTGTGCTGACTTCTCTAGTTGGCGGTACACGTGCGCAGCGGCAATCGCGCTAAGAGGCACCGTTAGAATGAGGCCAAGACCTGCAGGAATTGAGCCTAGCAAATTGATTCCGATTATGGCTAAGATGAATACAAACAGCTTGAGAATGACTCCCTCAGTTAGAGCTGAACTCTTTCTTAATGCAGCGATAGGACCTAAGCGTTCGCTAACTATCGCGAACGGGTGCAATCCAAAATCAATCATCCAAATAATACCTGGAATTATAAGAAGCACAAGACCCGCGAGAACCGTGAGAACGTAAACTATGGCTGCCGCGATATATTTTGGCAGCAGCGCGAAACAAGAGAATAATTCCTTAAACTCTGGCTTTTTCTTATCCGCGACATCAAGCGCGACTTTGAGATAGCCGAGCGAGAGACCTAGTTGAAAAATGCCGACCAAAAGTTTTGTAGCTGCGCCTTTTGCGAACACTTCAATAAGAGATACAGCCGCCCAGAACAAAAACGCACCGACAAAAAATTTGAGATTTGAACGAACACCATTCCAGCCTGCTTCGATAGCGTCACCGATAAGGACGTCTTTTGCTTCGCCCGGCTTTTCTTCATCATGAGCTTCTTCCACAGGCTCTTCTTGAGATTCTTCCTTTTGAGGTTCGATTGAGTCTTCTTTTGGAGCTTCCTGCACCGCAGCAGAAGTTCGCTCCTGCACAAACTCTTTTGGAGAATCACGAACAGCAATCGGAGCAAGAGAATCTGACGCGGGAGCTTCTGGCTGCTCTTTCGTAGGAGCGGACTTATGGGCTGCCTTCTTGTGGACGACCTTCTTCACACCCTTTTTCTTCGGCATAATCTCCTTTAATACTTAGCCGTTTATAAAATTATGGAACAAAGTGCACTCAGACATGTATGAAAAACCGAA
Organism: Candidatus Woesearchaeota archaeon; assembly: GCA_018302815.1. Lineage (GTDB taxonomy): Archaea > Nanobdellota > Nanobdellia > Woesearchaeales > ARS49 > JAGVZE01. Next base: position 68,335 of record JAGVZE010000010.1, read on the forward strand.
AAGATTAATAATCAACCTGGAAGAAAAACAGCCATGGCGGAAAATAACACGGTAGAACTGCTCAAAGAATATGGCGAACTGCTCCATCACCATAACCTGTATTCGTATGCCGCTCATGCTTTCCTCTTAGAGCATGAGGATAATCCGCGCTTCGTTGAACTGACGAAAATACACCGCATCGTAACAAGAGCGACGTTGGAAGGAAGATGTGGAAAGTACCAGTCAGATATTGAAAACCGCGCCCTTTACGATGAGGACACGCCACGTGTGAAACAACACATAAAAGAACATGGTTGGAAATGGCGTTTATCCGATCTTTGCAAACCATTCCCGCCATTAAAAAAGCCGCAAGAGTTGACGGAATATATCAACGTCATTAAAATGCATGGTCCGTACGCGTCTCAAGCAAGAACCATCCTTGACACTAATTCAACCACCCCGAACTTTTACGAATGGGCTGCCGCGATCCGACTTAACAAGCGATGCAAGCAAGAAATACAAGAAGAAACCGTTTCAGTCGAAGACAATGAACTTTATTCCCGCGACACGCCGCTTGCACGAAAGATCCGAGAAGAGATCGAGAATTTCAGGAAGGAACAATAGGTATTTCTTAAAAGTACGCCGGGGCGGGGAATGTCGGAAACCCACAGAACGCATTTCACATTGCGTGGATTTCCGAGCACACTCGGAATTCTCTGCAATAACAGATCAATACCAGAGAATTTCGATGTTTCAACCCACAGTTGAGAAACCGCAAGGTTTTTGAATCTCGGTAAATCCGCATGAATCATTTGATAATTCTGCGGATTTCCGATGAACTCAAGAACCACAAGGTTCTTAAGTCCCCGATGACCTTTCAGGTCACAGCTTCTCACGCTGTTGCCTTACCGTGTTCGGCTCACCCCGGCGCAGCTTTTATTTTACTTCCACCCTTAAAGAACTCATCGAGGAAAAACTCGGAAAGGTTACGAATGCACTTGGAAAAGGAAGTTTTATATACAGGAGTATATGCTTTTGACGTATGATGCGAGTTGATTGTCTTCATCAACAGTAGACCCCTTTTCTATAGCTCGCGAACTCAAAATGGTTTTCTTCATCACCAGTAGTCAAACTTCTTTTAAAATTCAAGCCATGCAGGCTCTAAACGCGGAGAAACGAATATGACGAATGAACAAGAGGCTAAAGTGCAGACAAGCGCTGGTTGTCTTCACCCAGAAAGTTCTAGCACAGCGAAGAACTTCTGATAAGTATATCGTCCAGTCGATGAGAAGAAGGAATATCATCTCGGCAAGCGAACAAGTGACAGATAATGACTTGTTCATTTTAGACGATGTCACTGCGTTTGGAATAAATTATCCTGCCGAACTGATCGAACGGCTTTGCGTGTGTAATGAAACAACGCTGCTTAGTGCGGAGGAACTCGCCACACAACTTGCGAGCATACTCCCCCCATTGCCCGCAGCAACGCTCAGCGGAGGAGGCGTCATAACTTACACGCTCCTCAAACGCGCAGGGTACAAAACCCCCCTCGAAGAAATCGCATCAGTCGAGAGAACCTATCGCGAAGGAATACCTGAATGTAGAACGCAAACAGGCATTGAACGAACCGATGTGCTCCTCATCGATGACATCCTAGCAAGCGGTCAAACGCTCTATGCTCTGCTGGAAGGAAAAACTATTCCCTTAGCAGCGTTCCTTTTGGCGAGCACAAATGTCTCAAAGGGCAACAAAGGATACCGCATACGAGAGAAATCCACCCTTCCAAGCGTCGAACAACTCTATTGCGCCAAACTGGTGAACGGAACGCAAGTGAATGGTTGCAATAAGAAACCCGCCATCCTTTCCCTGCGCTATCTTTTGACCAAGGCAATAGACAACGAAGACTACAAAACGAATTATCTGAGCAAGAAATTCGGCGGAATAGAGCCTGCCAAACGCATCGCAGAGCTTATACGAGGAATCGATCGCGAACCAATTGAAATTCTAAGACGCGATCCAATGCAATTCATACAACGATACGGAGGATAATAAAATGAACACACAAATAGGAATCATAGGACCGGAAACTAAGAACATACAGCAAGAGATCAGGGAGAATATGTTGAAGGATGCAGCCACTATAGGAAAACTGCTTGCGAAAAACGCGATCCTGATAACCGGCGGGTGCACAGGAGTTGCGCAATCAGCCAGCAAGGCAGCGTTTGAAGCAGGAGGAATCACTGTTGGAACACCCGGACGAAAACGCGGAAGCGCAACGGAAGGGACGATGATCGAAATCTGCACGCCAATCGAAATCGGGGATTATCTGTTCGCAGGAACGCTTAGCTGCGATTGCATCATCACTTTCCCCGGAGACGCAGGAACGCTTGCGGAGCTTGCCATCGCATATCGCAACAAGATACCGCTCGTATTCTTGAAGGAATATGGCGGAAACCTGTTGCCCGCGCTTTTTAGGAATGTCCCCTTGACCTATCCGGTGAGCGTGGCAAACGATGCTGCTGAAGCTGCACAGATAGCGCTTGAAATAGCGAGCGAAAGAGTACGGCAAGCACAATCTTTAAAAGCACAGGAGCGGAGGAAAACACAATGACCTATCAACGAATAAGAGGAGCTGAAGACTATTATCCGAACGAGTTCGCCGTGCGCAAAGCGATAAGCGATGTTCTTGCTGAAGAGGCAAAAAGGTTCGGCTTTTCGCAAGTGGATAGCCCTGCGATTGAAACGATTAAGCTTCTTACTGCGAAAAGCGGAGAAGAGATCAAGCAGCAGATTTTTGTCATGGAACAGCGCGGAAGCGAAGAGCTTGGACTGCGCTTTGATTTGACTGTTCCGATGACACGAATGTTCGTGACAAAACAACGCGAAATGCAAAAACCAGTCAAATGGTTCGCGCTTGCGCCGATGTGGCGCTACGAAGCGCCCCAGAAAGGAAGAGCGCGAGAATTCATGCAGCTATCGTGCGAATTGTTTGGTTCAGACAAGCCAGAAGCTGACGCTGCATGCATCAACTTGATAATCGCCTGCCTTGAACGGTTCGGATTGTCCAGCAAAGAGGTTACGATAAAAATCAATAATAGGAAACTACTCGAGGGACTGCTGTCTGCGATTGTTCCTGCCGGAAAAATCGAGAACGCGATACAAATAATCGATAGGATGGAGAAAGTGACTGACGCTGAATTCTTCGACCTGATGAACGGTATCGGCGTTGACCAGAAAGGAGCTGACGCTGTTCGAGAAATTGTCTCTTACAAAGGCGGAGCTGATGTTTTAAAGAAAGTCAGCAAGGAATTGAAGCTCAACGAACTTGCGACACAAGGACTCAATGAGCTGCAAGGAACGCTTGACTTCGTTGATACAAAGTATATAACTGTGGATTTGAGCATAGCGCGCGGGCTTGCTTACTATACTGGCAACGTGTATGAATGCTTTGACCGCGAAGGAAAATACCGCGCTTTAGCCGGCGGCGGAAGATACGACGAACTTGTTGGATTATTCGGCGGCGAGAAGACGCCAGCGACCGGATTTGCGATTGGCCTTACGCCACTCACCGTGATTTTAACGGATAAAGGGCTGTTACCTGCAGTTTCTGTTGGGCCAGAATACTATGTCGCGCCAGTCGATGAGACCGTCTTACCAAAAGCAATGGAAATAACTGCTCAACTTCGCAAAAGAACAACCGCAGATGTTGATTTAATGCGGCGCAAGCTTGGAAAACAACTCGACTACGCTGCCGCGATCGGAGCTACAAAAGTAGTGATTGTCGGTGAGAAAGATTTGAAGGAAGGCAAAGTAACTGTGCGTGATTTGAAGAATGGGAAGGAAGAGAAAGTCCTTTTGACAAAACTACACTGAATTTGTTAGAGCGAAAAGCTCACTCCCTACGTTTCAGGAAGATATCGATGTAATGCATTACTTCGTCGGTCTTTTCAACATTGATTGAAACTTGTTCTCCGTAACTCGTAGACTTGCTTTTCAAGATTCCTTCTCTCTTGAGCTCGTGAATCGAATCTTTTGCCTTTCCTGCAAGGTCTTTGGGAAATCCTTTCTGCAAATGTTCAATCGCAGTGTGACTGTGCTCAAACTTGCCAAAACGGGCGAGCTTGTGCAATATTTTCCCTTTTATTTCTTCATCAGTCCAAATCATAAGTCCATCAAAAAAGACTTTGAATGACAACATTTATATACCTTTCTCTATTGATTTAAACCATGCAAGAGAAATCATTACTACTACAATTAACAGGAGAAATGCCCTTATTCAAAATATTGGACTTCCTCGTAGACAACAAAGGAATGGACTTCACAAAGAAAGACATCGCTGAAGGCGCAGAGATATCAAAAACATCATTATTTAATTACTGGCAGGAACTGGAAAAGTACAAAATAGTGAAAGTCACCAGAACCTTCGGCAAAACAAAACTCTACACGCTCAACACTGAAAGTCCGATAACGAAAAAAATTCTTGAACTTGAATCGACATTGATACGACAAGCGATGCTAACCGCAGCACACAAGGAAGAGATTGTTGTGGAAGCGTAGGCGTGGATTGAAATAGTATAAAATTAGGAAGATTTTATCGTTAACTTATTTAACAATTGTTTTGTAGTCAGAACGGGACCTATCATCATCCTGAAATTATCAATATTTTTACGATGACGACCTCGACTTATGCTTCCTGAAGCATCAGTCACTAGATACGGTTGGATTCTCCTATATACCGCATCTACTGCAGTAAAGTAAACGCAACATCCAGAAGAAATGCCACAAAAATACAACTCATCAATGTGGTTCTTTTTGCAATATTTCTCCAAGTCAGTTTTATAGAATGCGCTATATTCTTGCTTTGAAATAATCTTACTTCCCGCGACAACTTTAAGCTCGTTGATAATATCAACATTATGCAAAAATTCTCTGCGAGCGATCTCAGCAGTCTTACTTTTTCCCGCGTATTCATCTCCCCATAAGCGAGTCATCACAGGATTCTCAGAGACACCTATTTTCCCCTTTGTAAGAATAACTTTGTGACCTTTTTTCTTGAAAAAATGAATGAGTTTTAGTTGATTTGCAATGAGTTCAGGTTTGTCTTTTCGGTGTTTGACATCTGCATTAATCATATCTACGATTATCAGCGCTTTAGACATATCAATCTTGAAGACGGGTTGTTTAATAAAAGTTTCCAACCCTGCCAGGGCAAGCATGTGTCAGCCTATACCCGCGTATTCCAATTAGCTTTGTAATGCGCGAATGCCTTGTCGAACTCTTCTTTTGGCGTGATTTGGATGCATAGTTTTGAGAAAGCTGCTCTTAGTTCAGCTAATGCCGCATCTTTGTCAGTCTCATCGCAGAGCTTCTCTAGCTCGATGATAAAGCCGTACCCTTTTGTATCGTCGATAGTGACTGTTATGCCGTTCCAGTTGAACGAATGACGGTTCCTGAACCATTTTATGGATACAGAATAGCCAAGGGTGAGAAAAAGCTTCTCAAGCAGAGGAAAGTTGGCTTTTGCGCACTTCACCTCTATCTCTTCTCTTGCTTCATCGTGCAATTCGCCCTTTTTGAGCCAAACTTTGCTGTGCTTTGCGCTTTGCTGAATTCGCAAGTCGTGAGGGCCGTCAAAATAATAAGTGATTTGGGCATCTTCGCCCAAACTCTCACTATTTTTTCTAAAAAAATCAAGAAGCTCTGAATGTTTTTCCTTCGTTATGAAACTGCGCAGTTCAACTTCAAGCATCACCAGAGACTTGCAGCAAGAGTAGAAAAATGTTTCCGTTTAGCGCCAAATAGATAGTGCCTACTTGAAAAATACGTACTTTTTATCGACGATAAGTACATTCTGGAAAAAAGATAAAAAAATAAGTACTTCGTGAAATCGGTACGTACTCGCACTTACAAACTCTCACTTTTAGGCTTCTCTTCAGGTGTTGGAAAAACGTAATGATTACTTTGCGGCCATAATTTACGAGTTGTAATTCCCTTAATTTCAGATTCAATGCTGCTTTTTCCGATGATAGCGCGCCCGCCACACTCAAGCAAACGTTCCTGAATCTTCTTTTCAATAGTTTCAATCTCCGAACGAGGCCCAATATAAGTCTCACAAAGAGGCGCAGGACCCTGATTGTCAGCGATGAACTCCAAACCATAAGGCGCGAAAATCTTCGAAGGATCGCCTTCCTGCAAGTCCACATCCAAACAGTCAATGACTTCAGGCGCGGATTTTATTTTTCCTGCCCTATACAACACAGAATCCAAAGTATATTTGCGGCTTGCCTCAAGACAACGTCTTAGTATATCTCGCTCAGCTGCTTGCTCATCAAAACGCTTAAACTGGCTGACGTTCTTGACCTGTTCAACCGTCTTTTGAGGTTCATCAGCAACAAGCGAACATAGCGATGCGTATACTGCTGAAAACGCGCTTCGCACGTAATCAATAACCGATTCCTTTGGCCCTTCAACTACTGAAATTCCTGACATCTTTTTACCCCATGCGCGTATTATTTTGTTAAGTATCGTGAATATCTATGAAAAAAGGAAAAAAAGTGAAGGAAAACCTTCAAATCATCTCAATTCCAAGATCTGAATTGAGGCGCTGCGAGTGCAAGCTTGCCTTCTTCGGGTCTGCTTTGCCCAAAATCCACGGACTGTGCACACCTGTGATGATAGTCATCACCATGAGTTTACCCCTCATCTCTTCAGAGACACGGGCTCCCCAGATAACGTTCGCATCAGCATCCATACTCGAAGTCACAAGCTCACCAACTCTGCTTATTTCCTCAAGAGTCAAATCGGGACCTCCCCATACGTGTATGAGAGCTCCTGTTGCACCCTCGTAGCTGATATCGAGCAATGGGTTTGCAAGCGCGCCCTTGACCGCTTCTTCAACACGGTTGTTAGTGTCAGAACTTCCAACACCGATAGCCGCGACTCCGCCGTTTGTCATGATTGCTTTCACATCAGCGTAGTCTAAGTTGACAAGGCTTGGGATCGCGATTGTCTCGACAATTCCCTTTATCATTGTGGACACAAGCTCGTTGGCAACAGCAAACGCCTGTTGAACCGGAAGGTTTCCTGCAATCTGGACCAATCGGTTGTTGTCGATAACAACGACAGTGTCAGAAACGTGTCTTAACTGCTGCAGACCGAACTCGGCTTTGTCGATACGCGCGCGCTCTATGTTGAATGGCATTGTTACTGTTCCAATAACTATAGCGCCCATCTCCTTCGCGACGGATGCTACAACTGGGGCGGCGCCGGTTCCAGTGCCTCCGCCCATACCTGCGCAGACGAAAACCATATCTGCTCCACGCAAGACTTCCTTTATCTGCATCATGGATTCTTGAGCCGCTTCAGCGCCCTTCTGAGGGAAACCGCCGCAGCCAAGGCCACGAGTCAATTCCTTTCCAATCATAAATTTCTTGTCAGCTTCAGAAATATCGACATGCTGCTTGTCAGTATTGCAAACAATGACTTCTGCACCCTTGACTCCTTTCTTGTAGAGCCAACTCACCATATTGTTGCCAGCGCCACCGACGCCAACCACCTTAATATTCGCCTGACCGAAGTCGTAATCCTCCTTCTTCGGCGTTTCGTGCGCCATTGCGCTTTTCACCAGGAAATCCATTTTTTCTACCTCCGTTTTAAAGTTTGAACATGAAGAAATTGCCCTGCGGCAATTTCTGCCTTTTCCTTTGCCTCTTTGATGCAAAATGAAAGTAAAAGGCTCTCCAATCTGTGGGTTTGGGGGGTGGTATATGGGAAAGAAACAGTGGAGAGCCCTTGTGATCGGGAGTTCTTTCCTTAATAGGTGGGAGGGGCCATGCCCCGTCCCGTTATTACCTCTTTTTCCCTCGCAGTTTACATCAACTGCCTTGATTATGCAGTTTCATCGTGCATAACTAGTGTCACCAAAACACCAATTATCACATTTTAGTATACTAGCATAGGTACTATTTAAATGTTTTGATTTCGAAGGGTGTGGGACAGAATTGTGCTATCCTAGCCAGTAAAGATTGTGCCACAGGGACGTGAGCATGTTGGCGGTGTCTATTCTGTCTGGTCTTTTCTGTCC
>JAGVZE010000011.1 GCA_018302815.1 Candidatus Woesearchaeota archaeon
CTAAGTAGTCCGAGCGAAACTTGCGGACCCAAGTAATAACATTTATAAAGGAAGCAGAGGCATTTCCAGATGTTAGAATACACTTTCACGGGGATACAAGCTCGAATTCTTCATTCCAAGTTCGCATCCACGATATCTAACCCAGTTGTACGGACAAACGCCGCACAACAAGGAAAATTCCAAATGCTATCTTTTGAGCTTGGCTCGCGGCTAAGACGGGCACAACGCTTTAAAAGAACAACTTGCATAAATAACTTTGTCCCACAAACTAACATCTGGAATTTTATTCGACTTCTTTGAGAAGTGCTATGCACCCTGTGCTCTTGACTTTTTGGAAAAACTTTTGATCCGCAGTGATGAGTGGTATGTTCAAAAACTGTGCGATTGCGAGATAATGGGCATCGTAAACAGTGGTGTTGTGCTTTCTTGCGATTGAGATTGCGTTGTGAAGAATTTCTCGTGTGGGAACGATAATGGAAAGGTCTAGCTCGAGGATGCTATCAACCGCGTCTTGCACATCTTTTTCAGTGACTGCATTATTGTAGCGAAGAGCGTTTGTGATTTCGTAGAGCATCAAATCAGGCGCAATAATGTCCACATGGCCTTGAACGTGGCTGTCGCGAATAACTCTTGCTTTGTCCGAGTCCTCTTCCTCAGAAAACCATTTGATGATTACTGAAGAATCAAGAATGACTTTGGATCCTAATTGCTTTGGCGCCATTTTGCAATCTCTTTTGCGCCATGCCAGTGTCCAATCTTCTTACGCAATCTATCTTGAGCAGCCACTGCCTCTGCAATTTGATCCGCCTCTTTGAGCCTGGCATCTACAAGGACGTGCATTCGCCTTTTGTACACATCGCTTTTCTTCTCAAGCAGTTCCATAGAGCAGTCTATGCTTTCAGGTTTTATAAAGCTATCTTGAGCAAACTCATATTTCCGACATCGGGAAATTTAGCTATTGTCTCAATCATTCGAAGGAACCACCAACCCAACCGACCGAAAAAGGCAAGATTTCTTTATGAACTCAAAAATACAAAGTAATTGATTAACTGTTGTATAACTTAATATATTCATTCTTTCTTGGACTTAGTATGCCCTTCATACAAGGAAAAGTGAAAGAACTTGCGGGAAGACACAAGGAGTTATTTTTAAAACTCGCATTTGGAACTGTTCTTGCCAGAATTAATGAAGAAATTCCACAAATTATGGCCAAGGGCTGGGCAAAAGAAATTTCAAATCAGGATTTATATCACGTCCATGTTTGTATTCCCTGGGTCGTTGATGTGCCGAATTTTAATGAAAATGAAGAATTAATTAAATGGCTCGTTCATAACGCCGTATTACTTTATCATTCACAAGAATTGACCGGAATATATAACGATAGAAATATTATTTCCAAAAGAAATCCAAACCATATTTATACGGATAATTCTAGAAAAACGGTTAACCCAGAACACCTTCAGGCATTCGCAGTAATTGATTTGTATTTTAAAAAGAGCGTATCTGGAAGAATAGAAATTACAGAGGCAATAGTTAATGGTTAGCAAGTTGTTCATCGTCTCGGAGAGTCGCCCATCCATAAGACTCTGCCTTTTTCCTGAGTCTTTGAATCTGTCCCATAATACATTGCATTTCATCTGCGGACTTTACCGCATAGTCTTAGGCAATATGTCCGGACAAATGCTGTACAAAACTTAAATACTCAACTTTTCAGAGTTATGATAGTCCGAGCGAAACTTGCGGACCCAAGTAATAACATTTATAAAGGAAACAGAGGCATTTCCAGATGTTAACTATGATGGCTCATATCGTGCTGCTGATATTCCTGTTTCGGCAGAAATTGTGCTGATTGATGTCACGGATTTGACGTAGAAATGTTAATATACTTATGTGTCGCTATTCTGATACATGTCTGTAAAAAATGCGTTGATTCTCCATGAAAAATTTCTGAACGTGTGTTCTCACGACTTCTTAAATTGCATCACTCCTATGCTCTCTACCACTGAGATGCTGAAGAAAAAAAAGTTCGGAAAACATCAAAAACGCATGATTAACCTCATTCAGGGCAGTGTTCAGACGCTTCACGAACTCATCAACATTTTTTTTGATGCTGAGCGCATGACCCATGGTTTGACGGTGTTAAAACTTTCTCGGGTGCAAGTAGATAATGTGGCGTCTGCCGCGATTCACGATGCAAAGGCGTTTTCAAATCAGAAAAAAGTACATTTAAAGAAATCAGTCCCAAAACGGCTTTTTTTAATTGCTGATGAAACGTATCTGGCTAAAGCGCTCAGTTATGCTGTGAACAGCGCTATCATGATGGCTCCGCAAAACGGAACAGTTCACGTACGAGCGTATAGATCAGGCGAGTATGTTGCGCTGAGCGTCAGCTCAGCGCGAATGGGAACCATGAAGCCATCATTCAACCTGGAGCCTGGAACGCTCAAGCGGTGCAGGGATGCCTCATTGTACGTGGCGAAAAACATCATAAAACTCCACGGGGGAAAGGTGAAAACGGCAAAGGGACAGACGACGTTTTTCCTGCGCGCTTAGTATTCTTTTGTTTCTCCATACACTTTGCCAACGACCACTCTGCCGGTTGAGATCTCAAACCATATGCTTCTTCCCTGGCTGCCGCCAACATCTTCCGCTCTAATTTGTATGTTTTCCGCATGGAGCTTTTTTCTGGCCGACTTGACATTGTCATCACCGATGGAACTTTGAACGGTGGGAAACATAGAAGCCCCTCCAAAGATTTTCGCAACTATCCTCCTGCAGCCAAGGGACCGCATCTGTCCAATCAACGCATCGAGAGCGGAATGAGCGAACCTGAGCGGGTTTTTTTCATGGCTGCTTTTTCGGCCAGGGAGGAGGATGTGGGCCAGACCCCCGATCTTTTTTTCAGCGTCATAGAGGCATACGACCACGCAGCTTCCCACACCGATGGATTCGAGGATTGAGTTGCCTTCGGCGACCCTGCATTCGGCGATGTTCACACTGATTTTTTCAGACATAGGGCGTTCTAACCTTTTCGCGCAAGGAAGAATAGAAAGAATCATCGAATAGAACGATCATGTGGAACCGCATTTTTTCATTCTCAATGGAAAAGTCCGTCTTGAAAACGAAAACCCCCTCTGCTCTTGCCGCAAGTTGGGCCAACAGCGTATCGAGCGTGGAACTCAAGCGATCGATGCTGATGTCCGGAATGGATTCTATCAGGCGCAACCCGAAGGCTCGCGAAATGAAATCCAGACTCGAGCCGCTCAGGATATTGCCGGTCTCTTTCAACAGGTCTTTGCGCAAATCATCAAGGTCGTTTCTCTTCTCGTGAAGAACGATGTTGGTGAAGGTTAACGCGTCGGCGATAGTGGAGATCAATAGGAAGCTTCCTATGCGGACAGGTTTTTTCCTGATGAGTATGTTGATTCCCAGATAGACCGTCGCCATGACAATCTCCGGAGAATCGATATCCTCGGGCATATCTTCAATGCGGCACCATCTGAATGACGTTTTAGTTACGGCAATCTTTTTCTTGGCGAGTTCGGATAATGCTCTCGCTGCTTGTTTAGCGCTTCCGGATAAGGTGCGCTTCAACGCATCGCTCTCTCTTTTCGTCAGTTTCATTTTGATGAGCCGTTCTCGAGGAGCGTTTGCGTATCGATGATCAGTACAGTGCTGCCATCTCCTAGGATGGTCGCGCCCGAGAGCCCTTTTATATCGCGCAATGACGGATCAAGCGGCTTGATCAAGACGTCTTGCCGCCCAACTATCCGGTCAACAAGCAAACCGACGCATTCCCCTCTGACATCCACCACGATTGCAACACTCCTTTTCATGGTCTCTGAAGGCTGTTCAAAAAGTCTTGCGAGGTGGAACAGCGCAATTTCCTGATCCTCGAAAATAATAACCTCCTGTTTCTCTATGGTTTTGATATCATTCTCTTCTGTCTCAACGATTTTCACAATATTCGTCATTGGGATGGCGTACGATGATGGTCCTACAGCCACGAGAAAGCATTGGACGATAGCAAGCGTGAGCGGCAGCTCGATAGTGATCTTGGTCCCATCGCCCTTCTTGGTGTCAAGGACAACCTTGCCGCTCAGGGACTCAACGGCTCTTTTCACCGCATCCAAACCGACCCCTCTGCCTGAAATTTCCGTCACTTTTTTGCTCGTGGAATATCTTTGATTGAATGGAAGTTGGTACACTTTTTCATCAGGCAGTTTCACCAGTTGCTCTTTCGTGATAATGCCTTTCTCCACGGCGACACGCTTGATTTCCTCGATGTCCAAACCCGCACCATCATCTTCAACACTGATGAGAACCTTATTCCTTTCTCTTGCCGCGCTAAGCGTGATGCTTCCTGCCTTCTTTTTTAGTTTTTCCCGTTCTTCATTCGCCTCGATCCCATGATCAACCGCGTTTCGCAAGAGATGCACGAGCGGTTCACCGAGCTTATCCAATATCGTCCTATCGAGCTCACTATCAAGGCCGCTCATGGAAAAATCGACGGCTTTGTTTTCGCGTGCCGCTAAGTCTCGAACCATTCGGGGAAATTGCATGCATATGTGCTCCAGCGGAACCATCCGCATCCCCATCACCTGGAACTGCAGTTCCTGCATCAACCTATCAAGTTCAGTCAACGGCTGGTTCAACGCTTCACATTCCTGTTTTAGCCGGCTAAGTTTCAATTTGTTGATGAGAAACTCTCCTACCAGCTCGAGCAGCGCATCGAGTCTTGAGCTTTCAATTCGTATCGAGGACGGAGTTCTGGCGAGTTCAGGTCTTTTGGCCAAACGAATGCCGGTCTGCTCAGTTTCCCGGTCTTGCTTCTCTTGCGAATCTAGAAAGGGATTGTTTTGCGCATCTTTCTTCATCAACTCTTCCACCGCGTTCCCCAGAGCATCGATAGATGCGAACAACGTATCAATCACCTCTTTGGTCAGCTTCACTTCCTTATTTCTGAGCTTGCCAAGGAGATCCTCCATTTGGTGAGCCCTCTTCGAGAGTTCTGTGAACCCCATCATGGCCGAAGAACCCTTGAGTGTGTGGGCGCTTCGAAACAAGTCATTTATATTCTCTTGGTCCCCTGGATTTTTCTCCAAAGCAATCAGTGCGCGGTTGAGCTTTTCTATATGTTCTCTCGATTCCGCAAGAAATTCTTTGAGGAATTTAACCGTATTCATTTCACACGTTTTAGTTTGAGACTTTTACCATTCAATTCCGCGGCGACGGCCGTTTTCAAGACTTTTATCAATGCTTTAATTGCGATGAAAATGTCACGACTGGTATCGTGATCCTTCTTTTGCAATGCGCCAACCAGCTTTTTGATGTTATCAGAGATTTCGCGGGCGATGATCGCAACGGAATTATAATCCATCTGCATGGAACTCCCTCGCAACATGTGATTCAACCGTCTCAATTCCAGAAGGACCTTTTCATCGTAGCTGTTCTTATCCAGCTTTTGCACCGATTTTTTAATGCCGGTGATGCATTTCTTCGCTTCATCTTTATAAAGTTTTTTCAAGTCGTCCATGTCACATCAACTCCATTATTTTTTTGGGAATCCTGTCCAGAGACAACACGTGGTCAGCATGCCCGCGTTCGATAACGGCTTTCGGCATCCCAAAAACAACGCTGGTGCGCTCATCCTGCGCGATGACCACTCCTTGATATTTCTTGACTTCCTCTGCGCCATTCGAGCCGTCTTGGCCCATGCCGGTCAAGATGACCGCGATCACATCGTCTTTGAACACCTGAGCTATCGATTTCAATGCAGTATCAATACAGGGCATGAGCTCTTCCCTCTCCTTTTTCAACCTGACTTTCGCTCCATTGTCCTTCGATAATATCTCGAGCGCGAACCCTCCTGGCGCAACCAGCGCTTTTCCCTGAACCATCCTCTCCCCCTGCTCCGCTTCTTTCACGCTAATTGCACATCGCTTATTCAGGCGTTCAGCAAATGTCTTGGTGAAACCGGGGGGCATGTGCTGGACGACCAGAAGAAAAGCAGGGAATCCCTTGGGAAGGGATTTCAGGATGAATTCTATGGCGGTCGGACCCCCGCTGCTTGCGCCCAGGACCACTATTTTATTCGAATGCTGCGGGAACCTTCCGATTTTCCCGCGCTGTTCAAGAGAGAGCTTTTTGATCTCGACGGACGCTGCCGTCTTAACAAGCGCGATGAGCTCTTCCTTCATGTCCATTATTTTCGAGTTCCGTTTTGGCTTGGCGATGAAATCAAATGCGCCATATTCGAACGCGGTGAGTACTTCATGGGAGGAAAGATCGTTTGTCGAAGAGGTGATGATCACTGGCACTGGCTGCGCGTCCATGATGTTGTGCAAGATATCCAGGCATGAAATCCTTTTCATGTCGATGCTCAGGATGATAACATCGGGGTGAAGCTTCAATTTCTGCATGGCTTCCTCGTAATCCTTGGCAGTAAATGCTTTCATCGAGGGATCAGAATTAAGAAAGTTAGCCAGCGTGAATCTGAGAAAGTACGCATCGTCGATAACGAGGACCTTGATCATTTAAGTACCTTTTTGATCGTTTCAATGACTTTTTTCGGTTCGAACGGCTTCCCCACATATTGTTTCGCCCCGGCACGCAACGCCTCATCAATGGTTTCTTTCTGACCTGTCGCGCTGATCATAATGACCTTTGCCTGCGGATCCAGTTCCATGATTTTCTGAAGCGCGGTCAAACCGCTATCTTTCATGACGATATCCAAGAGCACGATGTCCGGCTTCTCCTTTTTGTAGAGTTTTATCGCGTCCCCGCCACTCTCCCCTTCGATGATTTGCTTGTAGCCTCCCGTCTTGAGGATGTCTTTTAGAACAGCGCGGATGAAAGCACTGTCGTCAACAATAAGAATCTTTACCATCAGCCGATCACCTTTTTCACTTCCGTGACGAGTTTCTGTTCCGTGACCGGCTTTGTGATATACGCCTTCACTCCCAATTTCAGCGCTTCATCCATGGTTTCTTTGGCTCGCACGATGCTCACCACGATGCATTTCACGGCAGGATTTATCTTCTTGAGCGCCCGAAACACATCAAGGCCGGCAGGTTCGCCAGGAAGCCGCAAGTCGAGAAGCACCAAATCGGGCTTCTCTTTCTTATATTTTTCCACGCCTTCGGCGCCGTTCTCCGCTTCAATGACATCTGTATAGCCGCCCTTTCGCAGCAGGTTTATTATCGCTTTACGTTCAAACATCGAATCCTCAATGGTGAGTATTCTTTTTTTCATGGGAAATCCTCCTTTTCGTTCTTTGGCGCGCTGCCTCTCTTTTCCTGTCATCAACGCTATTTTTGGGTCGTTTTTCCTCTTTCACTCCTTTCAGCTCCGCTTTCGTTACAAGTTCATGCACGTCTGAACTCTCTTGTTCTGAAAGAAGCTTTTGCAAATTCAGGAGGATGACCATACGTTCACCAAGTATAATGACTCCCTGAAGATACTCTGAATGGATTTTCGTTGATAAGACCGCGGGCGTCCTCTTGATAGAGTCTTTTTCCGTGCGGAGCACTTCCAAGACCTGTTCAACGATGATGCCAAAAAGATTGTCGCCAACATTCACGATAAGAATGTGCTGCGGTTTGGACTCAGTAGTGACGTGAAATCTCTTGAGAAGATCAATGACGACTATGATCTTTCCCCGTACATTGATGATTCCCTCGACAAAAACAGGCGCGTTTGGAACCTTCGTTATCTTCGTCGCCTTGAGTATTTCCTTGACATCAAGGATCGGCGCAGCATACTCCTCTCCCCCGATAGCAAAAACAACGAACTGCATCTCCTCTTTTGGTTTTTCAAGCTCCGCGTGCATGTTACCTTTTCGTTTTTTTCTTTATTTTCGAGTCTTCATGCTGAACAGTTTCACGCATTTCCTCGCGGGGCTCAGGGCTCGTTTGTCGTTTTTGCGGCTCTTTACCCATAAGCTCTTGCAGTCTCGCGGCGATTTCCGCGAGTTGCCGCGCAGACGCGCTGATTTGTTGAACCGCAGCGCTCGTTTGCTGCATTGACGCGCTCACTTGCTGAGTGCCGGCGGCATTCTCTTCAGCGGTCGCGGCGAGTTCAGTCATAGCCGCGACTATCTGCTGTGTGCCTGCTGATTGCTGCTGCGTCGCCGCAGAAATCTCCTGCAATTGAGATGAAATATTTTGAGCAGCCAATGAGATATCTTTCACCGCACTGAGCGATGCGCCGATGACCTCGGATCCTTGCGCGACTTGTTCCGCCCCCTTTTCCATCGAGCTTACTGCGGCATTGGTGCTCTGCTGCATGTCCATGACAAGCGTGGAAATCTGTTCAGCGGCCTTTCCTGATTCTTCAGCAAGCTTCCTGACTTCATCAGCGACCACTGCAAATCCCCTGCCCTGCTCTCCTGCACGGGCAGCTTCAATAGCAGCGTTCAGCGCGAGCAGATTCGTCTGCTCTGCGATATCATTGATAGTTTTGATAATAGTGCTTATCTTCGCGCTTTTCTCGCCGAGCGCCTTTATGCCCGCGGTCGAGTCGAGAACACTGGTTTTGATAGCATCCAAATTCTTAACGCCCCGTTCAGCCGCGGTTCCCGCATCGATAGCTTTCTTGCTCGCATCAGCCGCACTCTTCGCTGATTTCTGAGCGTTGTCCGCAACCTGGGTGATGGCTGACGACATCTCAGTGATGATCTTACCCACCTCTTCAACCTTCTCGGTCGCCTTCGTACTGGATGCCGCCATCTGCTGAGTCGTAGAAGCTATCTCTTGAGTGGCGGACGCGGTCGAAGTGCTGGTTTCAGAGAGCTGTTCTGACGCGGTAGCAGTGTTCAAAGCAGCATCTTCAATTGTTGCGAAAATCTTTCTTATAAGGAAAAAGCTAACGACACCGGTGATAAGCATCGCGACGAGCCCTATCAAAGAGAGCGTTGTTGCGAATTGTTCACTTCTTTTCATCTCCCGTATCGTGATAGGTTGAAGTTCCTCATCGAGAAGCGCATCCATCTCACGGCTTGTTTGCGTGAACAGTTCAATCTCGTACCGTTGCCTGTCTTTGTTATCAATAATCTCTTTTGTCAACGCGGTTATTTTCTGAGATGATATTTTCAACTCTGCAAAAAGATCACGTTCTGCCGGAGAAAGCTGTAAGCTCTGATACCCGTCCATCAGTTGTTCAACATCAGCAACGAGTCCATCGATGGCTGTTTTGACTTTTTGATCAGGCATTATGAGATACGATCTGAGCAGAGATGTAATCTCGTATGACTTACTTTTCAAGGTAAAAAGGAGTTCCTGTTTTTTTGAAAAGTGCGCATCAGCAACATCCAGTTCTCGCAAACCGATATCGAGAAGGGCTTGCGCTTTTGTTTCGAACGAGATTTTTTCGTCTCTTTTAAGGAGCTGTTGATCCTCGAGCGCGAAGATTTCCCGCGCTTGAGAGTCAAATTGCTTCATGAGCTCACCGAATCGCAGGAGTGCGTAGCGTTCCTCATCGGTGCGCACAAGAGCGAGATACGCAGCATACTCCCGATTCAAATCATCGCGGTTACCGGCAAACTGCACTTTTTCTTCAGGATTCTTTGTCGTGAGATAATCAAGAACGTCTTTTGCGAATTCTCTTTGATTGATTTCCAACTCCATGGCTGCTTGAACCTTGGGAGTTTCAAGCTCAACAAGTTCAACGACGGTCGATCGTATGATGAGAAGACTGCCGCCTGCTACCATCAGCACAATGAGAAACAAAGTTATCAATTTGGATTGAGCACCAAACTTTAGTTGAACCATTCAATACCTCTTTTTAAACAAAAGGGCGATTTAAACTATATAATGTTTTCGTTTGATTACTGGAGTGTGCTGAATCGTAATCATGTTACGGTGGTGTGTGCTTTGTGTCCTCGGAGGACATAACGAGGTATAGCGAGGAATTCAAAGTGCGCGTGCGCATACACGCGAGAAGGGGCATTTCGCCCATCGAGACGGTCGCGCGGCTTAAAAGAGTGCCAAAACAGACCAGCGATCAGCGAATGAAACTCGAGTTCAGGTTCGGCAAAACTGGTCTGGAAAACCGCAAGCCAGAAGCCAAGCCGGAACAAATTAATGTAACCTTTGAAAATTTTGTCATTCAAGGGAAGTTAATACGCATTGCGGCACAACACGATAAGTTCCATTAAATCTTGTCCGGACAAATGCTGTACAAATCTTAAATACCTGACTTTTTCAGAATAGCTTGGGCTGTTTTGCCTCAACAAGTTTGGGGCGGGCAGGTCAGGCTGGCCTGCTCGTCCTTTTTTGTAACACGGGTGATCCAAAATGAATGAACTTAGCGAAAGCTCTCGAGAGGGAGATTGTGAGCGGTGCGCGAGGATAGTGCGCGCGAAGGACAAGAAAATCTGTATGCACTGTTATGTCAGCTTACTGCATCTGCTGGCGCGTAAGGTGAAGCGATGAGGTTCGTTGAGGTTTACTTTTGGTGCGTTATGTACCTTTCAACGTACTTGCTGGTGAGTTTAGTCGTAAACTTGCTTACTGGCTGGGGCGACCTTGTTGGAATTACCATCATTGGACTGCTTTTGACATTCACACTCGCGCTCATCCTCGTTTGGCAAGACAAACGGGAGGAACGTGAGTTCGAGTGTATGGAGCCTGCAGAAATTGTGAGTCCAATTCAGCTTTTCTTTGAAAACCAGGAACTATTGGAGGTGAACACCAATGCCGAAGAAGAAAAAACCAGAACCAAGTCCACCGACCCCGCCAACCGCGGGGGCGGTTCGGAGATTCGCACCGATGTTCGTCTTAGCGAGCTTTCTGCTCCTGACGATGATCCTGCCTGTTAGCGCGGCAAGTGCGATGCCTCCCGGAGGGTCGATAGATACTGCGACGTTTGACCAGATATTGCAGCCCGTTTGGAAGATTTACAACTTTGTGAAGTATATCGCAACGGCAATCGCTGCGATTGTACTGGTCATCGCAGGAATAGGCGTTATGACGAGCGGCAACGATATGATGAAACGCGAGAACTCCAAAAACACCATCGGTTACGTCGTGGTGGGTTTGATTATCATTTGGGCAGCTCCGTTTATCATCCAGCTCTTCGCGAGCTGATTTTTTGGAGGGGCGGGGCAAATGTGCGACATTTTTGACATCGTTGACATCCCACAGTGCGTACTTGATACGATTATCGAGTTCGTGCAGTCCGCGATAAACGCCCCGCTCATTCCTTTTCTTCAAACAATCAAAATGCTGCTCACCCAACCCGCCAACATCGCTCCATTTGGAAGTCTTTGGGCAGTCATCATATACCTCATTAGTACGTTTTACGGACTATTCATCATGTTCGCAGGGTTGAACTTCATCATCTCTGCATACAGCCCAGAACGACGGTACAGAGCCAAAGAATGGCTCCAAAACGTCATCCTGATGATTATCTGCGTTCAAGCAAGCTTTCTCATCTACAGCCTTGTTTCACAGCTTGCTTCGGGGCTGGCTGGAGTCATTGTCAGAATGATTAATCCGAACTTCTTCTACATCACACTTGACGGCGCATTAAACGCCGGATTCAGCATAGCTCTTGGCTTTGCGTACTTTCTGACGCTCCTCGTCACAATTGTTACGTTTTCCGTGAACTATTTCCTTGCCAGCGTTGGTGTGGTCTTCTTCCCATTCGGAGTTTTCCTTTACTTCATTCCGCCATTACGCGATATCGGCAAGTTCATCATCAGCAAACTCATGTTCATCTTGTTCCTGCCGTTCTTCGCAAGTATCCTCTTGCTCGGAGTTTCCCAACTCATGAACATATCCGGTTTTTCCGGAATCAAAATCCTCTTCATGATAAGCGCTTTTGTCGCCGTTAACGCCTTGATGTTTCTTCTTGCACTTTTGGCAATCTTCCGTAGTGTTATGGGTGTCATGCGCTCAGATGTCGCTCGCGGGCTGCTATTCTTCAAAGGACACCTGGCGCCCGCATTGTCGAAACAAGAACTAAGCCCGCCAAACGAGCGCGACTACTACGGACGATTCAGAAAGGACTATTATGAGCGGAGGGCAAGATGACTTACGAAATCCCTCAATCCATCCAGTACAAAGAAAAAATCGTGTTCGACCTGACGCTTGAGCAACTCATCTATGCGGTCGGTTTCGGCGTTCCTGCATTCCTTATCTATGCGAAATTAAACGCGTCTCTTTATGCAAGGGTGGGACTTGCGCTCATACCCCTTACGATTGGACTTTGTTTCATGTTCTTGGACCTCTACAAGAAATCATCTGAACTACTTGGTTTCTTGCGCTTTCGCAAAGCAACCCTGTTTCAACGCAAGATGAAGCGATTCTTACAGCTCAACGCCGTTGAAAACTCGTGTTACGTTGTCAAGACCAAAGGCGGTGAGCGAAGAGTAGCCGTTCTGCGCGTGGAACCACTGAATTTCAAAATCAAAACGAAAGATGAGCGCGACAGCATCATCTTTGCCTTCCAAAAACTCTTGAACGGCCTCGACTTTCCAGTGCAGTTCCTGATGTACACTGACGACTTGAACTTGAATCAATATCTAAAAGAGCTTGAACTAAAAAGCAACGCATCCACCAAGGGCATCCGCCAAGACTTGCTCAAAGCGCACAAAGACTATCTTGATGCCCTAATGCAGGATAAACTCGCGGTTAATCGCAAATTCCTCATCGCGATTCCTGAAAATGAAACAGGGTTAGAAGCTCAAATCAAGATTGTTACCGAGCTCTTGCGCACGATGAACCTCAAAAGCGTTCGACTTGGCGGACGACAGCTCATCAACATTCTTATCAAACTCTTCAACAACCCTCGGGGCAGAGCAGAACTGCTTAAAGTTGAGAAGAACATATACACTATTGTCGCGCCTGAAGAAGTGGTCAACAGCCCAGATCATATTAAAATCAACGAACATTACAACAAAATCATCTATGCATCTGGCTATCCGCGCAGTGTCGAAGAGGGATTTCTTGACAAAATCGTCACAGCCGCAGGCAACTTCGATTTGAGCATTCACATCGAGCCATTCCCAATTGAAACAACGCTCATCATGCTCAACAAAGAGGTTCAGAAACAACGCGCAGACCTCTACGCTGCTGAGATGAAGCACCAATTCCAGCCAAGCCTTGAAATCCAGTACAAAGACACGACGGCTGTCCTCAATAGCATCCAAAAGGGGCAGGAAAAACTCTTCAACGTCAGCCTTTACATCAACATAAAAGCAAAAGACCTGAACGAGCTCAACATTCTCACCAGAACCATCCAGTCTCGCCTCAACAGCATGCTAATTATCCCTCAAACGCCAAAATATCGGATGGCAGACGCTTTCAAGTCAGTTCTTCCATTTGGACTGAATCAACTTGGAGCGCGAAGAAACATCACCACACAGGCGCTCTCTGCGTTTTTCCCATTCACCAGCCCTTTCTTGATTCTTGAGAAAGGCGGGGTCTTCCTGGGCTTGAACAAGAATAAACTTCCAATCATCAAAGATATCTTTGCGCTCTCAAACGCGAATGGAGCGATTCTGGCGACGAGCGGTGGAGGGAAGAGCTACACTGCAAAATTGATTATTTCTCGATATTTGATGAATGGAACCAAAATCATCGTAATCGACCCGCAAAGCGAGTACACCAAGCTCACAGAGAAATACGGTGGAAGCGTTATTACCATCTCACGAGATAGTCCCACCATCATAAATCCACTTGACTTACTCGGGCACACATACGTAGAAAAACGTCTTGTCCTGATGGACATCTTCCGTTCAATGTTTGGTGAGCTCTCAGAGATCCAAAAAGCAGTTCTTGACAGGGCGGTCAGCGAAACCTACGCAAAAAGAGGCATCACTGAAGACAATTACAAAGACAAAGCCGCCCCAATACTATCAGACCTATATTATGAGCTTGAAAAACTCTCGAAAGGAGCATCAGTCTATGAACGTACTACTTATATTGCCCTACTCAACCGGCTGCGAATGTATGTTGATGGAGTCTTTAGTTTTGTTAATCGCCAAACACAAATCAACATCGACAACGATTTTATCACGTTCAACATAGGCGCGATGCCAAAACAAGTCAAACCTGTGATGATGTTCTTGATTTTGGACTACGTTTATTCTCAAATGAAGGCAAGTAGAGGGCGCAAGCTCTTAGTTATCGATGAGGCATGGAGCATGCTCCAAAACGCAGCAGAGGAGGGATACGTCTTCGAGGTGGTCAAGACGTGCAGAAAGTTCAATCTTGGACTTTTGCTGATCACCCAAGACGTTGCAGACCTCCTCCAAAGCAAAGCAGGGCGGGCAGTCCTCGCCAACAGCTCATACAACGTGCTTCTTCGCCAAAAACCCGCAGTCATCGACAACCTACAAGACGTCTTCCATTTGAGCTTCACAGAACGCGAACACTTGCTTACCGCAAACGTAGGGGAGGGAATACTCATCATGGAAAACGACCACCAAGAAGTACGAATCGTGGCCAGCCCAGAAGAACACAACCTCATCACGACTAACGCGGATGAGCTATTAGCCATGCAACAGGGCATTTCACCTGCACTTTCCACCGAGAAGAAGCGCATGCTTATCGACCTTGACTTGCGCAAAGGGTTCTACAAGAAGAGCACGCTCACGGAAGAAGAGATAGACTATTTGCTCAAGCACGATTACAATGAAAGCAGGCACGTTCCCCTGCGCTCAAACACGCACTCGGTCTTTCTGGTGAAAAAAGTTGGAAAACATACTCCTGAGCACACCTTCCTGCTTCACGCCACCTATGAGGAGATATTGCGCTATACGGCAAAAGTAAAGAGTGATGAAACCGCCCGCACGGACGGCATTAACCCAGATGTTCTCTTTACCAACGAGAAGGGCGAGGAGATAGCTCTTGAGATAGAAACAGGGAGCAACCTCAAACACCACCCAGAATATCTTTCCAATAAGGTCAAACAGCTTGACCAGAAGTATCCGAACAGATGGCACTTTGTTCTAACTTCTGCCCACCACAAGAAGCGATACGCCAACGCCTTCCGATGCTTTGTTCTCCTGCGCTACAATATCCCTCGCTTCGTTAAGCGTCATTTTCCCAGCAGGGAGGTACAAGATAATGTAACAACGCTCCGCCTGTCCCAAAATATCGACGAGAAAAAACCACAAACACCCGGAGCGCAAAAACAGACAAGCGGAGAAAAACAAGGTGTGCACGCATGAAATGCCCCCCACACAAACACGAAATCACACTTTGGCTGAACTGTGATACCTTTGCACGCGTGCAGGAAGCGGCTCAGTACGTTGGATGCGGAACTGATCTAGAAAAGTACATCACAGGACTCATACTCGAACACTGCTAAGGGGGTACGACCATGAACAACAAGGAAATCGAACTAGTTTGCGGACCATTAACAAGAAGAAAATGCCGACACTGTGGAGATCGCCTGTACCAAAGCGATGATTTGCTCTGCGGGCCGTGCTCAGGAGGGTGGAAATGATGACACGATGCCGAATATGCATGCTACCGCTCGATTGCTATGACTTAGAAGAAGGACAATGTGGGAACTGCGGAAGGCAGATGGGAGTGCTCTAAATGGAATACACTGGCAGATGCGTGTGCGAAACAGAATTGGAACGAGCATACAATCCAGACTTAGGAATCTATTTTATGAACTGGTTTAGCTTTTTTCTATTGTTAGAGAGATTGGAGGATTGATTGTTGATATTTTGTTAATTGGATATTCTCCCTTATACTCCCAGGTGTTATGGCCTAAAATAGTTCGGTTTAATTCTTCTTTATATTGTTTCCACTGCGGTAGAACTGAATTCATTAAGACGTGAAAATTATCAGTGTGTTTCTTTTCTAGAAAGTGCAGCATCTCGTGGACAAGCACATACTCCAGGCAATGTAACGGTTTTTTGGCAAGTTCAAGATTAAGCCACATACGACCATATTCAGGTTTGCACGTGCCCCATTTTGTCTTCATTTTCTTTATTTTAATCTCTTTTACTTGCACACCTGTCTTTTTTTCCCATTTTTGGATAAACAGAGGAATCTGCTTTCTCAACTCGCCTCGATAGAAGTTTTCAATTAATTCTTCTCTTTTTTTGGTGGTGGTTCCCGGCTTTATGTGAAGATTAATACGATTTTTGTTTTTAATTTCTATCTTTGGCGATTCAAGTGTGTGAATTACATTCAGAAGGTAACGATTTCCTAAGAAATAATGGCTTTCTCCGGAGACGTATTCTCTTTTTGTTTGGCGCGCCTGCTCACGAAAATTATTTTTTTGTTTTTTAATCCATGGAATTCTTGAAATGACGAATAATTGGATTTTTTCATCATTTGTATTCAGTGGTGCAGCAACTCTAATACGTCCATTTGGCGGATAAACTCCTAAGTGAATATTCTTGATATTTTTTCGTATTACACTTATTTCAAGTCCGCCTACGCTCATCATTTTTTGGTCAGTATTCATTTTGGTTTTTCACAAGCTCGAATACTTTCTCAATCTCTCTATCATCAATGATATTAAATGCTTTCAGCGTATTTTTAATGGCTATTCTAACCTGTTTCTCTTTTATCCTATTCCCGCGCCACCCGTCTTGTCGATGGTCGAGTACGCTTTCATTTACGCTTAATGCAAGATTCTCATTGTTTGCGAGGTTGTCATAAAGTGCCTTTTTTGCCTTCGTGTTAATTTGCTTAGGATAGGTAGTTACACCAGTGATATTCTTAACTTGTTTTGCCAATTCCACTATCTTTTTTAGATAGCTTGCATAATTCTTTGCACTTTCTTTTCTCCCCTGAATGAGTTCATCAAGGAGAACGGACATTTTTTCATAATATCGGGGGTTTGTCGGTCTTTCTTCGATTATAAGTCTTCGAACGTTATTCTCTATGGCTTCTGCAACAGCGTCTTTATTCTTCCTTATGTTTTTTGGTAATGACTCGATTGCGTCAACACCCTGCTTGACTATGAGATCGATAAGCGTTAAGTTGTCAAATGCAGATACTGCTCTGCTTTCTTCCGCGTCGATGTATGAATCAATTAAATGGCGCATGGCAGGTTCATACATCTTTAAATCGATATAGTCTCCGCTGGCGAGTTTGATTTCGCTACGTATGTTTTCATAGTATTCTACAGATTCTTTTATTTGTTCGGCTTGCTTTGGTGAATAGCCTGCTTCTGACATTTCATTAGAGAGATTTGCATATGCTCTCACGAGTTTTGATGTCAATTTGTAGAGCGTTACTCTCTTCTGTTCGTTATTTTTTATGTCTTCAGGTTTTTCCGTGTCACCACAGAAATAAGTTATAAACGCTAACGTGTCTTTGGGGGGATTAACTGGCTCGCATAATGTTTTTATGCTTTCTAGTGTTAAGTCGACATTTTCTTTTCCAGTTTTGAGTCTATCTTTGAGCAGTCCTTTTACGTCATCTTTGTCAAACTCTCCGAATGCTTCAGAAGTGTAATCCTTGACGGCCTTATTGAGGCTCTTGAACAAGTCCTTGTAGTCAACAACGTAACCGTAATCTTTGTCTTCACTATCCAAACGGTTAACGCGGCAAATTGCCTGAAACAAGCCGTGATCTTGCATGTGTTTATCTATGTAAATGTACGTTGCCGGAGGAGCATCAAAGCCTGTAAGTAGTTTGTCGACAACTATGAGTAATTTCATTTGCCCAGGCTCTTCAACAAATTTCTTTTTTGTTTCTGCTTCAAATTTTTCTGCATCTTTTCCGGCAAGCATTTTCTGATAGATTTCATATTTCATTAAATTGTCAGTTTCTTCCTCTGGACTTGTGGTCTCGCCTTTAATTGATGCAACATGCGGAGAATACGACGTGACGATGGCACATTTTTTAAGTCCATTTTTCTGGAATAATTCGTAGTATTTACATGCCTCATAGATACTTCCCGCGACCAAGATTGCGTTACCTTTTCCGCTTTTGAGTCGTTCCTTGGTCTCCATATCGAGCATGATGTCTGCAACGATGCGGTTTAATCTTGATTGTGAACTGAGAACTTTCTGCATCGTTCCCCATTTCTTTTTGAGTTCTGCTTTGGCAAAGTCGGTTAATCCTCTGGTTTTTGCATCGAACCATTGGTCTATCTTAGCTTGAGAAGTTATTTTTTGGTCTATCTCTCGGGCTTCATATTGTAAGTCAAGCACGACGCTGTCAGCAACTGCCTCATCGTACTTATAAGTGTGGATATAATTGCCGAACACTTCTATGCTCTTTTTCTTGTCTTTCTTGAGTAATGGTGTTCCTGTGAATCCTATGAATGTCGAATGGGGAAGTATGCTTCTCATTGCTTGATTAAGTGCTCCTGATTGTGTTCTATGGCATTCATCGACAAAAACGTAGACGTTTCCTTTCGCTTTGAAATTATCAGGCAAATTTATTTTGATTTCATTAAGGAATTCTTCATACTGTTGTTCCGTATTGCTTCCGAACTTGTGTATGAGCGAGCACATAAGCCAGGGTAGCGTGTTATTCAGTTGTTTGATGAGGTCTTTGCCACTTGTTGTCCTATGAATTTTTTCATTTACTCCCACAAAGAACTTCTCTATTTGTCCGTCAAGTTCATCACGGTCAGTAATGATTAAGACTCTTGAATCGTCAACATTCTCCCTGATCCATTTGGCAAGCCAGATCATTGTCAGGCTCTTGCCGCTTCCCTGCGTGTGCCAGATGATTCCCCCCTTCCTTTTTTGAATGTGCTGTTGGGCTGCCTTGACGCCGAAGTATTGGTTATGCCTACAAATCTTTTTAATCCCGCTATCAAATACGATAAAATCGTGCACTATTTCTAAGAGTCTTTCTTTATTGCACAATAAGAGAAGATATTTGTCAAGCTTATTTTTTACGTCTGATTCTTCTTTCCACGCAAGATAGTATTTTTCAGGCGTTTCTATCGTTCCATATCGTAATCCTTCCGTATCATTGCCTGCCATAATCAACTGAATCGTGGCAAAGAATTGTTTGATAAAAATCTCTTTTTGATTATCCAGATTTTGTCGTATGCCTTCTGAAACTGCGATCGTGCTACGTTTTAATTCCAGAACTGCTACGGCAATGCCGTTCACATAAAGAACAACGTCAGGGCGCTTGCTGTGCTGCCCTTGGACTGTTACCTCTTCCGCGATGTAGAAATCATTCTTTTCTGGCTTTTTCCAATTAATGAACTCGACCGTTTGCTTATTTTCACCAACACTTTCTTTGACTTGCGCACCATACCTGAGCAACGAATAGACTTCCTTATTAACGTCATACAATCCTTTGCTTTGATTCGTGGCGGCCTGATTGAGTTCGTATAGTGCCTTTTTGATGAGTGTATCGCTATACTTCTGTTTCTTGAGAAACTTGATTAAGAGCTCTTCCTCAATATTGCTATTATTCTGTCGTTCTTCCCAGTTACCAAGATACACGTAATCAAGCTTATCCGTGAAGAGCTTGACAACCCTATCCTGCGTCTTCTTCTCCCTCTGCCCAATCGTCAGTTCAGTCATTTTAATCGGATCTTCCCAGTCAACAACTGCTGCATCAGACCGGTCTTTAACTGCTCGTATTTATCTCTCTTTTGCTCCAACTCCTCAAGCTCCACATCCATATCTGAAAGAACGCGAGCGATGGCTATTTGTTCTTCTTTTATAGGAAGGGGAACTAAAATGTTTCTTATTATGGTTAAATTTAATCCGCCTCGGCCACCCTCACCCGTTGATAAGTTACGAAGCTCATTGTATCGG
This sequence comes from Candidatus Woesearchaeota archaeon, assembly GCA_018302815.1. GTDB lineage: Archaea > Nanobdellota > Nanobdellia > Woesearchaeales > ARS49 > JAGVZE01. The sequence goes on from JAGVZE010000011.1 coordinate 19,712, forward strand.
GTATTAAGATTGTAATATAAATATTCAGGGACAAATGTTTCATTGGGAAAAATTGCCCCGATTGATTGGTTTGTGCATAAATCAACATAATTTATTGCCACGGTGCCTCTCGTCTTTCCTTGCCCTGCAAGTCCGATCAACACGCACTTGGGAGGTATTAATTTTGCACTAGAATTCTTTAAACCTAATTCAGTAATTCTCCCTCCCACATCGTATACTTTCTTAAGATTTAATTCTCCAGAACTCATCCATCTTATGCTACCATTCCAATAATCCGGTACAAATGTGCTTGGAGTGCCACCTGAATACATTTCTGCAATAGCGCCTATTTTTTTAACATCCCACTCATCTTTAAACCCTGGCAGCCTTTTCTTTCCGGTAAGGAGCTGTTGCATTGCTCCTTGTTTGATGTTCTTCTTTTTTGCAATAAGCTTGTCGAGGGATTCGATGAGTGTGTCGGTGTCGGAAAGAACGCGAGCAATGGCGGATTGTTCAGTGAGTGTGGGCGGTACTGGAATTTGCAAAGATTGGTATTCATTACTATTTAATCCGGGCTGTCCGCTTCTCATTGAATTTGCTAACACCCAAGCCAAATATGATTTTGTTTGAGTTAAGAAAATTAAATATTTGCAATCAAGTAGTTTTGGATTTACTTTTACTCTAATCAAGAACCCTGCGAAAACCAATTTCCCATCATTTTTATTATACAAATATGTTTTCCCTACGCTCGCACCTGTTCTTGCAAAAACGATATCGCCTTCCTCTAAATAGTAAGAATCAGCAAGAGTATTATTTACTGACACTTTGTTTGAACTTAAATATTTCCCATCCTCAGAAATATCCGTAATCCTTAAATAAGTTGGAAGTGTATCATTATACGCTACTGCTGCCGCATTAATTCCATAATCGGGATTTTTAAGCAAACATTCCCCCAGTCTCTTTACCTCCCACTCATCAGGGATTATGCCTATCTCGGTCTGTTTGTATCCTTTAGGGATGGTTTCGATTACCATTTGAAGCCCATGTTTTTCAGGTGGCTATCGACTTTCCTTGCTGTGCTTTCGACTTCGTGCGTGAGTGCTGGAAGCGGCGTCTGATAACGTTCTGCGAGTTCCTTTATTCGTCCCGTGAGTTTTTGCGAGATGTTGTCCATTTCTGACTTGATAGCAGTATGTAGCGCAGTCATCCATTTATCTTCAACAACAAGTGTCTTAATTTCTTCTTCAGTCAAGTTTTTGTATTTGACCAGTAATTTTTTGTCGAGCAGTTCTTCTGCTTCGTCAAGTTTGCCATTTAGTTCTGACTCTTTTTCGGTAAGCGCGATATATTCTTGCAAGACTTTCAATTCTTCGACGAAATCTTTATCGCCTCTGATTTCTTTGATTCGTTTTGATACATTTCCTTTGTTTATCTTTCCCGCCTCAGTTCTTGCTTCTGCGAAGAAATCATCTTCGCCAGAGTTTTCTTCATCGAGCGTCTGCATTTGCTGATCTACGTTTTCGAGCTCAGACTGTAGTTTTTCAGTGACTTCCTGTTCTTTTGCAAAATACTTATGAATGGCAATGTCTTTCGGGATTAAGTCACAGTCCCAGCCAGCCTCTTTCCCTTTTTTATTTTTCAGTATGTTTATTTCGACTTTCCAGCCATTTACTGCGATAAGGTATACATCATCTTGCATTGTTTCTGACCAGTATGTCATCAATTGTTGATAAACGTCATATTTGTCGATAAGCTCAGTCTTAGAGAACGTGCTGAGCAAGTCCTCTGAAATAGCAAGAATGATATCTTTTGGCTTAGTCCCTATTTTGATGGCTTTCAAAAGTGGCGCGTTCTTATCTTTCCAATTCTTGAACGTTCTTTCTGTTTTTTGTGAAGCACTTACGAATTCGGGGTGTGAAAAGATGGTGGATTTTATTTGTGATGGCTCAATTTTCAATGAGGAGTATCCGTTTCTTTTGCTTGAGGCGAATAGCTCTTTTTTCAATGAAGGATATACTTGCCAATACGATTCTAAGTTGTCAATATCCTTGTTGGGAATGTCTCCTGATAAGTGGGCATCAATATCTTGCAGATCTTCTTCATCTTGACTGTCGATATAGCGAGGAATGTTGAGGTTAAACTCATTCTTTTCAATTTCCTCGTATGCGACCAGTCGGGAATATTTTGGAAGCGCTATTTGTTTGGTAAACGCGTCGACTATTTTGTGGATGTCTCTGTCTCTGAGTCGGTTTTTGTTTCCGTCTTTGATGAAGCCTTTGCTTGCGTCTATTAGGAATATGCTTTTGCGGTTTTCGGCGTTTTCTTTGTCGAGTACGATAATGCATGCAGGGATTCCTGTTCCGTAGAACAGGTTTGCTGGAAGACTGATGATTCCTTTGATGTAGCCTCTTTTGATGATGTTTTTGCGAATTTCTGCTTCAACGTTGCCTCTGAAAAGCACGCCGTGCGGCAGGATGACTGCTGCTTTGCCTGTGCTTTTGAGTGATTTTATCATGTGTAATAGGAATGCGTAGTCTCCGTTCTTTTCTGGCGGGATTCCGAATCCCTCAAATCTTCTGTATTCGTCGTGCAAGGGGTCGATCCCGTTGCGCCAAGACTTAGTTGAGAAGGGGGGATTTGCAACGACAAAATCGAATTGTTTCAAAGTTCCATCTTGATTTGTGAAGTGCGGTTTTGAAATGGTGTTGCCTTGCCAAACGTCGGCTTGAGGGTGGTTGTGTAGGATCATGTTCATTTTTGCTAAACCGCGCGTGGCTACATCGTTTTCTTGACCATAGATTGTGATGCCGTGTTCTGTTTCATCCGCAGCCTTCAGAAGTAAGGAGCCTGACCCGCAGGTTGGGTCGTAAACGGTCTGGTCTTGTCTTTTTGCCTGATTGATGCTTATCACTTTCGCCATGATGCGCGATACTTCTGCAGGGGTGTAGAATTGACCTTTGCTCTTGCCTGATTCTGTTGCGAAATGACGCATTAAGTATTCATATGCGTCCCCTAGAATATCGTCTCCTTCTGCTCTGTTTTTACTGAAATCTAGCTCAGGATTTTCAAAAATTGCAATGAGATTCGAAAGGCGATCAACCATATCCTTTCCTTTACCTAGTTTATCAGGATCATCAAAATCAGCAACATCAATGACACCTCTTAGATCGTTTTCTTCGGCAAGTTTTTTTATAATACTGTTAATTCCTTCTCCAATATTGGGTTTGCCTTTGAGTGCCAGCATATCTTTGAAGCTACCGCCTGTAGGGATTTCAATAAGCGCATCTTTTTTGCCAGCATATTTGTCAGAGACGTATTTTACGAACAATAACACAAGCACATAATCTTTGTACTGAGAGGCATCCATGCCTCCTCTCAATTCATCACAACTTTTCCAAAGAGAACTATATAGTTCACTTTTCTTGATGGCCATTTTTATTTCTCCTTCTTTAGTTCTTCTTCCATGAAGATTTCGAACTTTCGACTTATGACGTAACCGTTCTTCTTGCAGTGCTCTACGTATTTGTCGTAGAGCTCTTCAGCCACGCTTATTGTCACATTCTTCTTTGCCATTTGAGTATATGTGAATTTATGTGTATCTATTTATAAAGCTTTGCTTTAGCCTCGAGAATTTCGTTTGATAATTTAGCGCGCGTATCTGTCAGTATGGTAATTTGCGTGAGAAGCTCGTCAAAACTCGTTATATCGAAGATCATTTCTGATTCTGAATATTTTTCACGATGCGTTATCGGACTTACAAAATGCATAACGAGATTACGAATTCCGCTGATGTCCTCTTCTGAAATTGATAAGGAGTTCTTGCTAGTGAGCAGAGCAATCAATTCAGAAAGCCGGAAGGTGTGAAACGGAGGAAGCCGTGCTCGTTTTTCTTTCTGCCTCGCTTTGCTATAAAACTCAAGGGATCGTTGATACACTTTACTTGAGCTGCCTTCGAGAAATTCGAGCATATCATCATTGGTGCAACCTATGGCGGTCAAGAGCTCTCTTAAATCAGTCTCAAAATCAAGCAATAAAGAATAAAGATGCAAAAAAACTGGTTTTCTATTACAATCTACAAAGTGAACTACGCCAGTCAGCGAATCATTGCGGAAGACAAAAAGCACTCTGTGTTGTTGAAACTTTGCAGTGGATTCAGAGGTGAAAACTTCTTCCTCTTCAGATACTTTCTGCGAGGGGAGGAGTTCCATTCGTCTAAATCCAGAACTTATCAGTCTGTAAACTGCATCTCCTGATTTGCCAGGTAGGTATTCTATATCTCGTTCCTGGCAAAATTTGACACGGTCCGCTTTATCAAGTCCATCGTGGAATTCTATATCTTTAGTCATTATATGCTTGAAGCGAACGGGTTCGGTGGCTTGAGTCCAATCCATATGAATCATTCGGTTTACGCGACCAAAGTATTTATATGCCTTCCGACATGATAAACCACTGTGAAGTCGATTTCGAAATCCAAGTACATCGCTGGGCTATCTTGTCCTAAACTCCTCTGGCTTCATTTTAACGCACCTGAGAAAATCCCTCCGTTTGATGCTGAGGCGCAAGCGAGGTTTGATACGGGTCACGAAGTGGGTGCGTTGGCAAAGCAGCTTTATGCGGATGGTGTTGAGGTAGAGCGAAATGCCGATTCGCTCAAAGTCACGCATGATTTGGTCAAGAAACGCAAGCCGTTGTTTGAAGCAACATTCACCCACAAAAACGCCTACTGCAAAGCAGATTTGCTTGTCCCGCACGGTAAGGATGAATGGGTTCTTATCGAGGTCAAAAGCTCAACTGAAGTCAAGGATGAACACTTAGAAGATGTTGCCTTCCAATACTATTGCATCACTGGTGCAGGAATCAAGCTACATAAAGTCTGCATTATGGTGCTCAACAACGAGTACATTTTTGACGGTAAGCTGGATCTCAAGAAGCTTCTTGTCGCTAACGACGTCACTGAAGATGCAGTCACAAAATCAGACGAAGTGGAAGGAAATATCGAAAATATGTTGGAAATCATCAAAGGCAAGTGTCCGAAACCAAAATACGGTTCTGAATGTAAAGAGCCCAAGGAGTGTCTTGTTTGCGCGCCTGACCTTGAGGGTGTGGAACTTGCTGAACTGCATTATTTTGGGAAGAAGGCTTGGCCACTCATAAATCAGGGCATTACTACCTTCAACAACCTGCCCGCGGATGTGAAGTTAGGACCAAAGCAAAAGATTCAGATTGATGCTACTGAGTCAGGCAAACCGCATATTGAACTTAAAGCAATCAAGAACTTCCTCAAAGCATTCAAAGAACCACTCATATGTCTTGATTTTGAGACAATCAATCCGGGCGTACCTCTATTTATTGGAACGTGGCCGTATCAGCAGATTCCTTTCCAGTTCTCAGCGCACATCATCGAAAAAGGAAAGGTCAAGCATATCGAAGTTCTTTCGAATGCCAATGGAGATCCGCGCAAGGAGTTCCTAGAAGGATTGAAACAATTGCCCAAGGTGGGTACAGTTTTAGCGTTCAATGCAAGTTTTGAGAAACGCGTCCTGCATGATCTGGCAGAAGCATTTCCAAAGGAAGCCAAATGGATTATACAGTTATCTGATAGGATGGACGACCTTGCCATCCCTTTCAAAGAGTTCTGGTATTACCATCCTGGACAGCACGGCCAGTACTCGATTAAGGCAGTTCTTCCCGCGATGACGGGCAAGGGCTATGAAGGTCTTGGAATTGCTGAGGGCGGAGCTGCCACCCGTGCTTTTATCGCGCTGCTAAAAGGCACGTTGAACGCCAAGGACGCGAAAAAGGCAAGAGAAGACCTTCTAAAATACTGCGGAAGAGACACTGAGGGGATGGTTGACATATTGAATAAACTCAATGCGTTAATATGACTTCCATCACCTGATACAGTTTAAATCACGTATCGCTAAATCGGTTCAAATTTATAGTTGTTGTATTCGCTGGTGTTCATGACTGAATCAACAAATGAGAATCAGCATAAGTTAAAATTGCTTCACAGAGTTATAAGCAAGTGGCATGAACTCAAGAAAATCATAATTCCCGAGTATGAGAAAGCAAAGTCTGATTTTTTCAAAGCTCACAAAGAAATGTGGAACACAAATGGCAGATTTAAACGATGAAGAGAAGCACAGGTTTATCGAGCCATATCTTGAGCGTCAACGGATGGTCAGGGAACGTTTGGCATTCTTTTATGGTGATTTTTTCGTACATGTATCTGTATTGCTGGATTCAGTGGCTGCATTGATCTCAAACGAGGAATATGATTCTTGGCCCAAGCTTACGGATTCAGTGTCACAAAGCATGATGGTGGATCAAGCACGCAGCATATTGCGATTTGCTCCTTATGCAGAGAATCTACGAAGGTGGCGAAATAAAGTTTTTAGCCATGGCGAAATCATACATCCATTCGGAGGTGCAATCCGCTTTAATCCGACTGATGGAAAGGTAGAATTTCAATTGCATGATTGGAATCAACCACCAACTCAAGAAGAAGTCGAGGTTGTACAAAAGATCAGAGACGCACATCAAAGTCAATTCCCTCAATTAATTTCAGAAGACAACATATGGGAGATACTTTTGCTCTTGAACGAACTGCCAGTAGAATTAAGCAGAGATGAAAAGGAACACGCTATTAGGATTATGAAACGATGCGGAACATTTTTACCAAAACTTGAAGTCTTCATTCCGCCATTGGAGCAGTTTTTAAGAGACACCAAAGTACTGAAACAAGAAGAATGAATGTGGCAGGCATATGCCCAGAAATATAACTTATCGAACACATATTCTTAAAAATAATTTGACTCATATGCCAGATATGCAACCCAACCTCGCTTCATATTCAAACCTTCCACGCTTCCCAGACGGTCGCATCAATTACTCGGGAAGCAGTAGCGCGCCAATCTTAAACTGTGTGGTGAAACATGCCGACCATGTTCTTCTTCTGAAGCGAAGTGATAAAGTAGCGAACTACCAAGGTTACTGGAACTTTGTTGCGGGGTTCATAGACGAGCCGAAGCCCGTTGAGGAGAAGGCGTTGGAAGAAGTCACGGAAGAGTTGGGCGTGTCAAAACAAAACATTTCATTTGTCAAAGCGGCTGAACCCTACGAGGTTTTCGACCAATCCTTGAATAAGACTTGGACCGTGTATCCTGTTCTGGTTGAGCTAAAACTCAGACCGGAAGTCAAACTTGATTGGGAGCATTCGGATTGCGCATGGATTCTGCCGCCTGAACTCGGCAGGTACCAAACGGTTATCAAGTTGGAAGAGACACTGAAACGGGCGTTGAGCACAAAAATCTAGAAGAATCGTGTCAGCTTGTGATTCTCCGTGGGGGAGTCAGTGACGATGGACGCCACTTTGGGAATTTTCAACTTGCGAAATTCAGGAAATTCAGAAAAAGAAAACTTCCTATATTCCTGTTGAGTTCGATAACCTAGAGAGGAGTTTTCAATTATCTGGGACATGATTTGTGAAACGTGTATTTTTCCTTGCTTGTCTGAATTCGCATGAAGCGCATTGTCAGCACTCCCCACCAATAAGTCTACGAGTTGCAGCATTTCGCATTCTTCCTTCAGCAAGCTGGTTTTATCAGGAGTAGAGACTCCTTCAACTACTTCAAGTGTTCGAAAATCCATGTTGAACTCCTGTACTTGTTTGCGCAAGTATTCAATCTTCGAATAAGGGTCAGTTTTAGCTTCGCCAGGTTCAAATTTTTCATCGACTATGATTTTTGCAAAAATGCTCTCGCCTTGATGCTTCCGGTGCAATGCTCCCTTCAACGCAACTTTCAAGAAGTAGTTGTAACTATGATGTTTTTCCTTAAATTTTTCTCCTCTGAAATCAGGGTGACGCGTATTGATTTTCAAGAAACTAAATTGGAAGTCCAAAGTCGGATCCCTGAGCAAACACTTAATCCAGTCAATGGATGTTTGCATCTTTCCAGAGTCAATATGACCAGTGAGCTTCTTGTAGTGAATTTCAGACACACAATCATGCTTTTCACGTATTTCGGCAAGTTTCTTATAGAGCCGCGAAGCTGATTCTTCCGCAATAACAAGTATTCCAAAACAAAAGTGATTATGTCCTTGCTCAGTTTCATCTACAAAAATCAAAACTTTCCGTCCCGCAGTGTCATCAAATAGTTTCATCCGCATCGAGCAAACGAGCCAACATTTATACTTTTTCAAACGACCTATCGTAGTCCCACTTCAAAATTTGCGGATATCGCTGAGACTTTTCTTTGAATGGCTCCGTTTTCAGCTATTGAAACAAGGTCGTGCTTCTTCAAAAGGTTGAGATAGCTGCTCATGTTGGAGCGGGCGATTTTGAGCTCTTTTGAGAGTTGCGTTGCGTTCTTTTTGCCATCTATGTGCTTGAGAACGTCGATGAGTCTTTTTCTTCCCAGAATCTTGGCATATTTTACCGTGTCTTGACCATTTGTTAAGCGCATGACTTCAGGGTTTTCATTTCTGTTTAAACTCGTTTTAACCTGTTGGAGATAAGAGTGTAAGCTGTAAGCGAGACTTACTTGCTGATTGTTTAAACTGAGATCGCTGTTTTGTCTCATGAACTCATCGAATTTGAGCACTTTAACCTTGCCTGAGTTATCGAGCAATTCGAAATCTTTCAGGAATCTTTTAAGAATAACGTTGTACGTCTGAGCGATTGCTTCCTGATTTGGATTATGCGCAAGAATGTGTTGAATGAGAACGTCTCTATCCATGTTCATTTCTGGAAGAACGCCCGAATAGATTAAATACGGATGAGGCGGGAGCGCGAGCAGTGCCGGCTTTAAGATATTCATTTCTGACGGCATGACGTTTCGCACCGTGCTCATTATCGACTCCTGATACCCATAGCACACTATCGCTTCTATTTTGTCGTTAAGCTCTTCCGGGTAGAGTTCATGGAAGTATTGCGCAAAGAACATATTGAGCGGCATCTGTATTAGGTGTGACGCTTTGTGCTTATGAGCCAAGTGGTTAAGGCTAAGCATCTCCATTGCGCTGTAAAACTTCAAGAAGAGATTCGGAGTCTGCTTTCTGATAAACCTATTCATAGTATCGCTTGCGCGGTACAAGTGTAACTTCGACATAGGCGTGCCAAATGCTTGAAAGACGGAAATGATTTCATCCATCTTCTCGTCAATTATTTTTTCAGGAGTTCCACCCTTCTCCTTAAGAATTTGCACGAAATAAGGATGACACTCGCAATTCACATCCCACATGACAAGGTACACTGTGCACCCTTGCTTGATCAAATCGCTCAACTCGCGCATCAGAAAAATGCCCGAGTAATTTGAAGTAAAATAAGAAAATGCACAGAAAACATTAACGGTTTTACCCTGCTTAAGCTTTGGAGAAAGCGCGCTCCTAACAAGACCGGCATCGCTAGAATCAACCAAATACTCGCTGCCCGCAAAACCAACACTTTCCTTCATGTTATATTACCTGACTGCTTCTTTGTCCCCTCTTGTTCAAGAAACTATAACTAGATTTATATAACTTCCGATTCATATCTACTCAAGAGTAGATACATAGTAGTGAGTGCGTGACAAAGTCATGCAAACCAATACCTTCAGACAATCAAATGAAAAAGACGCATCAAAGTGCGTCAACATCAAGGTTTCAAGAGACGTAGCTCTATTACTCAAAACCTACTGCGTAATCAACAACAGACAAATGTCAGACTTCACAACTGAAGTTCTCAAGGAAAAACTGTCAGAGTTCAATGAAAGACTCAAACGTCTGAGAGAAGCGCGCTGAACACAATAGCTCGCCTTTGCAGGTTATACGGCCACATTTCGCTTACGGAACATCGTAGCATGAATCCACATTATCCGGCCTACATCTTTTAAGTCTATTAAATGACAGTTTCCACCCCTTAGTAAATCCATACTTCTTTAAAGCAAGTATTGTATATCGAGAGCAGCTCGGATAAAATCGACACAAAACATTTCGCTTTTTATTGTGCCACTTTCCCAATCTTTTTTGCCAAAGTTCTCTAATGATCCAAATAGAAAAATTGACCAGAAACTTATTTTTTAGCATAAATCACTATTGTTCCTGAATAATCTGAAGAGTTGCATTCAGGACATCTTTTCAATTTATGAAGTTCAGTTTCATTCGCTTCAACGTTTCTTTTTGCTTGAAGAGATGCACTCGGGTTACAACATGTGAGTGTCTGTTGGGCTGCATTAAAAATAACATCTCCGCGAAGCTTTTTTTCTCTGCTTTCAAGAACGTGCCATACTTTGCCGCACTGATTACATTTTCTCTTAAATTCCTTTATGTGCTTACTCGGATCATATTCTTTTATGGAAATGGTTTTCATTACTATTCACCTCATCAATTAATTTGATATCTATCGACTTTGAATGTAAATACGTTGTCCCTCTGGATTTCATCTCTTGGATTGCAGGAAGTCGTCATTTTTGTATGGCATTGAAGCAATCCTGAGCCATCATCGTAATAGAGAACAACATGAATGGAATCATACTTCTCGGGCGGCTTTATTCTGATTATCTTAGTAAAATACGTCTCCTTGGTTAAAGAGGCATATGCTATGCTTTCCGGAACCTGTATTAGTCCATCTTTAAGGTCTTGATTGTACCCAAAGCCAAAGAATGCACTATCATAAACTCCTAGTTTTGAATCTACTGAGAATTTAACACAGATATCTGATTTGATGAATTGACTCTGAGCCTTGACGTAATCTGCGGCGGCTTGCTCTCTTTTTCGAAAGTCCAGATATTCTTCATTCGTCATTCCAGAAGTCCATTTATTTGTATATCTGAATACTAGTGCATCCTGTATCTTTATCTTTTCTGCCATGGGAAGCGTATTTCCCCGTTCATTCAGCAATCTTTCAAGCCATTTCTCTTGATATGGATTGAACTCAATGGGACACAAAGATATGGTTTCAAGCTTTACCGCGATATCGCCTTTTTGGAGTGCATCGCCAACTGTTTTAAAATCAGATTTGGAAGAGGGGGCTACGTTTGGACTACTTACGGTTGATGAAGCGGGTTGGCTGGTGGCAACAGGTTGAGACTCTTTGTGATAGTCACTGATTTTTGGAAGTTCAATGAAAATAATTGGATCTGAATTGATTTTGTTCAATGCCGCAACCAGTATCTCAAATTTGTATGCTTGTCTATTTGATTCCTGCCAAAGGCGAGTTTTTAGCTGATCATACTCCGCATCTTTAGAGATTATGCTGTAGTGTATGATTGAACGAAGATTATTAGCTGAATCTATTTCCTGCAAGGAGTAATATAAATCAAGCCACTCGAGTCTTTTCTGTTTCCAGTTTGAATGATAATCAAGCGCATTTGAAACCATTGATGAATAATTCATTGATTGATGAGCCTTCTCGAAATCATCAAATGTTGTTTGAAATCTTGCATTCCATTCAACTATTGCTCGTTTCTGTTCCTCAAGCTGGATTTGTCCTCTGCTTGGTTGCACGCTTGCATCAGGCGTTTTCATTGCCTCCGGTGACGTTGTAATCGTCCGCACGTCTGTTGGTTCATCAAGCAGTCCACGCTGCGAACCACCCGAGTCAGATTGGGCACAAGATATCAATAGAATCGTCGCCAGCGCTAGCCACATAGATTGAGATGGTTTCATTTTATGTCTGAATGAATCCGTAGGTAATCGATATATTAAAGTTTATAGGTTTCTGTACAAATGTCAGCAGGTCAGAGAATCATTGACAATTGCACAGTATCAGCTAGCCTTTTGAATGACCACTGTCTAGTTAGTATGAATGTTTATAACTCTTTTTTCAAAACAATAGCACATGGCTGATTCATTTGATTCGTTGAGCAAACTGCAGAAACATATCGAGGAGAAAGCTGCGCAGATTCGATCGAAGGAGATGCTTAAGAAAGAGGAGTTGAAGGCTCTTGACAACGATTTAGCAGCTCTTGAGGCTATCGGCGTTGACGTAGAAAAGGTCACATCTTCCGTTCTCAAAGAGGAGGCAGAAATAAAAGAAATCATCAAGACACTCAGTGAATCCTCACTTGACGCTTACCGCGCCACTGAAGCCTCAACAGTTTTACACAATCAGTTAAATCAAGTTTTAAGCGCTCCTGAAATGCAGTACTCGGAAAAGCAAAAGAACGAGATTTCAAGAAGGCTTATCGCCCTCTTCGAGCGCTTTGGTTTCGCCGAAGAGATATCAAAGGACGTGGCAAAAGTGCTTGCAGAGTTTAGCAAACTCATCCGAGGTCTTAAGGAAGGCCAAGCACAAGTGACGCTTAAAATCGAAGAAGTGGAGCTGAAAGCGCTCGACATGCTAAGAAAACTTGGCATGCATAGAAAAACGCTCAATGACTTTTACAGGTTTGAATAAAAATGGCAACAGACATATCAGCGTTCGAAAGAGAATTGAAATCTGCGGCAGAACAAAATAAACTACCAAAGAATGTCGATTTAAGTTTGAGAGTTCTTAAGGAACGCTGTTTGAGCCTTCAGGACCGTCTTGAAAACCAAGTCAAGAAAGCCCTTGCTGCGGGCGAGTTTGAGGAATTGAAGCAGGTTAGCGCCGTGCAGCAAGCACTGCGAAGGTGTGTTGGCATTGTAAAAAAGAGCCGAGAACTTCTAAATAAGTGCATACAGCACATCGAATTCACACTCCTCCAAAATTCAACACTTATCGATCTTTCCAAGAGTAAACAAAAATTTGGCGCGTTCCAATCAACCCGCCTGCTACTTCAAGCGCAAAAGACCTTTGAAGCAGAAGAAAATCCAGTCAAAGACGAAGAAACAAAACAGCTTTACTATTCACTAGGCGAACTATCAGCCGCCGTTGATGAGTTAGAGAAAGGACTAAAAGCGCTTGAACGACTACGAAATGAAGCGCTCACCCTTGAACTGAGCCAACTTAAAGAACTCGTTTCATTGATTGATTCAATAGCAGAGAATTTCCTGCGCAGTACGGTTCCTTTAGTTGAAGCAGGACTCATCACTGATTCGAACATGAAAACTGCGCTCAAAGACTTGGCGGCAGAACATCTGGAAGGCAGAAAACTTCTCGATAAATACGTCGAGCTACTTGGAAGACCAGATATTCAGAAATAATCAATCTTTCAAACTCTGGAATCCGTCACTGGTAAAATATGCATACACGGATTCGTACCGCTTCTTGTTCTTCGCCAGATCTTTGAGAACCTCGCTCCGATACTCATGCTGGCTCTTCTCCACTTCATCAAACTTCACCTTTATCTTAGCTAAATCATCGAGCGCGCCATCCTTTGTCTGATAATGCAGCCTCTCAAGCCTGGCAAGCTCGACCTTCAATCGCTTATTTCTCTCCAGTTCAGAAATGCTTTCACGCCCAATTGCACTCATTTGAACTAGAACATGCTCCGCAAGAGCCATGTCAGATTCCATCCTGTGAAGAGTTACTTCAATACTTTTCATGTCAATCGTTCTCTTAGGCGTCTCTTTCTCCTCAGGAGGTATATATTTCTTTTCTGCGCTAGCGCGCGCATAAGCTTCTTTCTCCAATCTTGGCCGCAATGGAAGGCTGATGAGCCACACAATGCCCCCAATCACTGCTATTGCTACAACGAGTTCAAGCCAGTTATCTGAGATTGAGACTGGAGCGATAGCGAAAACAAATGCAGTCATCTCCCTCTTCATACTGCCAGTAGGCATTTTCAGATTTAAAAACATTCACATTTGCTACTTCGCTACTTTGCTACGAGTGCCATAGTTCCAAAGTGGCAAAATAAAGTGAATATAAACTGCACGGTGCAATCAACGCACAATGAGCAAGTGCATTCGGTTCATGTTCCGCGTTAGTCCGCAAGAATTTGAGCGTCTCAAGAATAATGCAAGAATGCGAGGTTATCCAACTGCCGCCGCATTCATCCGCTCATCAGTATTGGATCGTGACCTTTGGCTGGAAAAGAAAATAAGCGAAATTCTTGATATTTTAAAAGAAAAGAAAAATTAGCCGATGTACACGCTTGCAGAATCACCCTGTCTCAACTCCTGTTTCAAGCGCCTGAACGTATTCCCGTCGATTTCGCCAAGCGCGAGTCTGCGCATCAGGATTCCTAGCGGGTCGAGTTGTGTGCTGTTTGAGAGCGTTTTTGGCACGTTTCTGCCGAATGCCTCGTTCACTTTGTCTTGGATGACCTTGCTCGTCACGTGGGTGTAAATCATCGTGGTTTCAATCTTTGAATGCCCAAGTGCAGTTTTCACGGATAGAATATCTCCTGTTTTCTCCCACAATAACGTCGCATAGGTGTGTCTGAGCGTATGGAAGTTGTATTGGTGTCGTGGTCTGCCCCGTGCGTCAACTTTAGCGACTCTGCGCAAGTTTGCTTTTGTGAGCGCCTGCTTGTACGCTCTCCACAAGTGTCCTGTAGCAATCGGCATCGAAGTGTTCTTGATACTGGGAAAAAGGTAAACTTGTTCGCCAATAATCTCCAAATGCTGTTTGAGCGTGCCTGCGAAGCACTCTGGGAACGGAACTACTCTGTCTTTGCCGTAACCTTCATAGGTTCTTCGAGGGTTCTTACTATCATCAACACAGACTCGGCGGGCCGTAAAATCAATATCTTGGACGCGCAGATTGCAAACTTCTCCAAGACGCAACCCGCAGAACAATCCAAAGAGAATCGCAGTCATGAGCCACGGCTCATCAATGGCATCAACGAGCTTTCCTACATCTTCGCGATTGAACACTTTTGGAAGCTTTCTCATAAGAACACCTCCTTGACAAGACTGCGCGCGCCTTCAAGAAGCGTGAGCCCGACAGCCGCTTTCCTCTGCCGCTCCCGATTTTGCATGGCTCTAATCGCCTGAATTCCCGACACCTCACCCTTTTCCATCCTGTCCTTCAATTCTTCGGGCACAAGCGTTTGTAAAAGCCATTGGTACAGCGTAGGAGCCTTGATTCCATACTTTTGCAGTAAATCCTCAACCACCTGCTCTTCTTCTGTCAAATCCTTTATTTCGCCGTAATAGAAGCGTCCAATACGCCGAACAGTTTTACGAATCTCCAATGGAGACTTTTCAGGAAGCATAACTCCAAGGCGTTGCTTTAATTCAAGCATCAATCTCCACTTATCCTGCGCTCGAAGCTCAGCGTAACGTATGCCGTAAGAACTCTTCCTGTGCGAGGCAAGCCGATAGACTTGGTGCGCTTGAAGCCCCTTCTCGGCCAGGTATGAATGAACTTCTTGTTCAGGACCGCGAAGGTCCTTGACTTCACCGTTCTCGAAATGGACGATTCTGCACAGTGCCGCTCTAAGCTGGCTTTCAGGCAGTTCAAAATTGTTCTGCAACGCTTTCCAGTTGTTTTGCATGACGCTTTGCCTCCTGCGCCCGCCTTTTATTGTTTGTCCAGCTTTTGTCCGGACAACCGAAAGCCTTTAAAAGGAGAATCTGGAATTACATGTTAGACTCGGGGATATGGTCTAACTTGGTTATGATGCGTGGTTTGGGACCACGTTGTCCCGGTTCAAATCCGGGTATCCCCATAGTTTTCAGCGCAGAGCGCCTGCGCAGAATTATTCACGCCGCGATTTGAACTCCCTCCCGCAGGGATTGAGTTCACACTGCAATCCGCATTTACGATCATCAACTTAAATTTATTTTCTTTTACGGGCGTTTGACTTCTTTCGTGCACGCATAAAAGTCCTTAAGATATTTTCCAGACGGCCCATAGGTTTCTTTGCGAAAGCACGGCCCTTGGTGGGGGCAAATCACCTCCGTGTGGGCTGCGGGGTCCAGGAGAGTGCAGTATCGTTTTTGTGTTTTCGGGTCGTAGTCTTGGTATCCGGGTTTGCTATCGGTTGCGCACCTGATTATCGTTTCCTCAAGTTTTCCCATTAGAACACCTCTCGCCATATGGCTCTATATCTTGGATTACGATCAAAGAACTCTTTGATGTTTTTGGCGACGCCGTATGTGTCTCTGATGTCTTCAGGGCGGTATTGGATGCTGTTTACGCCTAATATGAATGCTCTGCTGTCTAAAATGACGACGGTGGGCCCTCCGCTCATGCCGGGATTGAGTGTGGCGGAGGTGTGGACCCACCGTGTTTGATTGAAATCGTTCTCGATGCACGTTATTATGCCTTCGAATATGCTTTTGCCGAAGCTTCCGCGGTTCCCGTGGGGAAATCCTATGCCGTACGCTCTGTCGGCTAGGCGCACATCTGCCGGATCGACGAAGAATCTGTATGTGTTGAATTGTCCTGCTCCGTGCAAAAGGCTGATATCGAGCTCTGTGTCCTTGACTACTTGTTCGAGCGTTCCAAGAACTCTTTCCTGCGTTCCTTCAGAGTCTATTAGCTCGATTCTTTGGGATACTTCTTGTCTTTCCTCTCGCACAAGTCCGTATGCGTGAAGGATGAGTTCTGTATCGTTTTCTTTCATGGCGTGAGCGGCTGTAAGGAAATAAGTTCCGCTGTTAGTGTGCGCGATTCCAAAACAGCTAGCGTAATTCATTTTTTGTCCGTTGTTTGTTGCAATAACATGGTCGTCTGTATTTGATATTAGCTGCATTTGAACGCCAATAGTGTTGCGTAATTTGTATGTGGCATCTATGACTTGATCGAGTCCTTTTGGCCGTTCTGCTCGAACTGGAGCAGGATTATCTGCAAGGCCTATTCCGCAAAATGACGCGAAACCTAAAGCGCCTGCCACCAAGAATGAATAGAGTTGTTTCATGCGAGTCCTTTCCTCCTGCGTTTTTCGTGAAGTTCTTTGTAATCGTAAACTACTTCTTCGAGGAGTCTTTCATCTGTGGGTTCTGGTATGTAGAATGTTCTTGATTTATTTGGGAAGTCTAGGCATTGTTTTGATTTGTTCCAAACACCGCCCCACTTTTCGTTAAGCGCGCTCTTGATGCACATTATGAGTGAATTCTCTATGTATCGGTCTTTCACGTTCTGACGAAGGAACGCTTGTTCGTGTTCCGCGTTCAAGTTCAAATATTGGCTGGCGATGGCTGTTTTGCGTTCAGCGTATTGAAGAAGATCTGCCCTGTTTTTATCTGTCATGAATTCTTTGAGGCGATTCCAGAACTTGTATGCACGTTCGTCTTCTGTGGGAGGATTCATTCGTTTGACAAACTATCCTCCATTGCAGTGTTATCTCTTCCAACACAGTAAAGTTTTTGTAAGAATTGTACGGCTGAAATAGTCGTGGTTGTTATGGATTTTGTCAAGTGTGCCTGCTATTTAATCTTTTTTCGTCACTGGTTGATGCTCTCATCCTTCGCGTTTTCGCGTTCATGAGTATATCGGTCGTATCCTGACTGCACGCTTTCGGCCAGTCCTTTTTTCTCGATTATTATATCATTTACTCGTTGGTATACTTCATCTTCAGGGGTGTTCGCAAGATAGTGCCAGACGTCGTGGCTGTTTGTAAGCGTGCTCATGAGCACATAAACGAGCGTTCTGCCGCTAATATACCTTGATTCGTGTTCTAGGTGGTCATCAAGCGTTCTGCCTGCTGCGATGGCCGGTTTGACAAGCTCGAATTGATTTTCTAGTGCTTTGGCGCCTTCCTGGATGAGGCGTATGTTTGTATACAGTTCGAACGCTTCGGCCACAGCCTCTGCCCGTACTCGTGACCTTGAGCTGAATGCGTAGTCAAGATAGCCAAGTTGATTATCGGTCGCATGTCCGAATTCGTGCGCGATAGAGGGGAATGTGCTGCCTTCTGTTCGTACGTATATGGTTCCGAACCAGTACATGCCTGTTGGGGTGAATATGCCGGGGATTCCCGAATAAAAAAAGCCGAAAAATTCATTATCGGGGATTATGCTGAAATCATCTGGATCAAAATTAGTTTGGGATATCTCGCATAACCACGCGAGATATCTGTGGAATAGTTCTTCTCGTCCAAGAAGGCTCTCATTTGTGCGCAAAGAACAGATGTGATTCGTATCTTCGATGTAATCGACAAAGCTTTTGTTATCGCATCGCTGTTCAAGAGTTGTATTTGTGACAAGCGCGCGGCTGTTCGCGCACCCATTCAATGAGAGAACCAAGAGCGCCCCTTGCGCAGTTCTCTTTAAAAAGTTCCGCATTGATATGTTAGAATCGCAATCGCTATATAAAATTCACGACACAGTCGTTTTTCACTCAGGTTTTGAGTGTGGCTGGTGGTGTTTTGTCTTCGCGGCGATGAGTTGTTCTATTTTTGCCGCATCTGAGAAGCTTTTGAGTACGATTTCATAGCCGGCTCCGCCAGGTGTGTCCACGTAAACGTCTCCGAATCTGAATAGCCGTTGAATAAGTGTTTGATTGAGATTCACATTTGAGATACTGTGATAGTTGATTCGCATTACTTTTTTTGATAGAAGTCCTTCGCGATGTTCTATTTCGTGTTCTGTGAGCGTGATTCGTTCATATCGTATTAGAATCTCAAGCGAGCTTATTAGCGCAAGTCCTATTAGCGCGAGCACCCATGCGATGATGTACGCGTTTTCTTGCGTCGCGCTATCATATAGCCAGATGGCGAATATTATCAGCGCAAAGCTAAGCGAGTAGAGAAAGAAATATCTCATTCGTGAACGGCGAAAAAACGCAGGATAGTCAGGCATGTTTTGAGTTGAGCGTTATCTAATTTAAAAACTTACTGCTCAAAGAGCGCTTTGGTCACAATGGTGGCGTAAGCTCCTTTTGGGAGTTTGAACGAGAGGACTATTTTTTGCTTTCCTTGTGCTCGTTCGTCGTCCGCAAGGGTCACATCTAGTTCTATGGGCACGAGTTTGACTTCGCGTTCGCGCGCGACATATATGTGCTCTTCTGTGAACAGGTCTGTTATGGTTATTTGTTCTTTTTTGAGTACTTCTGCGACGATGTGCTTGAATTCGAGAGGGACAGTCATGTCTGGCGCTAGAAGGGGGACTGTGCCTAGTTTGGCGTCGGGATTCCACTTGCGCGGGAAAACGAGTTTTCCTGCTTCGTATTCTACGCTGAAGACTTCTTTGCTGTTTTTGCGCACGAGTATTTTGACGCATTCGTTCCAAAGATATGATTGGTATGCTGAGAAGAATATCTCGCGTATTCCTTTGAATGTTTTTCGAAAAGCTCCTTTGAAATCTGTGGGGTTGGATGCTAAATGTCGTATCGCGTTGCCTTCCGCGGTGCGCTCAAGTTTGTGTTGTTCTATTTCTTTGAGGCATTCGTCCCATTTGCCCCAGTTGTTCTCAATGAAGTGCTTTACCGCACGGATTACAGATTTCTGGTGCCTGTTGCGTGCTGTTACGACTTTCTTGACCGCTTCCTCGAAATTTCCGGTGAGTATGTCTTTTGCGATAAAACCAGTTACTCCTTTGAGGCTTCCGAATCGTTGGCTGTCGAAATAGTTTGGTATTCCTTCGCTAACTGAAGGCGCGTTTCGCTCAACTGTTTCTACATCTTTGTTTTTAAGATCGCGCACGGTTATGATGAAAGAATTGCCTTTGAGTTCGCCTGTTCGAAGCGGTTTGTCAAGGAATCCGACAAGTTCCGATTCGACATTTTTTTCTTTGAAGACTCCTTTTTCGGGCGTTGTTGTCTCGACAGAGAAATACTGCGCTGTTCTTGCGTGCGTGTCTTTGAGTCCGGCAAATCCGATTCTGTTGAATGGCACTTCGCAGTGTTTCGCAAGGACTTTTTCAGCTGCGAATGTTGTCATTCCGACTTTGCGTACTTTGTAGACTGCGTGGGCTCCGCTTTCTTTCCATTCGTGCAAGGGCATTTCTTCGACGATGAAATCATCAGGTATTTGGCGTAGCTTCATTCTTCTTCCTCTGCCACGTGTACGCCGATAGACATTCCTGCTTCAAGATGTTCTGAGATGTGGCAGTGCAGCATCCAATCTCCTGGATTGCTAAAGTCGACCACTATGTCAACACTTTTTCCTGCCGGAACTAGCACCGTGTCTTTCCAGACTGGATTTTTTTCGCCGAGTACGATGAATCTTTGTCCGTGTATGTGTATTGGGTGTTGCATCGCGTGCATTCCGCTTGATGGATTTGTTAGTCGTATCTTTAGCATCTCTGCTTTTACGGTATTTAGCGTGAAATCCATGTTTTCTTTTCCGGTTTTCGCATCGCGCAGTATCCATTTTGTGTTTTGGTTTGTGCTCTGCGCATTCATTGGCGGCATAGTGTCTTCCCATTCGATTGGCTCAGATTGTCCCATATTGTGATTCATTCCGCTGATCGTTGCCTTTATTATGAGTTCATGATCCGGTTCTTGGCTCTCGTATTTTGATAAATTGGGCAGTAAAACTCCTTCGTTAAGTTGTGCGAATTCGGGCAAAGATTTCATCTCTCCTTCAACCACAATTGCGCCTAGTTCGTATGTCTCGTGAGGATTCTTGTTCAGCATTTGATACGTTCCTGCGTTTTCAAATGCGACATCGATTATCGCTCTCTCGCTTGGTGCAAGAATTATGCTGTCAGCGAAAAACTCTTGAGCGTATCGTCCTGAATCGCCGCCTATGACTTTCATTTTCGCGCCGCGTATAGAAAAATTGAACATCCTCGTATTAGCTGTGTTTACGATGAAAAATCGCGCGGTTGTTCCAGTCTCAAACGAATAATCTTGTGTTGGCTTGCCGTTGATGAACATGTCTGTTCCGAACCTGCCCATTAGCGCGTAAGTGGTGTATTCTTCGAACGGTTCTATGTCGTCGTTGAAAAGACGTATGTCATCTAAAATAAGCACTTCTTCGTGATCGACTTGAGGGTAAGGATTTGATGGTTCGACAAGTATGGTGCCGTAAAGTCCGCGTTCTTGTTGTTCAGGCTCGTTTACGTGTGGATGGTACCAGTAGATGCCGTCATCAGGGAATTTTAAATGATATTCGAATGTTTCGCTTGGTGCGATTGGGTGTTGGACAAGGTGCATTCCGTCGTATTTGTTATCGACGCGAACGCCGTGCCAGTGTATGAGAGTTTCTTGAGCAAGATTGTTGGTGAAATTGATTATGACTTCGCTGCCTTGTTTTACTTTGAAGAGTGGGCCTGGCACTTGATTGTTGTATGCGAAATAAGAGAGTTCACGCCCGTCAAAAAGTCCGATTGAAGGTGACGCAGAAAGATTGAATACCTCTGAGTCAAGAAGCGGTATGATTTGGCTCTCCTGCGCCTGCGTTCCTGATTGTGCTGCGCAGGATATCAAAACGATGAGCAAAAGTGGTGCGTACTTCATATGTTTTATTTCACTCGGAGCCTTTTTAAGCCTTCTGCATTGTTATTGACTGAACCCATATAAAAAGCTTTATAAATGAAGTTGCAGGAATCGAAATTTATGGAGCGAGATATTCGCAGTCGTCTTGAAACCGTGCTCAGGCGTGCATTTGATATCGCTAGAACTGAGCGGGAGTATTTGGGTAAAGAGATAGCGCAGGAGTCTGTTCGCATTGAAGATGTGCATGATAAATACACTTTGTTCGGTATTGTTCACGAAGCGTCTATTATGCTTCAAATAACTCTTGAAAACGTCCAGAGTGTTGATGAATTCGCGAGCGTCGCAGCAGAATATGGTTCTGATCGTATGATGCCTGTGCCTGTTCAGGCAGCTTATTCACGTTTTATCGAAGGAGTCCTTGCCGCATGCGAAGGTCCTGTACTAATATCAGAATATCTGTTGGCTCCAAGGCCTGCCGCTTAAGCTGCGACGACTTTGTTTCTTCCCGAACCTTTCGCCTTCTTGACTGCGTCCCAAACAAGCCTTGTGAGCTCAATTTCTGTTTTTGCAGTGTCAGGATACATTCCAACTCCAATGCTGACCGTGACTTCCTCCACGGGCTGATATCGCGCTTCTTCAGGCATATATATTCCCTCATTTATTGCTTTCATGTACGCACGAGATTTCTCTTGGACGGTCGCTCTTATCAGTTCTGCTCGTTCCATGGTGATTTCTTTGGTTATTTCTTTTTTGCCGCTTGGAAGCAGAACTATTATTTCTTCTCCGCCCCATCTGTACACTTCATCTGTCGATCGAACAGAATCTTTCATTGTAGTTGCGACAAAATTAAGGACGTTATCCGCGATAGTAACTCCATAATATCCGTTTAGATTCTTGAAATTGTCGATATCGACCATTATGAAGCCGACTTTTTGATTGCGCCTTTGAGCTTTTGTTGTGAGAACTTTGAATTCTTCACTGATGACTCTGTTGCTTCTAAGGCCGGTTTTAGTGTCCATCGCGATGCTTGAAGTGAATTTTACCTCTCGGTTTGTGATTTCCTGTTCTACGATGTGCGTTTTAGTGCGAAGGAATTCTATCGCTTCAAAAGTTAGCATTTCTTTGAAATCTAATAGAAGTGTTGTTGAATAAGTGCTGAACTGTTGTGGGCGTATCATGAGTTTTATGTCGCGT
The DNA here is from genome assembly GCA_018302815.1 of Candidatus Woesearchaeota archaeon. GTDB lineage: Archaea > Nanobdellota > Nanobdellia > Woesearchaeales > ARS49 > JAGVZE01. The sequence continues at coordinate 42,060 of JAGVZE010000011.1, forward strand.
TCTATGTCTTGCACGGTTATGCGGTTTTTTCCCAAAAGCCAATTGAGTATGCCTCTACGCGAGTTGTACCTTTCAGGCAGGCGCAGGATTGAATATTTCTGCGTGAATAGTCCTTGAAGATGCTCCACAGCAGTTAGTTCTTTTCTGATCGCTCCGGTTAACTCGTTATCAATTGTTTTCCACAACTGCACTATCTTGTCGATGAATGCATCCGGGGCTCTTGCGAGCGCGGCGTTTGTTGAGGTGATTAATTCAAGCATTTCTTTTGCGAGCTTTCCTAATTCATCCTGTACGCTCATAAATAGCCGCAGTGAATCTTTTATGTGTTTGACCGCGTCAAGTTCAAGCTCGTACGCTCTGATGTGCTCTTTCGTTTCTTTGACCACTTGCGCTAGTTTTTCCTGCGCAGCCGGACCAATAGCGGTAAGTTTGCTCAAATCGTGGGCTTCCAGCGTGATCGCTCGCTCTATCTGCGCGCTTTCCTGCTCTGCTTCTTTTTCAAGCTCGTGTACGTATGCGCGAAATGGTTCATTTATGTGCGCGCGTAGTTGTTCCAAAGTTTCAAGAGCTGGCGCGGCATTTGAATCGGTTTTGAATTGCTCGAGCTGGTCGCAAAGCAAATTTACAAGTTCAGAATGGTCCACGAGAAGTGATGCCCTGCTGCCGACAGAACCTAGTTGTTTTTGTAGCTGCTCGAACTGATTCTGCTCTTTTTTCACAAGGTCAGCTAGCGCTATTCTGAGTTCTTCGACCTCTTTCATGAATGTGCGTCTGTTCTTGAAATATTTAAGCGTTGCCAAGCACAATGCTTATAAAGTATCTTCGCATCATAGTGTTTGGTGAAAAGAGGATGGATGACGATCTGATTAAGAAGTTTATTGACGTTCAGCATGAGACTGAGCAGCTTCTTGATCAGGAGAAAATCTCAGAAGCAAAGCAAAAATATCTTCAGGTTCTTGATGCGTATCAGGCAATCGACAGAAGTTCTCTTGAGAAATATCATAAAGAGCTAGCGTACGATCAGGTAACTGCTCTTTTTAGGAAAGTAAATGATGCGAAGGAGAAGCTCAAGGTTCCTGTGAATCTTATAGTGGCTGCTGTGCTTATAATAGGGCTTAGCATAGCAGTGTTCCTCAACCCAAGTATAGTCGGCCTTATTGGTTTTGAGGACCTTGCACGTCAGCCTATCAATCTTACTTTGACTGAATCAGGAATCCATCAGTTCACTTTGAAAGATCGTCCGCTGACGCTTTGGGCGAGCGGTTCGTATACTGGAAAGGCGAAATTGTTCTTCAAGCAGGGAAATAAGCTTGAACTTTTGTTGGATACTGAATTATTGAATAATGGTTCTTTCACTGATGTTTGTGAGGATACTTGTGAAGTGAATGCTGACGCGAACACGATAGAGCTGTTCGCTTCATTAGAGCCGGGCTCAAGGCTTGAGCTTTCTGAACTTACCTACAAAATAGAGCGAAAGACGAATTCTGCTCCTGCGTGGAAGGGTTCTTCGCGTTCTTTTAACGCGCAGGTCGCAAAACCTGTGACTATTGATTTGGCTGACTATTTTAGTGATGCTGAGAACGACCAATTGGTCTTTTTGAGCACAACTGCTGATGGTCTTGATGTTATGGTTCAGGAGAGCAAATTGACAATCACTGCAAAAGCCGCTGGCGATAAGCAAATAACTATTGTTGCATCAGACCTTGTAGAAGTCACAAGAGTTGGCGTTACGATATCCGTTCAATGATTTCTCTGAGCCGACATCTTTATATATACATATGTATATAGTAATTGTATGGCAAGGATAATTAGTGTTTCGGACGATGTGTATGCGCATTTGACCAAGCTCAAAGGTAAGGAAAGCTATTCAAAAGCTATCAGAGAACTTATCGCGACAAAGTCTAATAAAGAGCATATTCTGAATTTCTTTGGCAAAGGCGGAGTTGATGCGAAGAAAGTCAAGGAACTTGACGGGTCGTGGAGAAAATGGTCAGAAGAGTTTGCTTAGACTCTAATGTTCTTATTGCGCTTCTCAATAAGGACGAACCCACGCGAGAGTTGTTATCAACAATTGATGCTCAACTATTCACGACATCGATAGGAACATTTGAAGTTTGGTATGGACGCAAGAAATCGGAAGTCGTATTCGAATTATTGGAGTGGCTCGAAAAACTCGATTTTGACGACACATGCGCTCGAATAGCAGGAGATATCATGCGTGATTTGAAATCGAAAGGTAAGATGATAGATATTAGGGATGCGTTTATTGCGGCAATATGCATTAAAAATGGCATAGAGCTTCTTACGTACAACACAAAACATTTTGAACGGCTTAATGAGTTCGGTCTTATTCTTGTTGATACTATTGGAAAGCGTTGATGGACAAGCGCTCTGCGAGCACCAAACATTTATAAATAATCTTCTTATGGTCTAAGTTGGGTATGAAAAAGGGGCAATTGACGGTTTTCATTATTATAGGACTCGTTCTCATATTTATTATTGGGACTGTTCTTTACATGACTGGAAGGGAGGAGAGCACTGAACTTGCGCTTGGAAGGGCAAGGCTTCAAGAGCTTCCTGAAAAGATAGCTCCCGTAAGAGATAACGTCCACTCTTGCATACGACAGATAGCAACTGATGGCCTTAAGCGCCTTGGTGGCGGTGGCGGATACATTAACACTTCTGTTTTAAGCACAAATCCTGTTCTTCCAACTGAGGGCGAGGGTGTTTGGTTTACGCAGGCGGGGCCTGTGGCGCCGTATTGGTGGTATATGAAGGATAAGAACTCTTGCACGACTAATTGCAGGTTTGATTCAAAGCGTTTGCCGCTTACTAAAACTCAGGGTGCAAGGAGTATGGAATCTCAGCTTGAGGCGTTTATTGCAGGAGAGCTTGATTCGTGCGTCACAAGTTTCGCCCAATTCCCGGGTTGTTCTATTCAGATTGTGGGCGAACCTAAAGTTGAAGCTTCGCTTCAAGAGCAAGTAGTCATAACTGCGAATTATCCGCTTCGCATCACTTGCGAGGATCAATCTGTCGATGTGGATGAATATTTTGTAAATATCGATCTTAATCTCAAAGATGTGTACGAGCTTGCTACTAACATTACGAATCTTCAAATAGAACATGGGATTCTTGAACAGGCAACTGATACTATTATAGAGACTTACAGTGGTGTTGATTCAGACCGTTTGCCGCCTGTTCGCGCGCTTGATTTTGGCCCTCCTTCGCCTGGAACTTTCTGGCTCAAGTTTGAAGTGAAGAATAGGCTTTCAAGGTTGCTCGCGTCTCACATTCCGTTGATTCAGGTGCTTGGCGTTCGCAATTACGAGTTTGTGTCCGCTCCTGCGGGCGTGCGTGATTCTGAATTGTTCGAGCTTGTGTACAATCGTCAATTCTTGATTCCGCTCAATAAGTCGTACCCTCGGCTCGAGGCAAGATTCGCGTATCTTCCGAATTGGGAGCCGTATTTCGATCTTAATTGCGCGGGCCAGCTTTGCCAGGCCGATTCAGGAACGAGTTTCTTCCTGATACCTTTCTCTCTTAACAGGTATGAGTTCGCGTATGATGTGAGTTATCCTGTTCTTGTGGAGATAAAAGATCCTGATGCGTTGAGTGGACAAGGGTACTCGTTCAGATTCTTTCTTGAGGAGAATTTACGCAACAGTGAGCGATTCACTTCAACTACGCAGCTTTCTTCAGTTCCATCTATGAACATAACTCCTTCGATTTTCTGCGATCCCGCTCAGCGTTCTTCGGGTGAAATGCAGGTTTTTGTGAAGGATGGCGAGACTTTGCGAGGGGTTGATGACGCCAGTGTGAGTTTCATTTGCGGCGATGATAACTGTAATCTTGGAAAAAGTCGCAATGGCACGTTCCTTTCAAGGTTCCCTCGATGTGTTGGTGGCACTATTCGCGTGACAAAACCGGGTTATGTTTCGCATTCTTCTTTGCTTGATACTTTTATCGAGCGTGGTCGAAATATGACTTTAACTCTTGAGCCTATTCGAACTGTCAAGGTTTCAGTCAAAGACTTGGCCATATCTAAAGAATCTAAGCACGCTCCATGGAAGTTTGAAGAGGCGTCAGGCGCGCTTCGCCCTCCTGCTGTTCAAGAGACGATCATAATGATGCAGCGCATCATCCAACCATACGAAGAGCAGTATAGCACTGTTGCTAGCGTGAAAGGCGCTCAGGTTGTTGATATGGATATTATTCCGGGCAAATATTCGATTAGCATCATAAGCCTGTTAAAACCTGACGAGGACCTTATTTTCCCGCCCGATAGGCGATGCATCAAGATTAAGAAGATATTGGGTTCAGATGAGAAATGTCAGATGGTGCCCGAAGACCCTATTATTTTCAACGCGACAAAGCCGTTCCCATACGGTCAGCTGGAGTTTGAAAAGACGTTCAATAGCGATGAATTGCGCGGAGCAAAAGAGATAGAATTCCGCTTGTTCACTCTTGCGATAGATAAAGTGAAAGAGGAAGACAGAATAGTTGAAGATTTAAGCGAGCTCTCAAAGCTGGAATTGTATAAGGAAAGTTCAGAGGTGTTGTACTGGCCGGTGGTCAAGAGATGAGAAAGCTCCAGTTGATTTCAATCATCATGTTGTCTTTGATAATTAGCCTTCCGATAGTTTCAGCGCAAGAGCTTAGCCTTGTGCGTTACGGCGGTAAGGACGCGGCGAATGGCTATTCGCGGCTTCGTGATGAATTGATTGTTGAAGCTGTGGCGAGCATTCCGCAGGAGCAGATTATTGATCAAGAGCAGGTGAGGTTCTATATTGGTGAATCATATGCGTTCTTTGATAACTGCACTAAAGAAGCGAATTCTTCGAGGCACCGCTGTGTTTTCAGAGAGCCGGAATTTGAGTCGTACGAACCGATAGATTTCCAAGTGCGTCTTTTCAACGATGATGGACGAGAACTGCTGGTAAGGCCGGCAAGAATCGTTCCTGATAACATTCCACCGGTAGTTAATAACGCGACAGTCGAGCCTGCAGTAACTAATGGTGACGTGCAAGTCGTGTATCGTGTTGCGGAATTCGCGCTTGACCCTGCGAATCAAGAGTCTTGTTCGGGAATCAAGGACGTTGCAGTCACGCTTAATGGGCGTTCTGTGGCATCCGATACTGGACGTATTGGTCTTTGCGCGAAGGAGAATAGTCTTGCTATTGTATTGAACGAGTCCGGTTCTGTTTGCGTTAGCGCTTCTGATTTCGCAGGTCACAGAAGTTCTCCTGTTTGCAGAAGAGTTCGTGTGGATAAGCTTCCTCCAGTCATAGAAAGCGCGATAGTTATTGACACTGCGGGTTTGCCCTTGACGCATATTAAAACTGGTGAAGAGCTTATAGGTTCTCTTTCAGTTGGAATTACGGATGATGGCGAGATTGATGCGCGAACTGTGAGCGCGCAGTTGAGCGGTTTGAGTAAAGGGCTTGGTGAAGCTGCGCCTAACACTGTTGATGGCTCGACTTTTGTTTGGACAGGAATTCCTGTTACAGAGACGACTGGCTGTAAAGTTTCTATCACAGCGTCAGATTCGCTTGGAAACAGTGCTTCAAGAGAATTCCCGTGCGCGATAGGTATCGATAATACTGCTCCTTCGATTAAAGGAATAGTTAGTTCGAAATCGCGCGATGGAGTGCCTTTGCTTAATTCGGGAGAAGTTCTTGTTGTCGAGTTTGAGGATTTAGATGATGCGAGAAAAGAGGGAATTGGTCTTGGCGCAAGAAGGGCGTTCCTTGATTTGAGCGCTCTTGGTATGCGTTCAGCTGAGCGTCCTATGGGCTGCGCGCAAAGAGGTTTTTTTTGGCAGTGCAGTTATGCTTTGAATCCGTCAGCGAATGTAGCGGAAGGCAAGTATAAGGTAAAAGTTACTGCTGCTGACAACTCAGGCAATGCGGTTGAAGGAGAGATTGAGTTCTTTTACGACAACACTCCTCCTGAGCCTGCCCGTATTATGAATTTGACTATTTTCAGAGGAAGTACGGGTCAAAGAGCGGCGCAGGGCGCAATTGAGGGAGATTTCATACAAGCGTACGTTCGTTCGAAAGGTTTCATAAAAGCGGAAGTTGACGCGAGCCAGATTGGAGGGGACGAGGATTCTTCTTCCAAGTTCTGCACGGCTCCTGATGGCGAGCCTGCTGATTGCACAACTGATGAATGTGATTGTTTCTTTGAACAGCAGGTTCTTTTGAGCGGTCCGTATGATGCGGAATTGACGTTCAAGGTATTCGATGACGCGGGGAATGCTGCGCAGAATGCGACCGTTGTTGAAGTGTATGGCATTGAAAATCAGACTCGTCCTCGTTATTGGACGCCTGAGGTAACTTGCACACCTTCACTTATAGATAGGTCTGTTGCGAGCAAAATCAACCAGTACGTATCTTGCCGCGTGCACTTGGAGTCTGCTGTTGCCAATATAGCTCCTTTTTCGATAAAAGGTCCTGATGAGCCTTCACAGTGTTCAGGCGATGCTGCGATAAACGTGAACGATATTTCGGTGACCAATGACTTTGAAGGCAGCCGCGACCCGTTCCTTTTCATCAAGCTTGAAGCCAAGGATTACTATGTGAATAAACTGAACTTCACCTGTCCGATTTCCATCATCACCAAGCGAACGGTTGGGCAGAAGAAGTTCTTGACTCCTCAGCCTCAGATAGTCCAAGCGAACATATCTGTTGAGTTTTACAATGAGCCGTTGCGCGATATGTATTCGAATATCGATAGGCAAATTGAGAAGGCGATGAGCGACGGATTGGCGTCTCAGAAATGGCTCGGTGATTTGAGAAAGTTCTTGCATTTTGCGGACGTTATTTGCCAGATTAAGGGCATCATCACAACCCTGGTTAATACACTCTTTAGCGTGGCCGTACTATTTGGTATTGCATCAACTACTAATCCCGTTACAGGGGCTGTTCTAACAGGCCCATATGCTGCTGCGTGTACGAGCGAAGAAGTCACTGCTGAAACTTACGCAGGGGTTATCGAATTCCTTGACGTTCTTTGCTCTTTTGTGAATTGCAATGCATCCATGGGTGGCAAAGGTTCATGGAACGTTCCTGGAGTTGGCGGTGGAGGAACGCCGTATTGCGAGAAGTTCCAAGAGATTCTTGCTTTATTTCCTGGTGCGGGCTGGATGGTTGAGCAGGCCGGAGAGGCTGTGCCTGTCGATCCTAATAACCCGGGTGGCGCACAGAGGCTTACTGGTGCATTTAACATAAAAGATTCACTGTTGTGGAGCACAATATGTCTTTGCCTGCCCGGAATAGTGTATAATCTTGAGAAGTTACGACAAGTCCATTGTTTCAAAGCGGTATGCCTGCACGACCAGGTAAAAGAAGAAGGTTACCCTGTGAGTTATTGCAATGAAATGTATGGATTCTTGCAGTGTCAGTTCATTGTTGGGCAGATTTTCGCGGCGATTCCATTCGCTGCGTTTTTCGATAAGATAATCAATTTTATAACTACCATAATCACGGATCCGGTCGCGGCGTTCACTCTTGGAATCGGAGCGGTGTGTGAATACGCATGTCAGCTTACTGGAACCGCAGGCGTTGGCATTTACATCGGTTGTGCAGTATTGAAAGTCACTGCGACTGCATCAGAAGCAATTGCGTCAGTCACCCACATGACCAAGACCAAGGGCTATTTCAGCAATCCTGGTGGCGATCAATACTGTAAACGAATGGAGAAGATAGAGAAGGAGTATAAGAAGCAAAAAGAAGGAGGTTCTGGTTCGTCTGATTCAAATTCAGCATATCCGGATTCATCTTCGAGCGGTTCATCCTCAAGTTCTGCTTCATCATCTTCAGAGACTTCAAGTTCTTCTGCATCGAGTTCAGCGTCTTCACAACCTGCAGCTCAAACGGTGGAGATTCCTATACAAAGTTTCGCGTTTAGCAGAAGTACTGTCAGGGTGAACGCAGGAGATACTGTTCGTTGGGTCAATCAAGACAGCGCTCCGCACACAGCCACTAGCACTGGCGGTCCGGGTTCATTTGATACTGGAACAATCTCTGCTGGTTCAAGCAAGACCGCGAGGCTCACAACTCCGGGAACGTACACTTACCAGTGCAACATCCATCCGTCAATGCAAGGAACGATAATAGTGGAGGGCGCGTCGTGAGCGGAGTTGAAACGCAAAGCGTGCCCGCATTCAGTTCCAGCAGGGCCGACAAGCGCAAGGAATATAAACTTAAGTTGACACGTAAAAACTAAAATGGACACGTATAAACAAAAGTTTACACGATTGCAGAACGAAATATTCGCTCTGTTATGTGTGAGAACTGGAACGGTCTTGAATCAGAGGGAAATAGCGAAGCTGTTGCATGTTTCGCCGACCGCGGTCGCAAAGGCGCTTCCTGTTATTGAAAAAGACGGCTTGTTGAAGGTAAGGAAAGACAAAAAGATGAATCTTGCCAAGGTAGAGCTGAATAGGGAGAATCCACGGGCTATCGCTTTCAAGCGAGTGGAGAATCTGAGGAATCTGTATGAAACTGGGCTGGTAGAGTTCATAGAAGAGCGTTTCCCCGGGTGCGCAGTCATGCTTTTTGGAAGTTATTCCAAAGGCGAGGACACGCAAAAATCAGATATAGACATAGCAGTTATTGGTTCAAAAACAAAAGCGGTCGATCTTACAAAATACGAGACATTGCTTGAACGGAAAATATATCTTCATTTTTATGAAAACCTCAACATCAACAAAAATCTCAAAACGAATATCATTAATGGAATACCCTTGTCGGGGATGGTTGAACTATGAGGCTGCTCAAAACATTTGAGGAGTTTCTTAGTGAAGGCATTGCTGGTAAAAGGACTGCGGACAAAGCGAGAGCTGAGTCGCTCGTATCTGAAGCAAAGAAACGCAAGAAATTCTTGGACGAGCTTTCTGCTAAAATAAAGGTCTCAGATGAAAATGCGAACTACTTCATAGAGAATTGCTACGATGCGTTGATTGAGCTTATTCGTGCAAAACTGCTCAAAGACGGGTATAAATCATCCGGCGAAGGAGCGCATGAAGCGGAAGTATCTTATTTAAGAAAATTAGGATTTGAGGAAAAAGATGTTTTGTTCATGAACGATTTGCGCTATTTTAGGAACGGAATACTGTATTACGGCAAAAGCTTTGATAGTGATTACGCCGATAAAGCACTGGAATTCCTGAAGAAGAACTTCGACCGGCTGCTGAAGATAAACCAATCACAAGAGGGTTCAAAGTGAAGATAAAATCACAATGCCTCCGTTGGATCAACCAAGACAGCGCTCCTCACACAGCCACTAGCACTGGCGGTCCGGGTTCATTTGATACTGGAACAATATCTGCCGGTTCGAGCAAGACTGCTCGCCTAACAACGCCCGGAACGTACACTTACCAGTGCAACATCCATCCGTCAATGCAAGGAACGATAGTCGTGGAGGGAGCGCAGTGAGGAAGATAATTGCATTGCTTCTTTTGATCATTTTATTACCCCTGCAAGTTAATAGTCTTAGCAATCCACCAGATAGCACAAATACCGATTCCACTGATAAATCTGATGTCAAAGTTGCTAGTGCGTCATCCGCCGATAAAAGTACCAATAAAGTTCCTCCTGTTAAACCCACTCCTGCTGATGCACCGCCTGCACCCGCAACTTCAGGAAATGATGATTCGAGCGGTATTGCTCAAATTCAAGGTGATCTCGCTCAATTCGATCGCGCCTTTGTATATTTTGGCGTTGATGGAACACTGCAAACCGCGACGACTCCTCTTCCACCTTCCGCTCCGGGAACGGCTGCTGCACCACTTCCTGTTGGGGCTCCCGCGGCAGCGGAGGTTCATTCTAATGGAGCGGTATATCGAGGCACTACCTACCTCGGCATGCAAGTTCCTGCGAGCGTCCTGCCTGACCTTGTGAGGGCTGGCGGGCAGTATGACTGGGAAACATATGCCTCCGACCCAGAAGACGACCTTAAGTATTATCTTGCTGCCGTGACAGCCGCCCAGCTCGTTTTTGATACTGCAAATGTAAATGATGCTCTCTCCGCACAAGAAGCCCTTGCCCTTGCTAAGGCAAATCTCCGGGAAGCCGAGCTTGACGCGAGAAATCCGGTTATTTTACGTATTCCTCCTGAACATAAGCAAACAATACCGCCGGTTGTGACGATTGACGAAGGCACGCTAGTATCCAACAAAGTTGAAACTACAACTGAAACATTAGTTCATAGTGATGGTAGTGTTACGCGTATAACTGAGCAGGACGTTTCAAGTTGCGGTCTTACTTGTGATGAATCTAAGAGTGCAGAATTCACGTTAAGAAGCAGGACGAGGAATGTTGATAGGACGCAGACTGTGATTTTGCAGGATGAGGATGGCAATGATGTTTCTGTGCCGATCACGCTCAGTCGTGAACGTTCTGTTAATAATATCCCCTTGGTTGGTAGGGGGATTGAAGAGTTTGGTTCTAGCGAAACTCTTTACTGGGAGCCGACAAGGAGCATTCCTCCGCCCATTATTGGGAGCAATGGTGCGGTAACTAATCAAGACGCTATTGATGCCGCTATCACGGCTAGAAATGATGAAATTCAAGCTGAACGTGATAAACCTGACTGTTTCTTCTATAAATGTGACCGTAATCAGCTCAATCGAGAGGTCGCGGTCGTGCACAAGGATGCCAACGGAGATACATATCTTGTTTATGATCCAGAAACTGATGCATACTACCTCCATGCTGATAATCCGGCAACCGATGAAGATGAGAAAGGGTCTCCTCTCACTCCTGCTCAGATAGATGAAGCCCGCGATGGAGCGGCTGTCAATGTCAATGGTCAATCAACTGAGGCAAAAAATGTTTTATTCGCCCGATCTCGTATGGAGCGTAATGAGGAGCGTGCTGCGGCTAGGAGCCGCAGTGCTTTTGGGCTGTTCGGGCAAGGTGATGTTTGGGGTGGTCTTGGCCGTCTTATGAAGATTTACAACCAATATGCTGGCCTTACTCAGCTTTCTAATCTTATTTGGGACAAGAATGCGAAGGAAGTTGAGGAGCGTCGTACGCGTATGATTCAGGAGTTTTGTTTGGCGGGAGGAATAGAAAATTGTCTTGTTTCGACTATTTGCGGGCAGATTCACGAGATAACTCCTAGTAATGTGATAGCTGGTCGTGGCCCTAGCGGCCAGTTCGTCTCAAGCGGTGTTATCAATGCAGAGCGTAGTTTCCCGATAGATATTAGAGGACTATCGAGACAGCAATTGATTGACATTCTTGGAAGAAACATAACAACAATCAATGGTATTCGTGTTGATTTGAGTAATCCTGCTGTGAACTTGTCCAGATTCGGCAATATTACGCTAAGATTATACCACGTTCAAGTGTCAGTGACTAATAATGTTGCAGGTGAGAAGGATTTGAGGTATAATGTTGAATTAAGAAGAACTGGAGCTGGAGAAACAGTTCAAGTGGTAGTTCCTGCGACAGGAACTACTCCTGCAACGATTGAAGAAGGTGAAGTTGAGTTCCCAACCGCGTACGCAGAGCCGATCTCGCAAGCTAAACTTTTCAAGAAAGAGATTGTGTTAAAGCCTACAGAGTCTACTCCTCCTGATAAGCGTCATGAATACTTTAATAGTTTTGCGCAGTGGGATACTGCGTGTTTATTGGTTCAGCCTGGTCTTCCGAAGGGTTCAGCGTTTGATTCGAGTTTTGGCAGGGAGTTCTGTACGCCTATTGTGGAATATCAGGGCGGGCCGACGACCATCGACCAACAAGATGCTCAGCCTCCTGCAGGAACATCCACAAGACAGGATGACGATACTGCCATCTAAACCACTGGACTTTCTCGCGTGAGATTTATAAGTAAATAGTTCACAGGATAACAGATGGATAAGCAAATCATCATTAAACTAAAGAAATTATTTGAAGATTGCGCACAAGAAACAGATGGTGTGGAGTTCTGGTTTGCAAGAGAATTGCAAAAGCTTCTAGGTTATGACAAGTGGGAGAACTTCATCAATTCCATTGAAAAGGCAAAACTTGCCTGCAAGAATTCAGGACATGCAGTGGCCGACCATTTTCCTGATGCCAGGAAAATGGTTGAGCTTGGGTCTGGAGCTAAAAGAGAAATCGAGGACATTATGCTAACAAGATACGCGTGTTATCTGGTAGCGCAGAATGGCGATCCTAGGAAAGAGCAAATTGCTTTTGCGCAAAGCTACTTTGCGATACAAACCAGAAAACAAGAGCTGATAGAGCAGAGAATTTCATTGCAAGAAAGATTTGAAGCAAGAGACAAATTGGTTGTATCTGAAAGTGAGCTCTCAAAAACAATTTATGAGCGAGGAGTTGATGATGAGGGTTTTGCGAGAATACGCAGCAAGGGGGATGAGGCGCTGTTTGGTGGTTTCACAACTATGCAAATGAAAAATAAGCTAAAGATTCCATCCAATCGGCCAATTGCCGATTTTCTGCCAGTGGTAACTATTGCTGCAAAGAATTTGGCTACGGAAATCACGAATTTCAACGTGAAAAAAGAGGATCTCGATGGCGAAAATAAAATCACGCGGGAACACGTTAAAAATAATAAACGGGTTCGAGGAATACTCTTGGAAAGCAGGATTGTTCCAGAAGAACTGCCTCCTGAAGAGGACATAAAGAAGCTTGAGCGAAGAGTCAGAAAAGAAGATAAAATGCTTGCCGATTTATCAAAACATCAATCCAAACGTGAAAAGATTAATTAAACAAAAACCGAGTATGAACTTTTGTTTATACGTGATAACTAAACGTGATACGCATATAATGAAATCAGCTACGAACGTGTTCAAGAGATTGAAAATCCGGAACTCGTTCAAGGGCAGGTACAAATTGTACGTACCCTTGAAGTTGCACGTATCTGTTCAGTGAACAATCACCGCTTCCTTTAATCCGGCAAAATCCGTATCTTTTGTTAGTATTTTTACGTGATTCATTCGTGCAAACGCCAATATGAACGCGTCGCTTAGAGTGAATTTATGATGCGTTTTTCTGCGTTCAAAATAAATACTTGCAGATTCAACTGAGAGCTGCTCGCTGACTGGTTCGATCAAGCTTAGGTTTTTAATCGCTCTGTGGATAAGATTTGGATTTCCTCCTATTTTAAGGGTTTTGGCAAGCACTTCAGCGAGTGTCACACTCAGCGTTGTGCAGTCCTCTTTAGCAAGATACTGCTCTACTGCAGACGCGCATGCGGCATCAGTGAGATATTCTATCCACGCAGAAGAATCAATAATCATGGACGTCAAGTTTATCCTCTTTATGGAATCTTGTCATTTTGAGGATTCCGCGGTATGATTCGGGAGTCTTTGTTATGGTCACTTCTATGAACTGATCTTGCGCAAGTTGTTCCGATTGAACAACGTTTTTCGGGATCGTCACTACAAGAGATCCTCCGACTTTTCTTGTTTTTACAAGTGTTACACTTGACATATCATAAAATAACATATAACTGTATATTAATGTTACTATTTTAGATGATTAAAAAGATGAGTTACCCGCCGGAATAAACGCTTAGCCCGATTATCCTGTTCTGCCGTACTGCTACTATGTATTGTGTTCCGTTCTCAAGGTTTACGTGTACTTGTATTCCTTCGCCGTGGTCTCCTCTCCAAACGTCTGTTTTGAGCCCTAGAGCGCCTGCTAGTGTTTTGTAGAATCTTTCAAGTATTCCTTGATTTATGGGCTCAGGATTGAGTCCTTGCGCGTCAGGAGCGGTCGGTTGATGTTCAACTCCCAGTTGTACGTTTTGAAGGAAGCTCTCAAAATCATGAGAGTTTGCCGCTCTGCGTGCATCTTCAAGTGTTTTAGAAGCAAGTTCGAGCGCGGTGTATTCTGGCAGATCCCATCTGCCGTAGAAATCGAAAGCAGAGTCGAGTGTCACGCCTACAACTCCTTCTTTTCGCACTACTAGCTTCAATTCTTGGAATTCGTCGTTGATTTTTGTGAGCAGGCCTACTTCTTGGCCTAGGCCCGTGTCAAGCGCAGATACGCAAAGTTCTTCTATTGTGCTTTGGCGCAGTGTTTCAAAAAGTTGTCTGCGTTTCATTTCATCGAATGGTTTGTAAAAATCTGAATCTTCTATCACAAGTCTTGTTGGAAGGCTTGATGTGTTGTTGACTATTTTGGCCGCGAACTGATCATAATTTCCTGCGCGAGCAAATGCGTGTAGAGAGTTCACCGTAGCTATTCCATCATCTGCATTAAGAAGGCGCGGCCGTTCATGTAAGAAAATGGTTGTTTCAGCGTCGCGTCTTGATCGCAATTGGTTCATTCGAATCATTTTTTCCGCGCTGCCGTAAAGCTGTAGTTCGCGCACGGTTGCCTCTCGTCCAATTCGCTCATTTTCAGATTGTGATGATTGGAAATGAGAGCGTGTTGTGCCGTCAGGCATTCGTATTGGAGGAACTACAATTCTAACAGGAGTTAATCCAATAAGAACTTCATCGAGCCGTGCTTCTTCTTCAGGGGTTAAAGGCGCGTTTTTTCCGCCTGTTGTGGGTTCTCGTATTGGCTCGTTATTTCTTCTTGTTATTTGTTCAGCTTCAGGAATGCCGCCCTTTGGTCCGATTGATTCGTCTATTGCGCCCATCACTCTGTCAAGATAGTGCTGTTTTGGCATTGCTCCGCAAATCCAAAGGTCTACAATAGAAGGTCCTTGTCCGATAGCGAGATAGCGCATTTTTTCTTCGCGCGTCATTTTATCGACAGTGGTTCTAAGTTCGACGAATAGTCCCCAGGGCTCGCGTTCGCCGTATAGAGAATTTGCTCGTCGCCTGCGTTCCTCATCCATAACGCGGTCATCAAATTGGCTTATTGCATCAGTGTATTTGTTTCCGGATATTCCGTCAAGTGTTGAATAGTCCCCAACGCATACTTGTTTCTCGTTTTTTGAAGCGCATTCTCTTTGCCTCAAATATTCAAGCAAGTCTTCAACGTCATAATTGCCGCCATGTACTAAACGCACAGCAGGTTTTTGAGTGTTTGCCAAAGGTGCGGGTTCTGCATTTTGTTTTGGTACGGGCGTGCTGTCAACTTCAGTTGTAGACGTTTCTTTCAAAACAGTCTCAAGTGGCAGCATTGGTTGTGAACTTACGCTCTGCGCTGGAACTCCAGGTGTAATTGCCGCAAGTGTCAATAGAAAAGGATATTTGAAACGTCTGTTCACTATGATATTTTACGATTTTTCGATTATAAAGGTTATGACACAAATTTTATATACTTCGAACCTCGAAACAACTGCATGGAAAGAGGGGGAATATCCAAGTTTATAGGCCTTGTTTTAGTTGCGTTAGCCATTCTATCCTATTTGAGCGGGTATCCTTGGATTCTTGCTGCACTTTCAGGAGTCGTACTTCTTTTTGCTTCATCTATTGAAGGCAAGCGCCAGATGGACTTATTCATTAATACTTTCAATGAAAGTAAAAAGATTGTTCTGATGATGCTTTTTGACGGTTTGTGTTGGGGCGCGATAGTGCTTCTTGGCGCTATTGTAGGTTATCTCACAAAGGCAAAGCTTGCCGGCATGTTCGCTGGTGGCACTGTTACGAAGGAAGCCATGTTAAACCCGGCTATTGCGGCGCAGAACGCTAGCGCGATTCAAAGCCTTGTGTGGTTGATGATTGGCGGCACCGTGATGTTTTTTATCTTATCGCTCATAATATATTCAGTCTTGCGCCTTACGAGTTGGTCTCAATTGACAGGTCAAAAAATAGCAAAACAGGATGTGTTCGCTTTCTTGAAGCTTAATGCGTTTTGGTGGCTTGTTCTTGCAGTTCCTGGAGGTCTTGCGGTTGCAATTTCGCAAAAGCAGCCCGCTGCTGCGTTCATTCTCCTGAGCTTTGTATTCATCGCGGCGCATTTCACGCTGTTCATCCATTCATTCTTTGTTAAAACGCACAAAATTGGGCTTAGTTTGGGTCATGGTATTGGTTTTGGCATATCAAAATTGCCGCAAGTAGCTATTCCCTACGCGCTCTGCATAATACCTATCCTTCTGCTCTGGTACTTGCAAGTCGCTCTTCATCCGCTAACCTTGCCAATTTCTCAGATAATCTCGGTCATATTCTGGCTTGGCTTCTTCGCGTTCGTGCGCGCATATATGTATTCGCAGATAGTTCAGTTCAAGGATTAATTTACACTTTGTCTACATTAGTAAACTGCTATTTTGCCTGCTCAGGTATCGAGCGGTACATCTTCTTCATCTGAAGGAGTAGTATCTTCTTCAGGAGGTGTTTCTCCGAAGTTTTCAAGTTCGCGAACAAGTGAATTCTCGTTGATGATGTAGAATGGATCGAATGGAGGTCCTGTCCTGCAGGAAGTGTTGTCTGTTCCTAGGCATCGTTTGTTGTATAAGTTGAGCACTGAGTTGAGCGTTCCTCGAACGTATTCTCTGCACCGTTCGTCGCAGATTCCTCCGCACCCGTCGTAAAATCCTAATATTTTGCCTTGGGTTCTGAATCGGCGGTATTCTGCTCTTGCATCTTGCAGATTTGGCCTGCAATTGTCTGCAATTTTCCCGATGAAGTCGAACTCGCCCACTCTATCTGGCGAATCAACGGAGTCTATTTCGAAAAGGAATTCATCTGAAAGTTTGGCTATGCGTTTTCCTGCGAGGCGCAGTAATTGGCGTCCTGGATTCGGTTCTTCATGAAGGCTCAAATAGCACGGCTGGCTTGATTCTAGCGCGCAATCGCTTTGGAATGATTCGTTTGATACTACGAAGACAAAGTCCTGTTGAGGACACGCCAGCATGTATTTCGATACGTCTGATAACTTGGGTATTTTGCCTGCGCCAGGTCTTGTTGGGTGATTTTCGAAAGTCATATTGGGCGCTGTTGCGACCCATATGTTAAATTGTGATTTCTTCAACTTGAATGGCTCGCGCGAGAATAGTCCTTCATCCATTTTTCCGGACTGGTTTCCTCGAAAATCGATAAGTCGTGATACTGTCGTGTTAAATTCTGATTGATTGGTGAATCCTGCACCTATGAACAAAAGGTCTATTTTGCTTTCTGGTTCGCCGTTTGTGATTGTTGGAGTGCAAACTTGGCTTGAGTTCAAAAGAATATTATCACAAGGGTAGGTGATTCGCGGGCTAACTTCATCGAGTTGCGCGCTATTGAAACTAAAAGAAATGTCAACATCGCTAAATAATGCTCCCAAAGCGGCAACTGCAATGCAAAGAGGAGGTATAAAACACAATGCGAGAGCTGGTCCTACTGCGATCGCTCCGAATTGTTTGAATGCCTTTTCAACGCCAGATGATGTTTTTTTAGGGGAGAATACTGTTTGAACTTCTGAACTAAATGCATTTGCTACTTCATCTTTTGATTGCAGAAGTGTTTGTTCACCAGGGCATTTGAAATTGTCTGATACGCAGCCATAATCTTCTGTTTCGATGCATATGTTGTTCGCCGCGATTTTTTTGCTTACTTGTTTTTTGACCTCTTTTTTGCCGCCGAACGCTCCTGCGTCGACGTGCACGTTTACAAAGCTGAGCATGTTTCGTCCAAGGTCGTCATTCGCGAAGAAATCATAGGAAGTATTGCTTATTGTGGCGCAATCTAGGCCCGGGCCCATTTTGTAATCGTTTTTCATGCATTTGACGCCAACTGATTCAATTATCTTGTAACACGACCCGTCATTCACGCATTCCTGTCCTTCCGGGCAGAGTTCGTCGTTTTGCGCGCAGGTGAACCCTTCAGGGCATCCGCAGCGTCCGCAATCAGCAACAAGGCTTTTGTTCTCGTTGCAATACAAAGGTCCGTTGGAGACGCAAGTATCGTTGGTTTCGCATGTTTGCGGCGTTGGCAGTTGTACGTCTGGACCTGTGTCAAATCCGAATGTGCAGACAAAAAGCGGGTTTTGCGCAAGAAGCTGAGCGCAGGTGCATCCTGAGCTGTCAACTCTTGAGTCAAGGCTGTTAGGGCAGGAGTCTGCGCTGTTTGGAACGCCGTCTCTATCGTCATCTGGAAAGTTAGGTCCTGGTAATTGGTCTACATTCAAATCCACTCTTCGCACGTCAGTTGTGGTGGCCAGAGTTATATTTTTGATGATTTTGTCGTCAATAACAAAAAATGCGGGTGTTCCAAGGAATCCGGTGACGACAAGTGGTGATTGGTTTAGCCCGTATGCTGTCTTGCTTCCTATGCGCATGATTTGCGCTCGGTGTTCGCCTGCGCTTGACAAAACTACGAGCGTACTAGCGCTGACCGCGCTTCCATCGCCTCTTGTTATGAATCCTGCGAAATAATTGGTTACGCTTTGAAGTTCATCAATGGCTGGATTAAGAGTATTTGAAAGGAATATTGTTCCGGCAAAATTTCCGAGTACGAATACGTTATCTGTTGTTGCTTGACTGAAGGGTATATCGCTGTATACTACTCCGACTATCATTCTGCCTTTTACTTCGCCTTCTTGGACTAAATCGAAACTGAATGTCTTGCCTACTCCTCCGCCGATTGGTGTCCATCCTGTAACAGAGCTGCTTGTATGGAAAGTGAGCCCTGAATAAGTCACGGTGTCATTTACTGAATCAAGCGCGATGTTAACGCTTCCTTGCGCGTCTCCTTGGAAGCTAAAATCGCCGCCAACTGAATCTGAAAGTCGAAGTTGTATCTGGACTCGTCCAACGTTCGTTCCGCCACGTTCGATATCAAACGTCTCAGAACTGGTGATGGTGGTGTCTGAGAATACTGCTTGGACTGTTGCAGATATATTTGGGTCTAATGTGATGTCTCCTTTGAAAGGTACACTCATCCCTATTGCAGTTGCAGGTATTGCTAAGATTAGTATTGAAATAAGCAACAGCGCTATTTGTTTCATCCTGCGCACTCTCCCATAATAAATGCGTTTCGTACTGCGAATTGGTATTTGAGCGGGGCAAGTCCTTGTTCTATTGGTTTTGAATCGACTATTTGGACGAGGACTTCTTTTGTGTATGGGCTTGGAAGCGTGTAGATATTTATCATTCTGTCTTGAGCTGATAAGTCCGAACATACTTCTAACATTATCAGTGGTTGTTTGAGTCGTGTCTGTTCAACTGTTTTAAGCGCGATCTGGTTTGCGATTTTATGAACTAGCGCAAAGCGCAATGGCAATGTTATGAAAAAGTCTTTGAGTTCAAAAGAGACATCGTCAGATACAAACTTCATAGGATACGTAACTCCTATTGCAATGTCGTTTGTTTCAAGGCGTGGGAGCGCGGTGAAACTTGGGCGTGAAGCGGTATAATCGAGCGTCAGATCTTTAAAACTAAAGTTTAGCGCCTCCCAATCTGCTGCGGGTTGTTCAACAATGTATCCTTTATCTTCAAAAGTCGAAAAGTCAAAGCAAGAAGGAAGCTCCTGCGCGATATATCTGCTTAATTTGGCAGTTATCGCGCTTAGCGGCGTGAAGTTTGCAGACGTTCCGTTGACGGCGTATGGAACTACTGACGGTCCAAAATAATAGTGCACTGGAAGAAAGTCGCCTTCATCGCCGTATCTGGTTGCTCCTTTTGGGTTCAAATATCCGCCTTGCGCCGCTAGTTTATACACTCCTTCTTGTGCCACTTTTTTAATGCAGCTGTTGACGTAGTCAGTGATTATTTGAGGGTCAACTGTTTCAGGAAGAGTTGTTATTTGTGTTGGAGTGCGTGTTTGCCTTTGATGAAGGTATGACGCTATCGCGATGGAAAAGAGGATGAGTATTCCTAATATGATGAATACTGTTATCTGCCCCTTTTTCATGAATTGCTGAGTATTCTGAGAATTTATAAATATATCTGCGCGAAAACAGAAATAGGTCATAACGTATTTATAAGATTCAACGTTTGCCAATATTGTGCAAGATAAATCTACTTTAAACCGGCGTTCGTTTCTTGAATTACTTGCAGGAGCTGCGATTTCAGGGGTTCTTTCAAGTTGTGGTCCTGCGCATAAGATTGGCGAGGAACTTGGACTTTGCTGCGATCATGATAACAAAGGGCCGTATCCAAAGCCAGGCGCACTTGTCATTTCTGCTGCGAGCAGGGAATTTAGTGAGACTCGCCTGATAGATAAGATAAATTCTCAAGAAAAGGTGTATGAGCCGGATGCTGATCTTCTGGGTTTTGTTAATACGTTGTTTCAGCAAGTGCACAGCGCGCCTATTCCTTCGCACTTGACGTATGAGTTTGGCGATACAATGGCAGGAGGGGCTCTTGGACGTTATATTGATGGTCATGTGATTATAGCTCCGGGCCTTCCGATGGACGTATGTATTCATACTATGCTTCATGAAATAGGCCATAATTGGGATACTGTTACGTGGGCCGAGACACCTGCTGAGTTTGAAGCAGTAAGGGACACATTGGAGAGCTTAGTGCTTCATCCAAAGCTCAATAAAGAAACGGATTATGCGTTATTGAAATATTCGCATAAGTGGAGTAATATGTGGGGGCGCTACGGTCCTGATGTCAATTACGGTAGTGTGGCATACTTATGCGCTCTTGCACTGATAAAAAATAACGGAAACCTTGCGCTTGCGCAAAATGATTTGAATTTTTTCTTCTTAAGTCCGGTAGACGCGAAACGCTTATACCAAGACAATCATGTTGGGAGGGATATTTCGTCACAATATTTCATGGACGAGCTAAAAGATATGGCAATGGCGTCTTGGTTTGGCGCGCATGAACAGGAGATCTTTGCAGAAAACAAAAATTCATTATTGAACGCTGCGAAATCTCGTGAGACTGAGCATGTACAAAATATTGTTTTACCTCCAGGAATAGTTGTTCCGGTGAATTATTCTGAGTATTTATCCAGATCTGTCACTCAACAATAAAACCCGAGTCAATCAACCCATTCGTTATCTTGAATTTTGCCTTTGCCGGGTGTTTTCTCTAGAAAATCAAGTCCATCGCCTACAAGTTGTGTGGGCGATTTGGTTCCGAATATTTGAGAATCGTCAGGAGGTATCTCGAGCTCTTCAAGTTCTTCGTCGTCTTCAACGCCATCAGTGGATTCAGCCAATTCTTCAATATCGTCTGTCTCTTTAAGTGAGAGCCCGAATACTTCGTTGTGTTCTGATAAGTTGATTTGAGATGATATGTTAAGGCCGTAGCCTACGTTATGTATCCAAATGGGCCTGCAGAATGGAAGGTCTATCTTGTTGAGCGTCATATACGCCATTTGTGGAGTAATGTGCGAGATGCTTTGACGGCCTTTCTTTCGTAAAAGGTCTCCTAGTGGTTTCGCATAGTCTCCGAAGAGGAATTTTGTGACTGGATATGAATCGAATTTATCCGTTAAAAAGCCTGGAAGCACTTTATTTTTTGGAACGAACAGTATTCCACTCTCAAGCGCCTCTTCGGGGTCTTCTGATGCGTTTTTACGCAATGATTTGGCATATTCGTTGATTGACTTGTCATATTTACTGCGAAGTTGTTCTAGCTTTTTTTGAGTGTTATCGTATATTGGTTTGCTAACTGGCCGTTTTTCTGCAACGGCTTTCTCAAAGCGAGCGAGTTTTGCGCGAAGCTGTGGCATTTGTTCAGGTTCTTTTAGAAGGTGGAATTCAAGGCCTGCGCGGTGTCTTGCGCTCGCATATGCTGGATCGCGCAGTATTGGGTTGAGTCTTCGCTCTTCATCATAGTTTGGCGAAAGAACAAGAAGGTCACCGTTTGGAAAGTGAACATAGCCTTCTGCGACTATTGTTCCGCTCGCATGTACTGGACTGTCTGGGAGAGATTCGAGGATTGCCTGCGCGTATTGTCTTGCAGTTATGTATTCTAAATCATTGCTTTTGAAGAATAAATCTACTTTGCCAAAAGATGCGCCAGTTCCAATTATTAGTTTCTGGTCCCCGACAGTTGCATAGTTTGCTATTAGCGCATGGACGCATAAAAGTATTATAAATGTTCTGACACAGCGGGTTTTGACACAGCAGTGTAATCAGTAAACAACTGCCGCGCTTGATTACCTATCACAAACATATGTTTTAAATACTATTCATTCTTCCGCACATTCGTGGGAGCGGATAGCCGCTAAAAAAAGGGGCATGATGAGAAGAGGTCAGATAACAGTCTTTATCATAATCGGTTTAGTTCTCATACTTAGCGTTGGAATCGTTACTTACTTGTATCAAAGCCGCGCGGTAGCTCCAATTGAGCGCGAAGTCGTAGTTCCTGAAGACGTGCAGCAGGTCTACGATTATGTCTCGACGTGTGTGAGCCAGCTTGGAAAAGAAGGTCTTAGTTTGATGGGTTTGCAGGGTGGATTCATAACTATCCCGCCTAGCATCGAACGCAATCCTAATTCTTACGTTTCTGCGGATGGCGTTGGCATTTTCAAGACTCCGTTGTGGTATTATGAAGGCGAGGACAGAACCCCTCCGCTTGATTATTTGCAGCGCGAGCTTGAACTTCATATCAAGAATAACTTGCCTGATTGTGTTGAGGGGTTCTCCGCATTTGAAGGTTTATTTACGATAAGAGAATTGGGCCCTGCTCGTCCGTCTGTCACGCTTGCTGATGAGCAAGTCATTATCGACCTTACTTGGCCTCTTGAGATTTCAACGCAGAATAAGCGCATCGAGTGGGATAAGTTTGTAGTGCGTTATCCTGTGAAATTAAAACAAATGTGGGAGCTGGCAGATAGAACTCTCAAAGCCGAAAATCAATTTTCATGGTTTGAAAATTTGACGATGGACTTGATGGCTTCAAATGCCGACATTCCGCTTAGCGGCATGGAAGTGTTTTGTGGAACGAAGAAATGGCGTTTGCCGCAAGTAAAGCAAGAGATTCAGAATCTGATGTACTATAATCTGCCGCGTGTGCGTGTGGAGAACACTAAATATCCTGCTCCGCTGGAGTCTGAAAGGACGTATGATCGCTTGCGCGATCAGGCAGAAGATGTTCGAAGCGCTTTGACTCTTGGAAAAAAGCCGCAGTTTCCAACGAATGTCCCTGCGGATGTTTACGAGATGAACCGTATGCGTTTTGATGTGGGTTCTCCTCAAACTGAACTTAAGGCGGCGTTCACGTATGTTTCTGATTGGCCGATGCTTGTCAACGCTCAGCCAAGTGAAGGTGGGATTTTAAGCACGAGCCAGATGAAGGGTCCTGCGAAGTATTTGCGGTTCTTCTGCCTCAATCAATGGCATTTCACGTATGATGTTATTTATCCGATTAAGATGCTTATCCGTGACGATACTGCGTTCAATGGCGAAGGATACGTCTTCCAAATGGCGTTCCCTGTGATCATTGAGGACAACGAGGAAAGCAGGCAGTTCTTTGGCCTAAGAAGATTCCAATTCCCACGCGTAGGAGTCGATTTCTGCGAGGATGTTGGAACTGCTGAAGTTGATGTTCGTGCCAAAGGATTTGTTGATTTGAGTCCTATCGCGCAGGAGCTTGAGGGTGCGCAGGTGCGTTACAAATGTGTGAATAGAGAGTGTATTTTGGGAACGACGGCAGGGGACGGCTCGGGAAGCATACGCTTGCGTTCTTTCCTTCCATCTGGTTGCGGAAACCCGGTCATTACTGCGGGCAAAGAAGGCTATCTTGAATCAAGCGGTGTTCCGGATGCGCAAGGCAGGGTTGATTTGCAGTTGACCAAGCTCAAGAAGCTGAATTATTCTATCAACATCCACCCCTATTACGAAGAGGTTGACAAGACGAATCCGCTTGTTTCAAGAAACAAGGATTGGCTCTTAGCTCAAACGTATTCAAAGCTGCCTGCTTCAATGCGCGCAACTGTGGGTGTGTCGTTAAGGGGCGGCAATCTTGAACAGTATTCGCTTTATCCTGCAGGCCGTTCAACTTCTGCAGAAATTTATGGCATCACGCCCGCGGTTAATAATTCAAATGAGGTTGATTTCGTGCTTGGCGATGCGCAGTATGATATCGATATAATGTTGTTCAAGGGTGATTTGGCTGTTGGCGGGTACCATGCTGAAAACATCACTATTGGATATGAAGAACTGGCGTCAGCGGATAGTGTTGTGTTCAATGTTGTTGAATATCGTCCGCTTCCGGAGCAATCTCACCAACAAGCAGGATTGTTCCTATTCTTATACGAGCGGGGAACTTATGAAGATGATGAGCCGTACGCTAAAGCTTTGCGGCCGAGGTTTGTATGATTCGCGCTCGTAAGTTTATGGCGCTCGTCTCGATTTGGCTAATGCTTATGCTGCCTATCGTGGAGGCTCAATCTATCTCGAATGTGCAGTTCAATTTCAACCCATCCGATACTCAGGTAAGATGGGATTCTGATGTTGCGGCAACGAGTAGTGTTGATTTTGGATTCGACCTTCCGCTTGACCGCAATGTCAATGACTCGCAGCTTTTGACGAATCACTCTCTGACAATTCCGACTGTTTCAGCGAGCGAGTATCTATACCGTTTAACGAGTTGCTCAGCTCCTGATACTTGCAGGACAACGCCGGTTGCTAATTTCATCGCTGGAACGTTCTTTTTGAACGCGAATATTTCTGCGTTTGTTCGCTCGCAGGAAATTGATGTCGCGGTAAGAACGCGTCCGCAGGCGGTCGTGAGCGTGTTCGTCAATGGAAGAGAGGAGCGAAGAGTTACCGCGCCTCAGGGCGATGTTGTTTTCAGGCAGTTAAGATTGCCCAATGTCACAAATGATGTACGATTAGTGGGCGCGTTGAACAATCAAACTATTGAGCGCGCGTTCCAAGTTACTGTCGATACCGCTCCGCCGATTCTTAACGTGACTGTTCCTGCTGCTTCAACATCGCAAGCGGTTTCCGCGAAAGTTCGCGTTTCTGAAGAAGTGAATCTTACTGTTGAATACGAGACTAGTCAGGGCGCTGCGCCAAGAAGACCGCTTAACGTCACGGCAGTATCTTCAGGAAACAATGTAAGAGTCACGTGGCGCGGTTCAAATGAGAGTTTTGAGTACGGAATCTACCGCAATAACACTCTTGTGGGTGTTTCGTCAGATACTGATTTTGAAGATTCTGGTGGTTCAGGCAATGAATACCAATACCAAGTTACTGCGGTCAATGCTGCTTGTGTAGAAAGCGAGAAATCAGACATTGCGAGCATAACTACTCCTTCAGGTTCTGTTTCACAGCCTGCGATTCCAAGAACAGGATTCTCTTGCGCAAGAGCTCCGCAGAGTTTTGCTTTGCGCGCCGGAACTCACGATGTCACAATCAATCTTAAGCAAGGCGAGAATTTTGTGACTTTCAAAGCTGTTGACAAGGCAGGATTCCTTTCGACAACCCAAGAGAGAATCGTTCACGACACGGGAGCTCCGCAGTTCATCGAGCATAACTTGCAAAGCTTAGGCCCGGTTTATGCGATATCTTTCACGTATGATGATCAGGCAACTGTTCGCGGCAAGCTTTCAGAGCAGGCATCAGTTACTGTTTTCGTGAATGGCAAGCCGCAAAAGACTGTTGCGACTAATGCGGATGGTACTTTTGATGCGAAGATAAAGCTCGAGCGAACTGTTGAGACTAAGGGCGCGCCAAGGACAAGGCTCGATACTGGGTCTAAGTGGGTGAACAAGGTCAAGCTTAGCGCTGTTGATGCTGTTGGATTTAGCGCGGAAACTCCAGAATTTGATGTGGACTATGCGTTGTGCGGTTCGAGCACGAAAGTTGACGTTCAACTCAAATCTCATTTCCCGGATATGCTTAATCCTAGATTGCTTGTTGAAGGAATACAAGAAGTTGGAATTCCATTCACCTATAAATACCGTGGCGGCCAGACTGCCCGCATAAATCACAATCTTATCAGAGTGAACAAGCTCGCGCTCTCACCGGAGTTCGCTAAGGAGTGGGATAATGATTTGGTGCAGGTGGCAAACCCGCTGACAAAAGCTGACCGTAAAAAGCCAGAAGGTTCGGGTTACATCCAAATAAAGTTCAATCCTATTACGGACCCGTGGCAGATTCTTTCCAAGGGCAAGGAGTCGGGCCCAAGCAATGCCACGATGTTCGATAAGGAGAAACGCCTCTCTGACCATAGATTGAATGATTTGAAAGGTGGCATTCAGGAAGGGGAATGTAAGGTTCCGGGTCTTGGCTGTGTCAAGATTTTCCTTGAGCTTGAGATTCCTGTTCAAGAGCAAGTTCAGAGCGCTCAAGTAGATCCTATTCAAAGAGGAACGCCTGAGACTGTGAAGCCTGAGAACATAATTCAAAGGACTTGCGTGACTGTTGAAGTTCCAATCGACCAGCGCATTCCTCCAAAATACATTCCTAAATCTCTTCTTGAGGGCGCAGCTGACGCTCTTCTGACAATAATTGACGGCATTGACAATGTTCTTCGACCCATAGAAACAATCGGCAAATACTTGTTTTACACGTGTCTTGCAGGAACTGCGATAAGTTTTGTTCCGATACTGGCTGAGAAGTACAATTGCGAGTACGCGAACGTGGCAAGCACTGTTACTTCTGCTGCGGGCGGCGGCGGGCAAAGCGGAGCATTTGATGTTGGAATTGCCGAAATAGGCGCTTGCGAAGAACAATACGCAGACAATGAAGAGGCAAAGTCCAATTGCGATAACTGCATGACTGCAAAGGAGTATCGCAAGAAGATCGAAAGCGGATATCGTCAAGTCTGCGACAGAGTTATGTGCCCTGCTGTTCCTTCGCTTCAGCACTATTTGAAAACAAAAGGAAGGCAGCCGCTAATTGATGTTCCTGCGAATGCTGCTGTTGTCAACAAATATCTTGGAAGTTACAAGCCAAAAGGAAACCTCCTTGCTGGCCCTGATTGCGCTGCTTGGGTGATGGCTAATAAAGGGACAGGTAGTGGTGGAGGATCAGGAATTCTAGGTAGTCGTATTGCTATAGGAGATGTCACAGTTCCTCCTCGTCTGTTTTTCACGCTTGATCAAGTGCAGGACATATACACAAAATGGCTCAGTCATCAGGAGGACACGCGAACAAAATCTTTCATTCCAGGTATTTCCGGCGGAGGACCGCAGACGACAGGAGGGATTAATTGTGCTGACCCGCACCCTGCAACTCCTGAATGTTGCGGTTACGAGTACATGCGCGAGTGGAGTTCTGGCTGTGGTGTTAGCGCGATAAATATGCTTGACACGTTCGATGAGATTAAGGAGAGCACGTGTTTGAGCGCTGAGAAGGCGAACAAGAATGATATTACTGGATCTGGCGATATTCCCATCCAGTGCAACAAATTGCTCAATTCAGTTGGCGGCTTCTGTGAACCAAGCGGGGGCGAGCCTACGAATGCTATTCCTGTTGGAAATGTGAATCCGCAAAATTTCCCTGCGCTTTCTAATCCGCAATCCGGAAGTAAGGAAGGTAAATTGTACGTTCTTGTGATTCCAAACAAGCTCGGAACCTCATTTGGGCAAGCGTCAGGAGAGTACAAAATCGGCATAGGTTATGTTGTTGAATCGCTTGAATTCTCGCAGAATCCTCAGGCGCAAACGCTCGCTGGTAACAATCGTCATTTTGTTACATCTCAAATGGAAGCAATTGAGACTGCAGATGTCACAACTGATTTCTTTGACACGCCGCACATTCAAGCATTCGCGCAGAAAGGGAATGCTGAACCGAATATTTATGATGGATTCCACGATCGCCTTTGCACTGAAGGCGGTTATGAAACGGGATGCTCGGAAATACCTAAAGCTCGTTCAGATGAAGTGTACAATGAAGTGATGGGCGCCATCGGAACGCCCGACAAGGAATACATCATCCGCGCAGGAGATGGTTTAATCAATTCCATCCGTTGCATTTGCGTTCCAACGCTTGTCGCGTTCCTAAAGAAATGGAAGAATATTTTGACTGCAGTTCATAATTGCGTCAACACTATATTGCTCACTGGCGATGGCAGCACTGGTGTCTGTCAGGCAGTTGTGAGCCAGTACGCGTGTGATTTGCTTTACGATGCAATTTCTTGTTTCACTCAGAAGTTCAGCGTTGGAGGCGGAGGACGTATAGGCTTTGGTCTTGGCGGTGATGTCGCTGGCGCGCTTACTTCAGCAGGTTCAGAACTGTCGCGTTCTGTTGAGGGGCGTTATGGTGAGACGAATATGTACAAGAGTATTTTCGTTGATAGAAAGCTCGCTCACAGCGTTTGTATGTTCGCTTTCACTGGAACTTGGAATTTGGACGTTGGCGCATTATTCGACCAAGCAGTTGATGAAGTTCCTGTTGAAAGCACAGGTCTTATTTTCCCTTGCGATAGAAGATTTGTCTCGTTCAATCCTGCTACGACTCCAAAAGGGCTTGTGACGTGGACTTATCATTTGGGTACTGGTTTTGCTGCGGGCGCTGATGCTGATTTGGAGCTTCATTTGAAGTGCAGCGGCGGCTTTAAGTGTCGTGAAAGTGATGGCTTTGCGAGAGGAAAGTGTGACTGTGACGCTCCAAAAGATATCGTGATTTCACCGGACAATTTACCGACAAGAGTGAAGAAAGGTGAGATTGCGAATGAAGAGATTTTCTTCACAGTGCAAGGAGCTCCTGGCGAATCTCAGCTTCGTTATGATTCAGCGTATTTGCTTTGGAGATGGAATGATGGAAAGCAAGCACAGGAGAGCAAGACAGAACCTTGCCAGATTTCACAAGTTGGCGGCGCAGGCGGTGTTCCTTCTGAGTGCAGGTTCGACCCTGCGACTTCAAGCTTCAGGTGCCAGATTGGCGATGCAACGTCAGGTATTCGCATTGTTGATCATTCTGTTTCACACGCGCATCATATTCCTCAGGAAGTCGTAGCTCTTGAAGAACCGGTGAACGTCTCGCTCAGATTAACTCAAGATTACCCAACTCCTGCGGATAGAAGGAATGACAAGCATTTGGAGTTCACTATCAGAAACCAGCATGGTGTTGAGGTTGCGAGCAACAAAAACATCGGACTTATCCAACTCACAACTAACGGAGACTATACTCTATTAACGAGCGATGCAAAGTTCGGCCCATTAACTGAAGTCCAAACGAACTGGTTCGCCCCAGGAACAGGTCAGGCAGGAGCGCAATACACGACAAGGTCCTGGACTCAAGGAGGCACTACGCCTACCCCGAATGATGCTGATATAAGCACGGTACGATTCACTTCTGCTCCGCAGGCAGGCACTGCATTTATTTTGGAATTCGAAACAGCAGGTACAACTCAAAAATGGACGCTGTTTGAAGTTCCTGCAAACGACGCATTAACAGTTGATGCCGCAACTGGGTTCAGAGGTTCAAAAGTGACAATCAAAAGCGACACTGTTCCATCTAGCAGGCGCATTGAAGCGGGACGAATAAGTGTTGATCTTAAGACTGCAAGACCTGCACTGACCACCAAACGCCAAGTCCTTATCATTCCTGGCGCTCCAAAGGGTCTCAACCCTTGCGATTCAAAGGATCCTGCTGAAAAGCTTAAAGCGCAAAAATTCAGCATTGACATCGCGATTTTCGATTCTGACCAGTTTGGAAGTCCAACTGACCAAGTGTCGATAGACCCGCAAAGCGATGAAGAAACAAGGTTCACTGAGGAGTTTTTCGCTGTGTGCGGAGAAGCCGATGACTTGACCGCGCTCGAACAGAAAGTAACGGGTGTTGTGAGTGCGTTGGATAAGCTCAAGCGTATAACTGAAATAATTATGCAGATGTATACGCGGGAAAATGGAATGATTGGCCAGCTTAAAGCGAAAAAAAGCTTAACCGACAGGGAATTGCAGGATGACCTTGCGAACTTGCCGGGGATCATACGGCAGCAAATACTTGAAGAGGGTAGCTTGCAGCGTTCTCTTGAAACAGCAGTTGATGCTGTCAGTGGCGATATCCCCGTTCCAGCTGAAGTAATAGATTTGTATAAAACTGGCGGAGACATCGACCAAGCAGTCGCCGAATTAGTGAACGCGCAGGATGAACTCACTGCACTGGCTAGTTCAACAACCAACATTCCGACGGCAGATGATATACCTGCGCACTTAGACTCTGCAATAACTGCGTTAGAAGCAGTACGGATTAAGAAAATAAGTGCACTTGGAGCGGTGAATACAGCTCGAAGCTTAACCCTGTCAGATAAACAAAAGTTTGCGTTGCTTAGAGACAGGCTCAGCAGGTTCGATTCGGACTTAAGTAGGAAAATAGAAGTAAGAAATTACGATGCCACGCGCCAAGATGATGCTGTTGTGATGAGCCAGAGAAAAGACTTGATTCATGTGGACGCTTCAACTGATGTTGGCATTCTCGAACAGATGTCACAAGACCTTGTTTTGTGGCCCGCTCTCATCGATGCACGGGATGAACTTAAACAAATTCAAGAGCAGTATACCGCTCTCAACGATGAGCTTACGAGAAGTATTAATCAAATAACTGACGAGATTAAGAGTTACAAAGAAAATATCGGTGTAATCGGACCTGAAGGAGTTAAAGCATTCGCAGCAACTGAGCGCGACATATTGATAGAGGTGCGAGCAAAAGCAGCTGCGCTAAACGCAGTAGTAACTCCGAAAGCAACAGGAGCGGCTGCGCCTGTTCCGTCAAGCCCACATATTGTTGCCTTGCAAAGACTCAGGGAATACGTTCAAACGATAGCACAGCCACAGCTCGAGAGTCTAAGAACAACTATCCAATTCTTTGATCAGGCCTCAGCCTCAGATGCCTCAGCTCAGCCATACTTGCTCCCCGAACGAAGAAGAACAGACGTGATACCAAAGATGGACAATTCCATTCAAGTTTTGCGAAGGACAATTCAAGAGATTGATTCAAGGAGCACAGGGGTGCAAGCCTCGGCGCTTTCTGACTGGACTGATTGGAAAGGCAATATTGAATACTCAATAACTCAACTCGAAACAATCAAAAACCAGTTTTCAGGAGATATTACTGACATAAGAACATTAAGACAGCTACTCAGGGGAGTAGAATCAGAACTTAACAGGGCGCTCGCGATAACAGTGCAACATCCAACTACTTGGGCTCCTGACTTTGTCGGCCAACTCGATGCGGCGATATTAGCGACAGGTGCCTCCACTCCCACCCAACCTACCCAAACAAACACTGCCATACTTACACCCACTCCTGCGGCACCTCCTGTAAATCCACCGCCCGCGCCCACGTTGGTTGTTCAACCAACCGCTGCACCCGTTCCACCAACACCGAGGTGTGGAGATGACAAAATAGATCAAGGAGAAATTTGCGAAACTATTAGCGCTAATGCGATTCGCATCCCTGAATTTGTGCGCGCCTCTTCCGCGGTGGAAGATCCCGGGCTAAACAAGTACTTCACCATCAGCTCTAGCAATGTACTATCATTCACTCAACGAAGCCCGCGCGGAGATACGGATCTTCGTACAACTGATCTGGTCCGATTCTGCGAACAGGTCGCAACAAATGATTGTACTGATGAAATTGAATATGTTCCTAATGGTGGATTATGTGAGGATGATTGCAAATCATTCAGACCGCTCATCAAATGTAAAGATACTGATCGATTTGGTGACAGGGGTGTTGGAGCGTATTACGGACCAAAATATCGAGAAAGTGGACAGGTAGACGATATTAACCAATATAGCTATAGTGAGCGATATGGTAGCACTGACCTTACAAGGGGAGATAGAAACGGCTGTGCTCCAATAGGAGTCACACCAGTGCCGCTTGATGGAACAACGGAATTCAAACCGCAATGACCCTCTCCCTCTTCCCTTCCCAAAGCTTGGTCCGCGCAATATGGGAGAAGATAACAAACTCGCCCAAAACCCTTAAATACTACTTATTCCTACCATTGGTATGAAATGGTGCAACTTCAAGTTAAACTTGGATTGAAAGGACAAGTACTCATACCTAAGATACTCAGAGATGAGTTCGGGCTTGTTCCTGGAAGGGATGTCGTGATTAAGGAGACTGCGGACGGAGTCCTAATATCTAGGCCGCAGGTGGAGGATCCGATAGCATTCCTTGAAAAATGTGCGAAAGAAATCGGAAAGAAAAAAACGTACACTTCAAAGGAGTATGAAGAACATATGGAGCGCGCATGATATATGTCGATTCTAATGTCTTTATCAACGCTGCGATAAACGACTCTGACGCAGGGAAAAGCAGCAGGAAACTGCTCACTCAACTCATC
Source organism: Candidatus Woesearchaeota archaeon (assembly GCA_018302815.1). Classification (GTDB taxonomy): domain Archaea; phylum Nanobdellota; class Nanobdellia; order Woesearchaeales; family ARS49; genus JAGVZE01. Next base: position 74,103 of record JAGVZE010000011.1, read on the forward strand.
AAAGGGCAAAATGAAGCGATGACTTCAGTTCTAACGATTGATGAAGTGCTTTGGGCGCTTCAAAAGGAGAGAGGAAAGGCATTCGCGGCAGAAGTCACTAAGACGCTATTATGCATGCGGAATCTGAGCTTTGTTGATGCAACAAGAAGCATAGTGGAGAACGCTATAGAAATTTACGGCTCTGAAAAGCTCAATCCGCGCGACAGCACGCATGTCGCCACGATGTTTGCGAAGGGACTTACAGAGATAGCGAGCTTCGATCAAGATTTTGATGCAATAAAAGAAATTAAACGAGTCACCCCATGACTCTCTCCCTAACCCTTCCTAAAGCTTGGTCCGCGTTCTCTAAGAATAAGCGCCTTCTGTTATTCGTAGTTTTGCTCGAATTTTTCCTTCTTTTTGTATTATTCAAAATCTACATGCAGTTTTTCATTCCGACTCAGGATGTTTTCACGGATATTTCTGCTATGATGCAGGAAAAGATGTCATCTTTAGCAGATGAGGACCTGTACAAAGTCGAGGGGTTGTTGTTCGAGGATGCTGATTTTATGGCGCTTTATCATAGGCTTATTTACTTGTGGCTTGGCATGCTGGTAATAATGTCTGCAGCAACTGTTCTGTTCAAGGCTCCGTTGTGGCATATTGCTCATAAAAGTATCTTGAAATCGATTCCTCTCAAATCTTTGGGAAAAACGTACTTTTTGATGGTTTTCTGGTGGTTTGTGGGCGCGAGTATAATATTCGCATACGCGTCTGTATCGAGCAGTTTTTTCGAAGAGCCGGGTTTCATCATAAAAGCGTTGCTTACCTTGACTCTTCTCATCTTGTGCTATTTTGCCGACGTTAGCTTCTCGCTTGTTCCTGCTCGGCAAACATTTAAAAAGACGTTCATCTTAGGAATTAAAAGTGCGAAGGCGATAGTTCCTGCCTTCCTAGTAAATTCGGTAATCGCGTTCAATGCGCTTGCTTTGCCGTTCATTTGGGCAACGAAGGTCTCGCAGTCTATGTGGGGCGTCGCGGCTCTTGCGGCTTTGCTCGCGTTCATAACATTTCCGGCCCTTGCTTTCACAAGGGTTCATATGATTATTTCAATGTCAAGAACCACAAGCATTAAGCAAGTTACGTGACTGGCGAAAACCAGTAGACGTCCACACTTTGGCGTGGTTCTTGAGCATGCTCGGAAACCCTGCGCCTAATTGGCTTATGGTTTCTGGGCGGAGGGTTTCAGACATATGGCAAAAGCGGTGATTATTGTCGGTGCGTTGATAGCAGCTATCATTCTATTAGTTATAGTTGCGCAAGAGCCAAAACAAACCACGATAACAACGCCAATTCAACAGCCTCCTGGTGAAATCATAGTGAACGAAGTTCCAAGTCCGCGAACTGACACGACTTCTCCTCCCTCTCCAATTGCGACAGAGCCTGGGCCTGGCGGTATTGATTCTGCTAAGGTTTTCCCTTCTGAAGTGAACTTTTGGGTGAATGAGATTTATGTTCCTGCTTCTTCATACGGAGAGGGAAGCTTCATTCCCATGAAGAAAGATGACCTAAAGACGTTCGCTGGAAGTTTTGGACGATATCAGGAAAACCCGACGTCTCATCTCACGGTTAAATTATGCTCTGAATATACCAAGATTCAAGCAGCGCCTGTTTGTGAAACTGTTCCGTTGCTATTCCGCGATGGAATGGTCACCTTCGCAAGAGGTTACCAGTTTGATGAATATATCGGCGGCCAAGCGGCTAAAGACTATATCGCGTATTACACGATATATGCGGGAGATACTGTCATCGCAAACAGCAACCGCGCGAATATAAGGACAGTTTGACCTCCTCCTTGGGGCAAGCCCTCAGCCTGCGGGCTGACCCTCGCTGTGGCTCGGGCAAGGATTCCGTTGGTAATGTGTTTGGCGTGGTGAGCCTT
>JAGVZE010000012.1 GCA_018302815.1 Candidatus Woesearchaeota archaeon
ACAGAAAAGACCAGACAGAATAGACACCGCCAACATGCTCACGTCCCTGTGGCACAATCTTTACTGGCTAGGATAGCACAATTCTGTCCCACACCCGGTGTTTGAGTGCCTAGAATTCCACTATCTCCGTCGATTTATCATTATAATAGCAATTGCCCGTTTTTGCAGGTATTTTAGGAAATCCCTTATCTTTAAGGTAGGTCTCAACAAGTTCGTCAAGTGCGCCATTTTGGCGTTTTCGTATGTCAATCGCGTGCTCATAATTCTCGCGTATCCTGCCGTAAGGGATTTCAGGGTTGTTTGCCGCCATTGAAGGGAATAAGTGCATCAGGTTGTTGAATGGAAGGTTATTGAATCTGCGTTCGAATATTGTCTGCGCTAGCAAAATGCCTATTGCTATGTCCGCAAGGGAATGCTGTTTGGTGTAAAGGACTGAATTGACCATCCCTTCGGTAGAAGTTTGCACTGATTCCCAAGCTTCGGGGTCTTTTTTAGGCAGTTGGACTACCCGCTGTGCCACGTTGTAGATGAGTGTTGAATAAGCTATGTGCAAAGATGGGCAGCAGTTTGTTGGCGCGTCTATGTATTGGACAACTGAAAGCGAGACTCTGTTGTGATTTTTGAACCTTGGCATTCGCGTTTGGCATCTGTTGTAAATGTGAGAAGCGTCGATGTTTATCTGCACGAACGAGCGCAGGACGTAAGCGAATTGTTTATCGTCGGTTAGGCGTGCGACCGCGTGCGCCATCAGCGCTATCTGCGCGGGAAGATACGAATAGAGTATATCTTCTTCCGGGCGAAACGGTATCGCGTGATCGTCTTGAGTGTAGATTAAGTAGTGCTCGTCCGATTTGGTTTTTTCCTGTGCATTGTAATAATGGTTCCACCAATGGTTGACAGTTCCTAATACAGAGAGCAGTTTTTTGGGATGTTCAGCTCCGAATTTGCAGACGCGCTCGAATAGTATCTCCATGTTGCGCGCAGCTTCAGGCGCTTGCTTTTGTAATTCACGATCTTTGACATAAAGTCCATAACCGTATGTAAGGACTTTGCCTATTGCGCGTGAGAATGCGCTTCTTTTCTTGAAAGAGCGCGTATCTTGTATTTTCCGCACATGAACTATAATGAATTCGGAGTATTAAAATCATGTGACATAACTGTGCAGGATTATCTCACGTTCTGCCAAAACTGCTCAAAGAGTTCCTGGAGATTAGAGGCAAAGCGTTCGTTCTCAACGAAGATAACGCCTCCGTGATGGGTTGCGTCCTGATGTATTAGTTTTATTAGCGTCTTCTTGCCATCAATTATATCGCACCGGCAAAAATCAGTGTCAAGGCGTTTCACAGCAAATAAAGCAGGGTGTTTCTTGTTAAGTTCTGCGAGTGAATTAGGGAGTTTGCAATCGATAGGGTAGATTGATCTGAATCGTACTCCGCGCCCGACTGCTTTTTCTATTTCTTGTTCCCATATGGTTTTGCTCTTTCGATTGGAGTGCGGCTTGTGATGGATATTGATGATTTGACAGACCTCGCGTTCTGCTTCAATGAACGTGCGCGATTGGATTGACTTATTGTCATCAAGGGTTGTTCCAAGCTGGAAGAATTTAGTTGGCTGTGCTTTAGACGCGTCGATTTCTGTGGCGTATGTCCGCAGCGTTGTTATAAGCGCTTCGTGTTCGACTTGTTTTTGCTTGATTAGCTTCCTGACCGTTTCCGATGCATTATGGACGAATGCCTGTTTTGGACGATTTTCGCTCAAGGATATAAGCCCTCTGCTGTGGAGTGAATTGACCACAGAATATACCTTTCCCGCAGGTATCTTCGCTTTGCGCGATATTTGTTTGAAAGTGAGCCTTTCGCTCAATAATTCGGTGAAAGCCAAGCTTTCGTAATGTGAAAGTCCGAGTTCTTTGAGTTTATCAAGCATTTTCACTCTAGTTTGGAGTGAGAAGTGAGGAATTGTATTTAAAACGATATGACTGCGTTCCAGAAATGAAAAAGGGAAAAACACCGCTTGAAATGATCATACGCGCGCATTACGAGATGAATCAGGGCTCAAGCCCAATGAAGATGCGCGATGGCCAGCTCGAGTTGATTGAGCTGAATTGGGATGAATCCAAGGATATTCTTGGAAAAATGGCATTTGAGGTTAAGGATGGCGCGCGCAAGTTCATAGACGTCAACTACGTATTCAAAGCATTGAAAGATAGGGGCGTTGTGGATGTGGAAAAGTATATTCGAGAAGAGATATTCCCTGTTCTGATTGAAAAAGAGAATTATGGGGATGTTTGTTTTGTCACGAATAGCACGGGCATACTGCCGGATAAAGAGCAAGTTGCGAATGTTTGGACGGGATTTTCAAATCAGGATTCGCCGAGTGAATGGGACTTGAAAAGCCTGATTGCGTATTTTGGAAAACCAGAATCTTTGCAGGGGTTGGTTGATAAGATTGCTAATAACTGGCTTGCCGAGATGGCGGGCGAGCGTGAAAATACAGGTTCACTGCGCCAGCCCGATCAAATACTGCAGTTTCTTGAATTCTCAGGGGTGAAACCCGTGTGGGACAGAAATCTTGCGATGAAAGCGTATGATTATTGGTTCACAGAAAGGCAGCATTTCCACGAACCGTTGTTTGAGTTTTTGCGGTGCGAAATAGGTGTTGAGCCTGATGAGAATAAAGTGCATGCGCAGTATGCCGTTATTTTAAGCGGCGCGAATGACAGGCACAAGGAAATATCATCTATAACTTTGGAGAGTTTGGATAAGGCTATCAGGGCGACGAATGTCAAGCCGGCAGAAGACGCGGTGCGATTGTTCTACGCGCGTTCACTGAGTTCACGTAATCTGTACATGCTCAAAAAGATTGAGAGCCTAACTGGCGTCAAAATGGATGAAGAGATTGTTAAGAAAAAATATCAAGAGCTTCTATTTGCAGGCGATATTGATGAACTCGAAGAACTCAGAGGTAAGCTGGATGTCCTGCCAAATTTTGGTTCGGATATCGTCCAACAAGCGTATGAATCGGTTTTTTCCAACGGAAATATCCGAGGGGCGATGAAGTTATACGAGCTTACAAAAATGCGCCCGATTGTTCCAGAAATTTCAAAAGAGGTAAAAGAAAATGCTTGCAAGATTTTTGTGAAAGCTGCGGTGAGAAGAGATGCAGCTCTCATAGATTGGGAGGATCATAGGACGGATCAAGAACGGCTAAGAGAAGAGCGCGATGTCGCGAAAGCGTTATTTGCGGATGAAATCAAGGTTGAGATACAGGCATATATGAGGGAGTTTGTTGAGAACGGCAAGCGCAGGCAGGTGGAGCGTTTTTCGTTCTGGTGGGGAATTGATCCTCTGCCCGAAGAGCAGTATGTGTTGGCTTGTTTGGACGGTAATTGGAAAAAAGCAAGGGAAGTCTATGCTAAACATAAGAAGGAGATTGTGAAACGATATCCTGAATATGCGCAAGTGTTGAATATAGCTCCTTAGTAGCTCTTCGCGAACAAAGCTATGGCTGCTGCCTTTTTGTCGCACTGAACGCAGTCTCCAACCGGATGTTCTAATTCGAACGGCAATGTGAGGCATTTTGCGCCTTCTGTTTTTTCTTTGATTTTTTCTGCGCATTCGGCGGTGCAGCACCAGGGTGCGTAGATGAGTTTTTTCTCTTTGATTGCTTTGACAAAATCAGTCCACGTGCTTACGTGCACTGTGTTTTCGGTCAGGAAATTTTTCGCTTTTGTGAACATGTCTTTTTGCATTGTTTCGAGCTGTTCTGCGAGGTATTCTGGCAGTGTGTCGAGAGGAACGAAGGTCTTGGCTCCAATGTCGCGTCTGACTGCCACTGCTTGTTTTTTCTCGATATCTTTAGGGCCGATTTCTACGCGAATGCACGCTCCTTTGAGTTCCCATTCGTTGAATTTCCATCCTGCGGTGTAGTGGTCGCGGTCATCAACGTAAACTGATATGTCTTTTGAACGGAGCACGTCTGCGATGTCTTTTGCTTTCTTGATTACTCGTGCTTTGCTGTCATCAAAAAGTATTGGTACTATGACGACGTGAAGCGGAGCGACTTTTGGCGGTATGACGAGTCCTTTGTCATCTCCGTGGTAAAGTATCATTGCGCCGATGCTTCGCGTGCTAAATCCCCAGCTGTTCTGGTATGGGTGTTGTTTCTCTCCTTTTTCATCGAGATATGCTATGTTGAAGCTTTTGGCGAATCTTTGGCCTAAATGGTGGCTGGTCGCGGCCTGTACTGCTTTGCCGCTTGGCGTTAGTGTCTCAACTGATGTTGAGAAGTCCGCGCCTGCGAATTTTTCATTCTCGCTTTTTCGTCCTTTTATGACTGGCACGGCAAGGTTTTCTTCGAATACTTGGCGATAAAGTTCCAGTATGGCGAGGACTTCTTTTTCAGCTTCTTGTTTGTTCGCGAATGCGGTGTGGCCTTCTTGCCACAGGAATTCTCGTCCTCGAAGGAATGGCACTGGATGCTTGAATTCCCATCTAATGACGTTGACCCATTGGTTTATTTTGAGCGGCAAGTCTCTGTGGCTTTTTATCCATTTGGAGAACGCTTCGTACATGACTGTTTCTGATGTTGGCCTGATCGCGAGCCTTTCGTTAAGTGGAGTGTTTCCGCCTTGGGTGACCCAAGCGACTTCAGGGGCGAACCCTTCGACGTGTTCTGCTTCTCGTTTGAGAAGGTTCTCAGGGATTAGAAGAGGGAAGTATGTGTTTTGAACGCCTGTTTTTTTTATTTCCTTATCGAAGAAGGCCATGAGTTTTTCCCAGATGGCATAAGCTCGGGGTCTGAATATCATGCATCCTGAAACGCCAGTATATTCAACCATCTCGGCTTTCTGGATTACCTGCGTGTACCATTCGGAGATGTCCTGCGACTTCTTGACAGTTATCCCCTGTTTGCCTTCTTCCTTTGCCATAACTTTGTTTTACGTCAGGTTATTTATAAAGGTTTGGAGCAGGAAAGCTTTATAAGATGAATACTGGAAAAAACCGCCATGCAGTCATATGGAATCAACCAGTTAGAACGCGTAATCGAGCGTTCAAACGCTACAGATACGGATTGGAAAAAATACTTCGAGGCTTGCGAACAGGAGGGAGTTGATGCTCAGATTCGTTTTGTCGATAAATGCCACGCTCTTGGAAAATACGAAAGAGCGAAGCCAGTCGTATTAAAAATTCTCAGTGATATGTCGCTCTCGCCAAAATATATCTGCTTTGATTATGCTGACATCAAGTATAAATCCGCGAAGCGTCTTGTTTTCAATCAGGGTTTGCCTGTTATGGTTCGTAGGCTTGATGATGTTCTTGAGCAGGACAGGCGTCTTTTGAGATATCTTCAGTTTTCAAAAGGAGGAACTGATTTTTTCGCGCAGTTTTGCTGTATGGAACAAATTGGTCATAAAAGCCGCAGGGGTGATGATCAAGTGCTAAACGATGATGACGCTGAACGTATCGCGCAAGTGGTTTCGATTCATAGCGTGAATCTTCAATACAGCGACATCACTGATTATGGCGCGGATAAATTGCTCGCTTTGCCGAATATCAAAAGACTGAAACTTAACTATTCGAATGTTACCAACAAAATAGTATCAAAAGTGTGCGCCAAAGATTTGGCTGATGTTTCTCTTAAAGGCACGCGCATAAGTGATTCAGGCGCAAGATATTTGGCTAAAAATCTGAAGAGCGCGTCTAATCTTGAACTTTCGGACTGCAGAAAGATGACTAAAAAAGGCATCGACGCTTTGTGCGAAAGCGATTACAAAGCGCTAAGGATCGAAGGCGAGCGTTTGAGGAGAATTTATGACCGATGTTGAATTGCAGGAAATAAGAAGGGAGTATTCTCGTGAATGCACACCCGAGAATCTTGTAAGGCTGCTCAAAGCGACGAAAAGAATAGGACAGAATTGGCAAACGCTGTTCAGGCAAGAAATCGGATTGTTGTATAACTTGATAGACGTACCGCGATTCAGGGAATTGAGCGCTCCAATTCAGGATTTCTTGCGTGATGAAACTGATCTTGTCATGTCAGTGTACCCGCAAATGCATAACGGCGGTATCGATGAAGTTATTTGGGAGTTCAAATTTCCCCGCATTGATGCATATAGGGTGAATCGCAGCGGACTATTGCTATTGTCAGATTACCGTGCGCCGATACGCAGACTTGGATTGACTGCGGCGCTTAGTACTGGCGACCCGTTCGTCATTCGTCTTTGTTATACGCTCCTTCCAGTGGTTCAATTAAGCCTCTCAGACAGCAAAATAACCGACAGAGCAGTAGAAGAGCTTGTTTCTTCAGGGAAACCTCTAAGGCAGTTATCTCTGAGTGGAACAATAGTAACGAATAAATCATTAGAGTATCTGGCGAGGAGTAATCTTGCGCTGGAGAAACTTGATGTGCGAAGGACAAACATCGACTGGATTGCGATAGAGGATTACAAGCAGGTGAAAACTGATGTTGAAGTTTTCTATGCCTAGTCTAAAACCGCAAAGATGAATCACCGGTATTTGAATTAAAAAGCATTAAGGCTGATTTTGTTTTGATGGCCGTCCGGGCACATAGTGGTGTTCTCTGCATCTGGCTTCGTATTTTCTGCGGTTGTTCTCCTCATCGTTGCCGTTGACAAATAGAGGGTCTGTGTAAGGTGCGGGTTGTCCGTCAAGTAATCGTTGTGTGCAGTCTGAGTTTTTGGCACATATTTTTCCTGATTCGTTTCTGTACTTGCACACTCCGTATTTGAATGAGATGTCTGAGGCGTATGGCATGAGTTCGCCGACATGCGGTCCACTTTCTTGCATGCCGAATGGAATTGGTTCACCTCTAAAACTTGTCACCAACGTGCTCGCTACGATTGTGAGTGAATTTTCACGGTTGGAAATGACTTCTTTGCAATAATCTATTATGGTTGGATCGAACATCCATACTTCGTCGATGCCTATGAGGTCGTACGCTTCTTTGCCTGCGAGTTCGCGCAGTTCTTTGCTGCTTGAGACCCGAACTGCTGGAAGCTGCCTGCCGTTGTGCGCTCGAACGTAATCTGCGCCGAAGCGTTCATCGAAGCGCGTATCGGATGAATGTTTGAACAGTACCCATCTCGCGTCAGCGTGGATTCGTCTTTCTATTCTGGAGAGCAATTCTGAGGTTTTCTCCGCGAACATGCTTCCGACGATTAGTTCTAATCTTCCCATGATTATGCTAAACGGTGTTGTGCTGCATAAAAAGATTCGTTGTAACAAGCTGGTGATGGTGTCGCAGTGCTCGCGTGCGAATCTTTATAAATCAAATACGCTCTTCAATGAATATGAAAGTGGTGCATCATGCTATGAGTCACGTGCTTATACACGCGGCGCTGTTCTCAGGATTCGCGCTTCTTGTTCCCACAGTTAGCGCGGCGTTCGAACAGAAAACGAGCCCGTGGGTTGCATCTCCTAATGTTTTCTTTGGCGGAGTGATGCTTGTCATCGTCAGCGCGTTCCTTCTTTATCGTGTCAAAGAGACGCTCGCGGATACGCTTAAAACGCTCGGCATGACTATTTTTCTTCCTGGAGCTCTTAGCGTTGTCAGCAGTGTGCTTACGTTTCAGGATTTATTCTCTGCCAAAGGCATTTCTGGAATGACTGTCGTAAAGCCTGTGGCAGAATATTACGTGAGCCACAGCGTTCCGACCGTGCTTAGCGTGGCAGCGGTCTATCTTTTAATAGGTGGTGTCTTGTATTGGACTGGTAACAAGATGAATCAGATTAAGAACAAGTTCTCGTTCAATTAAACATATCGTATTTTGTTTCCACTATATGATTGTTTGAGAACATCCTCAAATGGCAGAAGATATTTCGGATCAAGTGCAGGCTGTTTCTTTTCACCGTCTTGCAAAGCGCATCGTGTCTGGATGATGACTGTCGAATCTACGATGTGCGAGCCGAACGTGCTTAGTATTTCGCGTAAATCGAATTGTCTTGCTATTTCATCGATTGTGATGACGCTTGTGGCTCCAATGCCGTTAGGCGCAGTGTAGCGCGGAACTGCCACTAAAAGCAGTCCGCTTGGCGTTCGCGCTATCGCCGCTTTGTGCGGTTGTTTTCCACGGAAGATGAATTCATAGACCATATCTGATGACAAGTATAAGAAATATAAATTAGTTTCTACGCCTATACTCGGGAATCCATCCTTCTTTGTCTTGGAAGAATCTTGTCGCTTTTATTTTTTTCTCTTGTGTAAGAAAGAAACGATGATATCTTCCGGCAGGCAGTCTTAGTAAGTCCCCTATTTCAACTTCGATACGTATCCAGTGATCATTATTGTCGCGGATATCAAAAATGCCTTCTCCGTTGGTGATGAATCTGATTTCGTCCTCATGGTGTTTGTGTTCTCGTTCAAATGCGAAGAGTTTTTCTTCGATGCCTCGCACTGGTGTTATGCTGACCGTATCGAGATGATCGTATCCTGCGCTTGCAAGGTCAGTAAGGAATGTGTCTGTGCTTGTGGGTCGCAAAAGCGCTATGCCGTGCTGGCGAAGTTCTGTTTCGGTTAATGGTGTTGCGGTGTCTAGCCTGTACGCGCGCTCATATCGACGTATTGGTTTTGAAAGATCCAGCCCTCGCGCTGATTCTTCAAGCGATATGCGGAATAGATAATCATAGCACTCCGCCTGTGTTTTGGCGTGTTCCCATGTTCTGCCCCATACATAAACTCCGTGTCCTCGAACTAATATGGCGCTCGTGTCTGTGTTTTCAGCTATTGTTTTGCCGACAACAGTTGCGAGGTCTTTTTCGTGGCTGACATTTTCAATTATTGGCACATGCAGAAGGTCGAACACGTCGTAGCCACCAATGCCCTTTTGCATCTCGATTCCGGTTATCTTAAATCGTCTGTCAAAGGCAAGCGATGCTCTTGCTGCATGGATGCTGTGGTTGTGGATGACCGCTCCTGAGTTCGTTCGATCGTAGATCTCAAAGAATATGGGGGCGCACGCTGAGAGTGTGAGATTGTCTGGGCGTGAGAGGATGTTTCGATTGCTGTCAAGCGTGAATATTTGTTCAGGCAGTATGCATTCTTTCTGCACTCCTGATGGAGCGATGTACACTTGTTCGCCATCCTTGATGCTGATTCCTCCTCCTGTTCCTGATACCCATCCAAGATTATAGAATGCAGCTCCAAGTTCGCAGATGAGTTGCTTAGGGTCTGTTGACATCACGTTGTTTTCAAAAGAAGAGTATTTATTGTGTGGTGAAAGGAATATTCTGATGAGAATTGTAAACTTTCCAACAAATTCTACGCAAGAAATAAAAAGAGCACTTGCCCCAATTAAAATATGACTCAATTACAGCAAATGGATTCAACGATTGAAAGATTGCAGAAACGCATAGAACTGCTTGAACAAGAGAATGGGGCTTTGAGGAAAAAAGTGCTTATTGTTCCGTACAATGATGCTAAGACACTCATCAAGGCGACGATACGCAAATTCAAAGAAGATGGCAAAAAATATTTTAACGTTCTTGATTTGCATTTCGAAACGCATCTTTCTTTTCCTATTTTGAATAAAATCATGACTGAATTAGAAAAAAGGGGAGAGGTAAGTGATGGAACAGAGGAATTTATTAAAAACGATTGAGTTGCCAATCATCCATAAAAAGGACGGTCGATGGATTTTGCTCAACGTCATCTGCAATGCAGAAATACTTCGCTCTGATCGCATAGATGGACCATACGAAATTGTCGATTCTGATGCTCATCACGTAAGGCAAGTCAACGCTAAAACCAGTGTGGAATATACGCCAAAAATGTGGAAAACGTGACGATTCAACGCAGCTCCTTCATCTTTTCCTGCAGGAACTTCGCGATTTCATCTTCCCAATATGCAGGGACTGCTTTTGAAAATAATTCCTTGAGCCAGGCCAAAGTCTCTTTTCTGAATCCTTCTTTCTCGTCATCTATCATATGGTAGACGTCATAACGGATTTGTGGGTCGAGTTTCGCTCTTTTTGCTGCTTTGTTGAATTGGTTGATAAGGACGAGTTTAAGGTCGTCGGCTTTTACCTGCTCTTTGTCTTCTTCGTCTTTCCAGAAGTCTTCGTAGCTAAAGTCGCCCTTTCGCAAGTCAGGAAGGACCGCGAACACGAATTTGGATAGCTCCGATGGCCATTTTGTTTCAATATCAGTTCTATTCTTCTCTATGCCTTCAAGGAATTTAGGGTCGATGTTAGTTCGTTCACCGTCTATGATGCGAAGTAGCTCTGCTCGCACGTATTTTGGCGCGTCAAGCGATGTCGCTTCACTGCGCAGTTGTTCCTTGAATTCTCCTCGCGCTGCCTGTGATTTGGCGACAAATGAGGAGCCGCTCACATCTTCGATCGGTTTGCCTGTTATTTTCGCGATTATTTGTTCGTGCATTCTTCGCAAAAATTCGTATTTGTCTTCAATTCGAAGGACGTCCATGTACCCCATAAGCGCAAGGTTCAGTGCGAAAGGTGATGGGACTGTTGTGTCCATTTCAACTACTTGGATTGTCTTGTTTTGTATTCCCTCTAGGATTTTTTTGGTGTTTTCTATGTCCATCAAATCTTCAAGGCATTCGCGTCTTGCTTCCTTGAGTATTGTGAAATCGTTGTCGATTCGTTTGAGCGCGCTCATTAATATCATAGAACTCACCTGTTGTCTGCCAACCCGTTTCTGACGTCCGAGATAGTTGCGAAGTATCATTAGCGAGCGTGTTGCGCAGTGCCTGAATCTTCGTTTGAATACTTCGCTTTTTTCTACTGCGATGTTCATTATGAGCGAGAGCTTGTCCGGAAGCAGAAGGGTCAGCGCTTTGACAGGCCGCAAAGCTTTCGTGCCGTTGATATAGAATCCGTTGTCGTTCATTCCCAGCTCTACGTCTTTGTGCTCTGTTCTGCTCATAGCGAACGCGACCGCTCGGCTTAGACAGTCGTTCACTCGTCTGCCAAAGAGAGTGTGGAAGATTATCTTGTTGTCGCGCCCGTCGCTATAATACTCGACTAAAATTAGTTTGTCTGTTGGCAGTTTTTTGCAGTAATCGTATTGTTCTTTGAAATATTCGTAGATTGCGTTCGCTGCTTTTTCATCGACGTAAAGGTGTTCGTTGACGAACTTGAGAATGGCGTCCCTGCTTTCACCCGCGTTGAAGCGTTCGAGCATATATCTTCTGAATCTGCCGATTTCCATCGCAAGATCAAAGCTCAATGGTAGCATTTCTGATACCCAGTGTGGAACTGTTGGCGGTCGGTTGACTGAGGTTCCTGCTTGCGCGACCATTCCTCTTGTGAATTTGAAGATATAAGTTTCGCCTCCAAGAACGAACACATCGCCTGGCTTCAATCGTTCGACGAATCCTTCATCAAGCATTCCGACGGTTTCGGTTCCGACTTTGACTGTGATGAAGCTTTCGTCAGGGATGGTTCCGATGTTGGTCATGTAGATGACTCTGCTGAGTTTGCCTCGTTTTCCTATCTGTCCGTTCTCTCTCCATATCTTGGCGTAGATGTGCCTGTCTTCAAGCTCTGAGAATTCTCCTGCGAGATATGAGAGTACGCTGTTGTAATCACCAAGTTTTAAAGTTCTGTAACAGTAGCTTTTGCGCGTGAGTTCGTATAGCTCGCGCTCGTTCCAGTTCTGCTCTAGAGCGGCGCCGAATAGCTGCTGGGCAAGCACGTCAAGCGCATTCATTGGTATGTGCACTCTATCGATTTTCTTTTCAACTGCGCTTTTGAGGAGCACCGCGCATTCTACAAGGTCGTCTCTGTCCATGACCATTATTCGCGCTTTGACTGTTTCGTGCAGTTTGTGCCCGCTGCGCCCTGCTCGTTGCAAAAAGCGCGCAACTGACTTTGGGCTTCCAAGGCAGATGACTAGATCGATGTAGCCGATGTCGATTCCAAGTTCAAGGCTTGTGCTGCAAACGACCGCTTTGAGTTCTCCCTTGCGCAGTTTCTCTTCGATTCCAAGGCGGTTTGTTTTGCTCATGCTGCCGTGGTGCGCGCCGATGTTTGCGGAGTATTTTGTTGGGAATTTGTGCTTTAGATGGTCGACGACACGTTCTGTCGCGCTTCTTGTGTTTGTGAAGATAAGCGTGGTCTTGTGCGCGTCAATTAATTGGTCTATTTGCTCGTACATCTTGTGGTGCATGTCCGCGTGCGTCGTCTCGATAAGGTTCTCGACTGGAGATATGACTTTGAGATCGAGCTGTTTGAGAAAATGGATGTCGATTATTGTGCAGGGCCGTCCTACTCCGACTAGGTACTGCGCTATTTCCTCAAGGGGCGAGACTGTGGCGGAAAGCCCGACTCTGCATAAGTGTCCGGATAAATGCTGCAGCCGTTCTAATGACAATGACAAGTGCACTCCGCGTTTATTTTCGGCGAGCGCGTGGATTTCATCTACTATGACCCATTCAACATCCGTTAAGTGATCGCGAAATTTTATGCTTGCGAGCATTATCGCAAGGCTTTCAGGAGTTGTTATCAGTATGTGCGGCGGTTTTGCCAGCATTTTGCTTTTTTCTGATTGAGTAGTGTCGCCTGTTCGAACGCCAACGCGTATTCCCAGCGCTTTGCCAGCTATTGATTCTATCTGTTCAAGCGGTTCTTTGAGATTTTTTGATATGTCGTTATTAAGCGCTTTGAGTGGCGAGATATAGATTGCGTAGACTTTGTCTTTGAGTATTCCTTTTTCTGCGCTGTCGACTAGTTCATTTAGCACTGAAAGAAAGCCAGTGAGCGTCTTTGTGGCTCCTGTCGGCGCGGATACTATGACATTGTTTCGCGAGTGTATCTCGAAGACGCCAAAAAGCTGGGGCAAGGAAAAGCTTGTGAACCTGCTGAAGAACCATTTATTTATTGTTGGGTTGAGTATGCCCTCTATCTCTTCTTTGGTATTGGGATTTTCCTTCCACTTCATCAATAAATTAGTATCCATATGGAAAATAATAAGCAGTGCTTATCCTCACAGCACCTATCAAAATAACGGTTTAAAAAACTTTGCCGAGCGATGATTCATCAAATTTTTATATCAGTCAATCCAACCGCGAATAGTGGACTACGTTATCTGCGCCCCGCAGGGTAAAGCGATGAGCTATGAGGGACAAAGGTCTCTTGAGCGCATAATCGCTCTTCGCGGCGTGCAAGTCATCCAGCGCGAATTTTTCAGTGCGATAATAACGTATGCGGGTTCTGATTTTGAGATAAAGCGTCTATCTAACGCGAAAGAGGTTTCGATAATGCCTCGCAAGCAATATGATGAGTTGATGCGGTTGAAACAAGCAATGCTCTTTTCAAACGCGAATAATGATGAATACGGATTCCATTTGCATGGCGAGTTCTAAATTTGAATTAGTATCATAAGAAGTGCCGAAGGTATCATTGCCGCAAGATACGCTGCTTTGTTCCATTGCCACACGCTATGACCATCGAACGGCGGGAACGGTATTAGATTGAAGACGGCAAGAAGAGAGTTTATTCGAAGTCCGTAAAAAACAAGTACGCTCGATGAATAAAAGCTAAGCGCGAAAAATATCAGCGCAAGCAATAAATTGACTACCGGTCCTGCGAGCGCTATTTTTCCGTGGGTGTTGCGCGAAGCGCCGTGCACCATTACCGCTCCTGGCGCCGCGATTATTATTCCTGTGACGCTAAGTAAAAGTCCTATAAGCAGCATCTGATCGTTTGAACGAAATTCCGCCCAGCACCGCGCTCGCTGCGCTACAAATTTGTGCGCGAGTTCGTGCAATACAAATGCTAGTCCGGCGATGAGAAGTGTAACTGGAAGTATGACTAGTGCGTTCAAGCTAAGGCCTGCGTACGCTACTGAAAACATCAAGCTTACGAAAAACCACGCGCGTGCGAGATGCGCAAGTTCTATTTTTGAGAATCTTAGCATGTCGCACTCTCTACTGAGGATGTCAGGTTTGCGAAGTAAGATATGTAGTCTGCGCTTCTATAACTGACAACTGCCTGTTCGTGATACGCTAAAGCCTGCCTCAAATCAGTGCAGGCGGAATATTCGATTGTCAGCATCGCAAGGCGCAAATCTAAATCAGCTAGTTCAACAAATTTTTTCCACGCTTGTTCTGCGACTTCAGGTGGGCACTGAGCTGTTGTTTGTGGGAAAGGCATTGGCGCTGATACGCTGCCATTTCCTGCCAAACCTAATAGTAAATCGAATAGTTCCTGTTCCTGCAAAAAGAATCGTTCAGAATCGGTAAGTCCGAGATAATTGTAATATCGCTCACTCGCTCCTGTTCGGATTAAATCTACTGTATGCTTGAGTGTTTCTTTGCAGTCAAAACCAGCTCCTTTCGCATGGAAGCTCTCTCTAGCGACTGTCATCCTATCAAGCCGTATGTTCGCCATCGTGTTGACTACTGCGCCCGTATTGGTATGCGCTATCTGCGAGAAGAGCGCCCCTATGGATACTGCTGACACGAGAAGGAATACTAGCAGCTCTTTTTTCATAATAATAAAAAAAGAAAGGAAGTATAAAAACCTACGCGTGCGCGTGCTGCTCTGCGATATATTCGTTTATGGCTCGCTCTAATTTCGCAGGGTCCAAAGAGCTTCCGAATTTTCTGGGGCTTCCGCCAATGGTGTTTCCTCCGCCCCAACCTGAAGGCGAAGTCATTCCCTCTAACGCGTTAAGATAGTCATATAGCCCGTCCACTGGGAATGGGATATAAACGCTTTGGCGTGCAAGAGTGTATGTCCATTTGCCGTCTGCGCGCTGATTTAGCACTGATGCGAATGCGTGTATTCCGTCTTTCATCATTTTTAGTCGGGCGCGCGAGCCTGTTTCTTTCACAAGTTTCCAATCTTGTCCTCCGCCTATAATTTCATATCTTGTGTCGACAGGCAGTTCTTTGCCTTTGCCAAGAGTGTACTCGTCGATTCTTCTTCCGACTGCTTCTATGACTCCTTCGACTTCTTTAGGGCTTAGTTGCGGCAATCTGCCCGCCATTCTCGCGGCAGTGTACGGCTCAAAAACCCAGTCGTATTGCCTGAGCGCTCTATCGTTTGGATCCATCGGATAACATCCTCCAGTCACATCAAGCCTGTCTGCTAGGTTGACAAGCATATTGATTAGAGGTTCGCTTCGCTCACCTCGGATGCGCTCATGGTTTCGAAGAAGCCACACTGCAAGCGAGACGTCTTGATCCGGGTCGTTCACGTAAAGATTTGCTTTCGGTATTCCTTGTTCGTCAAAGCATTCGAATAGTCCGTTCTTTATCGCGTAATGGACTTGAGCGGCAGTGCACCTTGTGCCTAGCCTGTCAACGTCTTCATGATGGTTGAAGTTCTGTCTTGGACCGCCTTCTTTTGCGTCTTGGAATCTGGGCGCTCCTCGTACGTATCCATCTAGCGCGATGGAATACGCAGGATGTGTTTCGCAGAACTCATCCCATTGAATAACTTCTCCTGGTTTTACTATTAGGTGTATCATTGCCACCACCCCAATGAGTGTTAAAATAAAGTCACATTAAATAGCTTTGTTGAACAGATTTGTTCAACAGCACAAGAATTATATACCGCCATATATTGAACTAGAGTGTGACTCTTGAAGGCCAGCTTCGGATGCTTGATTTCACTGATAACGAGATTAAGGTTTATCTCGTGCTGCTCAAGATAGGCACTGCTCAGGCAGGGCGCATAGCAAAGGAATGCGTGCTCGAACGCACGAGCACGTATAATGCGCTTAAGCGTCTGCAGGAAAAAGGGATGGTTTCAAGCGTCATAGAGGCGAATACTCAAGTGTTCGCGGCAGCTTCCCCTGAGAAGATTCTGGATGTGTTTAAAGAGAAAGAAGAGCGCGCGAAACTTCTGATTCCCCAGCTTGAACAGTTGAAAACTGCAAAGACGGAGAAAGAGACCATCCTTAAATTCAGAGGGTATGCGGGAGTTAAAACTGTCTTGAATGATATTCTAAAAACGTGCAAGTCGGGAGATGAATACCTGATTCTCGGTCCAGAGCGCCAGCTTTCTGAGAGGATGCCCACGTTCGCTAGGATTTTTGTTGCGCAAAAAGACAAAAAGCGCATAAGAGCAAGAATCATCCTTAGGCAGATAGCAGGCAATAATGTCATGAGCAAATACACTGAAGCTAGATATGTTCCGCAGGAAGTTTTCTCGCCTACTGTCACAAGCATTTATGGCGATAAAATAGCTCTAATAGTGTGGTCTGAGACCCCTGAGGCAATAATAATAGACAATGCCGACACTGCTAAGACGTATCGCACGTATTTTGAATTTATCTGGAAGCACGCGAAAAAAAGCCTATAATCCGAATGCTTCTGTGAACTCTTTCATTTGCTTGAACTTTTGCAGGAATCGTCTTCCTTCATCTGTTAATTCGTAGAACATCTTGTCTTTGAACGTGGTCTCAGCTATCATGCTTTTGCCCTTGAGTTCGTCAAGGTAGAGTTTCATTCTTTGGTGAGACAGGTTTGACTTATAGAGAAGATGCGTAGGAAGTATCTTGCCCCCTTTATCCTCTATTGCCTTGAGCATGTCGTAGATGATATCTATTTTGGTTCGTTTCATGAGTCATCATTTCTTGTGTGATTTCCGGTTCGCGCGCGGCACGATAAGCACTCTTGCAAGGGCGATTAACATTGTGAGGAACGCAGCCGCTTGTGTTATATTGCCGGCGATGTACCAGATGTCGCCCATTCTTTGCATCAAAAATTGCGCTTGTGAAAGCGTGAGAAGGGCGAACGCGAGGAATACAAGGCAGCTGCTGGCAGAGCAGACGTTCCTGAAGTTTTGAAAATAAGCGAATGTGACAAACCCGAGAAGTATGATGCTGATCGTATAGAAGCTTATGAAATAGCTTCCGCTCAAAAGTAGCGCTGGCAAGAGCAGGGCGAATATCAGCGCGATAACTCTCTTGTCTTCTATTTTATGAGTTATAACGAGGAGTATTGTGTACGCGGCTAGCGCAAGGAAGATGTGTCCTACATAGCCTGCGAAAAATATGGTTGTCTGCATTTTTTCGGCGAGCGGGACAAGCGTTCCTGATAAGATGCAGTCAGTAATTGATTTGACAAGAAAACTCAAGGAGAGCAAAATAAAACTTAATGAAAAAGATAGGTATTTGCGTTCGTTGGTCACACGGTATATCCTTGCCGCAAGAAAAGCTACAATGAATATGATGAGCGCGGCGAATGCCTCTATTGCTCCAGCAACGCCAAGAAACCATTGTGGACCGTTGAGATAAACGCTTATCATACAGGATATTTCGTGACCTCTGCTTTTAAGCTTTGTGGACGTGTGTTCTGAAGCAGCCCTTCATAATTGATATTAAAAGGAGTGTCTGAATGGAATGTATCAGGAGCGGCCGGGTTTAATCACCTCCCGTTTTTCCGGCCGCTCATCTGATTGTTTGGTGGCGGAGGAAAGAATATGAAATACAACGACAGCAAGGAAGATTTGCTCGCGATTCAAAGTCTGCTGGATGCGGGCCAGATTACCGAAGAGGAAGCAAAAGAGATGCGTGATTATTTCCGCGCTCTTGCGGCTTCCTGATTTTTTTATCTTTTTTATTGTTTTTTCTCAGGCAGGGAGATGCCGATTATGCTTTTTTGGGCGGCAAGCGCACAAGCTGCTAGACGTACATCTGCTTGCTGAATTGTGGAATATGTTTCAACCTTGTCGTTCAATTTAAGTCCGTACATCGCCTCATCCATGATATCAGATATTCCGAATGAATGTTGCTCGCCTAGCAAAGCTATTCTAAGGCCTTTGCGGTGTGATTCAAGGAACGGTTCAGGAATGCCTTTTGCCGCGATATCATCTAAGACCGATTCGTATGCTTTGATTAGTTCACCCGTTCTGTCAAGATGTGATGTTGTTGCTTGAAAGTCCACGAACGTCAATGGGCCTAATTCGTTAAGATTCATGCTAAATCCATAACAAAGCCTTCTTTTGTTGCGAAGCTCTTCGTGCAAAGGACCTCTGTGATTGCGAAGATACGCGCATAACGCTCGGTATCCTGCTTCCTCTCGGTATGTTCCGGTATGAGGATAATTTGGAGCGTGCTTTAAGACTACGATGGATGCAGCGTTCACTTTCTGTATGTATTCAGTATGTACGAGTCTCTCGTCAGAAATCGCCTGCGCTGGCCAAGTAACGTCGGCTGTGCGTACTCCGTCTGAACGTAGCGCTTCGAATGGTTCGATTATTGATTCAAGTTTTTCAGGTAATGTTCCTGCCAAGATAAGTATTGCGTTCGCTGGATTGTATGCCTCATTGAAGAAACGTTTGCAGTCATCGGCGGTGGTTCCCGGAATAGATGCGATTCGGTCATCATATGAATCATACATCAAAGCTACTTTTGGAGCCGACAAGTGCTGCAGTGTTCTATAGAATCTGCTTTCAGGTGTGTCTTTTGGCGTGAGTTCCTGTATTACTGCCTGCTTTTCTCTTTCAAGCACTTCTGTATTGCAGGTTGCCAGCACGTTGGAAAGAGCTCGTGCGCATTCATCGAAATCTTCAGGGACAAGACCGTTATAATAATACATGCTCTTGTCAAAAGCTGTTGTCGCATTCGATTCGCAGTAAGAAATGTGCAAAGGCCCATCAGAGATTCCTGCAGGCGTAGCTTGAAGATGCTCAAGTATGTGCGCAAGTTCAGGTTTATGTCCATGATACAGTCCTGCGCGTATGTATAACTGCGCTGCGGATTTCCCAAGGTCTCTTCTGCAGGTAAGCACTCTTAGCCCATTTGAGAGCGTTATATCGTCGGATATCATAAGAAAATCGCCAAAGGGGCAGTATTTAAAGGTTTGCAGAGTTTAGTCGGAAGCTTTTTAAATAAATCCTGTGCTTTTGAACATTGGGGGCTTGATAATATGACTGAATCAAAGAAGTTACCGAGTGTTCAAGAAATGTTTTGGTTGCAGAGCCTGCGATCTATGCAAGGTGAGTTATCTGACAAAGTATCACACGAGATTGTGTCCGCGCTTTTGACAAGAGGAGTTCAAAGGACAAATGAATATCTTGGATTTTCTGACCAGCAGATAAACGATTCAGGAATGACAAGAGATAAAGCAGACATAGGAACACCAAATGGTTATGAGCTTTATGCTGTTTTATTAAATCAAGACGTATCCCGTCAAGTTTTTGAGGCAGTAATCGGCTACACTGATCATCTTGGCTGCAGTCTTGTCAGGAATGGTTTGACTACTATGCCGCTTCCTCTTGATAGCGAGATTAATTATGAAACGATTTCAGAAAAGTACGGACCGTCTGTTCCGCTTATTCGTGATGTTGTCGCAAGGATGAACGTTCAAGCTTCATTGCCGCTGATTGGACGGCTCGAGCAAGGAAAGATGGTTCCTGATGTCGAGACGCTGAGCAAGTGGAAGGATATGTTCGATTGGAATTCGAAAGCTACAGATGATTGTGATCTAGAATAAACCCAATATTTTCTTTTTTCCTTCTTTTTCAAACTCTTTTAGCAGTTCAGCTTGTTTTTTGCTGATTTTTTTTGGTACTTCTATTGTTATTCGTACGACAAGATCTCCTTTGTGGCGTGATCGAAGTTCAGCAAGGCCTTCGCCGTCAAGTCGTAATTCTTCGCCGTTTTGTGTGCCTGCTGGAATGTCGATTTTTTTCGTGCCGTTCAACGTCTCAACCTCAAGTTCTCCTCCGATGCACGCTGTTACAAAGCTGATTGTTTGTTCTGTTACAAGGTCTGAACCTTCGCGCGCGAACCGTTCATCGTTTTCAACGCTGACGATGACATAAAGGTCGCCGTTTGGCGCGCCGAGGCTTCCGGCTTCTCCTTCGCCGTCAAGGCGTAGTTTCATGCCGTCTTCAATGCCTGCTGGTATTTTGACTTTGAGTGGTTCGCGCGAGGCCATTCTTCCTTCCCCGTCGCATTCTTCGCAGGTTTTTTCAGGCCTTTCGCCGGCTCCTTTGCAGGTTCCGCACGTGGTTGTTGAGGCGAAGACACCGAAGGGTGTTCGTCTTGCTTGTCTTACCATTCCTTGTCCTTGGCAGGTGCTGCAAGTGGTGAAAGAGTGTCCTCCTTTTCCATCGCACGCGCTGCAGGTTGTAAAGCGTTGCAGTTTGAGTTCTCGTGTCGTTCCGTGCAAAACTTCATCAAGACTGATAGTAACTTCTGCGGCGAGGTCTCGTCCTGCTCTTCCGCGGTTTTGCTTGAATCCCATTCCTGAGAAGAACTGGTCGAATATGTCGTCAAAGTTGAATCCTTGGGCGAAGTCTCTGTAATCGAATCCTGAGAAATTGCTGCCTTCTGCTGTTCCGAACTGGTCGTATTGTTTTCGCTTGTCAGGGTCTCCAAGGACCGCAGCGGCTTCGTTTATCTCCTTGAATTTGTCTGACGCGCTGGCTTCTTTGTTGAGGTCGGGATGGTATTGTTTCGCGAGTTTTTTGTACGCTTTTTTGATATCTTCTTGGCTGGAGCCCTTTTCTACGCCTAATATGGAGTAGTAATCTTTTGCCATTACTCGAACCTGCCTTTCACTTTATGCTCATCGCTGGCGATTATGTGGTCGAACTCGTCACTAACTAGTTTTGAGAACGCGAGCGTTCCTGCGACTCTTAGCCCTAAGTATAAGAAAAGCAGGGCGAATCCGCCGTATACAAGATAGTTGTATTCCATAGTTTCACCTCTTATAATCAAGTATTTTAATTGAATCTCCAACCGCGATTGGCCCATTCAATTTGTGGACTACGTTTTGTCCGAATTCGATTTTTCCATCTGCGTTGCGCCGATATTTAGTTAGTGTTGCTAGTGGTTCTTTTCCTAGCTGCGCGCTCGTCTGGTCAACTAGTGTGATATTGCACCTAACGCAAGGTTTGACGAAGCTGAACTCGACATCGCCGATTCTCATGTTCAGGATGGAATCTTCAACATAAGGCTTGCTTCCTGAAATCACGATATTAGGTCTGAACCTATCCATTGGGATATCATAGCCAACTTGCAAGCTAAGGTCCGCGCGTGATTCTTCGGATATTACGAGCAAGGGATATGCGTCTGCGAATGCCACGTATCCTTGCTCTGGTTTGCCGCCCGCGTATCGAACGCATTCATCGCTGAATCGAACCAGCCGGTAATCGCCTCCAAGGTAATTAGAGAACCATCGCGCGGCTTCCTCTCCTTGATCTACTCCTTTGCAGGGAATGTCGCGTACGAAAACATCCATTGTCTTGCCTTGTTTGCGTACAATGACGTCCAATGGTGTCATTCCTGGCGCGTTGAACTCTATGTAGTTCCCAGAAAGAGCCGGCTTGACCAGTGCCATTTGCGGCTTCTTTCTTTGGGTCTCGAATTTGCCTGATACCGCATCGACTACCATGAATTCGCGGTCGTGCTTGATTCCATTGCTGTCAAGCTCTGCTCTCATGAGCGGTGTTCCCGCGCATGATTTGACCGGATAATAGTTCAGTGCGCAAACGATCAGTTGGTTCAAGCTTTCTCTCCTTTGATAGTTTCGTCTTTTGGAGCTCCTGGCGAAGCTGCGCCCGCTTTTTTGTAAAGTTCGGCCGCGGCTTCGTGCATCAATTTATTGATGTCATCGAGCTTGGCTTTTATCTTGCTGATGTCTCGCGTTGGCGCTCCGAGCATGGACTTGAGTTCTTCAACATTATTCTTGATGGTCTTTATGCTGTTTTCAGGAACTTTGCCTTCGAACTCTTTGAGCTGTTTGTCCGCAGTGTAGACGAGCGAGTCTGCTTGGTTGATTGTTTCTATCTCGTCTTTGCGCTTGTTGTCCTGTTCGGCGAACTGTTCAGCTTCCTTTCTCATGCGTTCTACTTCGGCTGTGTCGAGCTTGTTTGGAGCCGTGATGCGCAGGCTCTGCTGTTTTGTCGTTCCGAGGTCTTTTGCCGTGACGCTTAGGATTCCGTTCGCGTCGATGTCGAATGTGACTTCGATTTGAGGAACTCCTCTTGGCGCGGGCGGTATGCCTACAAGGTCGAACTGTCCGAGCGCTTTGTTGTCTGCGAACATCGGTCGCTCTCCTTGCGCGATTCTAATGGTGACTGCTGGCTGGTCGTCTGCCGCAGTGCTGAATGTCTGGCTTTTCTTTGATGGGATTGTCGTGTTTCTCTCGATGAGTTTTGTGAAGACTCCTCCGAGAGTTTCTATTCCAAGCGAGAGTGGTGTCACATCAAGCAAAAGGATGTCTTTGACTTCTCCTGATAAGACTCCTCCTTGTACTGAAGCTCCCATTGCGACACATTCCATTGGGTCGATGCTTCTTTCGACTTTGTTGCCGAACCAGCTTTCAACATATTTCTGCACGATTGGCATTCGGGTCGGACCTCCGACGAGAACGACTTTCGATAGTTCTTTTGTTGAGAGTTTGGCGTCATTGAGTGATTGGTCGACGCTCTTTTGGCATCGTTTCACGATTGGATCGACGAGTTCTTCAAGTTTGGCTCTTGTAAGCTTCATCTGAATGTGCTTTGGCCCTGCGTTGGTTGCGCTGATGAATGGCAGGTTTATTTCTGTCTCCATCGTTGTGGAAAGCTCTATTTTCGCTTTCTCTGCGGCTTCACGCACTCGCTGCATTGCGACCGCGTCTTGGTTGAGGTCGATTCCTTGCTCTGATTTGAATTGGTTTACTATAAAGTTGATGAGCGAGTTGTCCATGTCTGTTCCGCCAAGCTGGGTGTCTCCGCTGGTGGATAGGACTTCAAAGACGCCATCACCGAATTCCATAATTGTTACATCGAGGGTTCCGCCGCCTAGGTCGAAGACGAGGATTTTTTGGTCTGCTCCGACTTTGTCTAGGCCGTATGCGAGCGCTGCTGCTGTCGGTTCGTTTATGATTCGAACGACTTCAAGGCCTGCGATTGTTCCTGCGTCTTTGGTCGCCTGTCGTTGGTTGTCGTCGAAATAGGCAGGCACTGTGATGACTGCTTTCTTGACTGGTTCGCCAAGGAATGATTCCGCGTCGCGCTTTATCTTCTGTAAGATGAAAGCTGAGATTTGCTGCGGCGTGTATTCCTTGCCGTAGATTGAGTATTTGAAGTTGGTTCCCATCTTTCGCTTGGCCGCATAGACGGTTCCGTGCGGGTTGCTGACCGCTTGTCTTCGCGCTGGTTCTCCTACAAGGACGTTTCCGTCTTTGGTGAATGCTACGAAGCTTGGGAAAGCTTTGCCGTAAAGCGAGGCGCCTTCGGCTGATGGGACGATTTTTGGTCGTCCTGCTTCCAATACTGATGCTGCGCTGTTGCTCGTTCCAAGGTCGATTCCGATTATTTTTTCTTTTGCCATAGTATTAATTCCTCCGTCAGTTTGAGTTGTCTTCTGTTTTTATATTGCCAATCTTTGGCTTTGAAACTTTGACTTTGCTGTATCGTATGACTTTTCCGTTCATCATGTAGCCTTTTTGCAGTTCTTCTATTATAGTGTCTTCGGGCTTCTCGCTTTCTGTTTGAAGCAGAACTTCGTGTTTGTATGGATCGAGTTTCTGTCCGACTGCAGGTATTGCTTCGACGTGCTCTTCATCTAGGACTTTGTGCAGGTTTTTTGATATCATTTCTATGCCTTTTTTGGTCTCGGCAGGAAGGTTCTTCATCTGCGCGAGCGCGCGATCGAAGTCATCTATGATCAGGAGCAGCTTTACTATTAGCTTCTCCGATGCGTAATTCATATAGTCTTTGCGTTCTTTTTCGGATCGCTTGCAGTAATTCTCGAACTCTGCTTGCAGTCGTTTGAGGTGTTCAGTATAATCTTGTAGTTGGATTTCTTTCTTGGCAAGTTCTGTTTTGAACTGCTCAAGTTCGCTTGGCGCGGCAGCTGGCGCCGTTGATTGCTTCGCCGGTTCTTTGGCTGGTTGTTTGCTCATGTTTTTCCACCCTTCTGGTTGACTTTACATCAACTAAGATGGTCTAAAACTGAACTAGTATTTAAAGCTATCTCGAAATGGCAATAGATTTAAATAGTTTGACCATATCCATTATTGCATCACGAGGTGAACAAATGACCGATCAAGTGAACCTGAATATCCATGAAGGCGACCCGTTTTTCGCGCACGAAGTTACGATAAACTTTACTCCAACCCAACTAACTCTTGATTTTAAATGCATAACTCCAAGGAGCGATCCGCGCAGCAAAAAGCCGAACTTCCAACTAAAGCACAACGTTGTTATGATGGAGCCTTGGCACGCAAAGTCGCTTATTGACATTCTTCAGAACGTCGTTCAGAAATATGAAGGCGAGTTCGGCAAAGTTTCAAAGCCTAAATCGCTTGTGAAAGCCGAGAAAAAGCAAAAAGAGTTCGTTCAATCGCAGGGCAAGAAAGAGATAGACGTTCCAAAGCCCAACTATATGGGTTAACCGTATGTTTATTCGCAAAATTACAATAGTGAACGTGCGCCGGCCAAATAGCCCATCTGTCAACGATGAGCTTCAATGGTTCGGGACAGCTCTTGGCCTTTTTGGCGAGCGCGATCGGGATAAGTCTTGTTTTCGTATTTTCATAGAATTGATGAAAGCCATAAAATTGTCAGGCGGCCTTACGAGCGATGAGCTTGCGGATAGGCTCGCTTTGACTCGCGCGACAGTCATCCACCATCTGAACACGTTGATGGAGCGCGGCATCGTCGTGCATGAAGGCAACAAGTATGTTATGCGTGACGAAAAGCTCACTCTTCTTGTTGACGACATCCAGCGGGACATGCAACGGGCGATGGAAGAGATGAAAAGAGCGGCGGAAGAACTGGATAGGATTCTTGACTTATAGACTGCCTAGCGCGCTAAAACAAATATAGCCCCAGCCGGCTGCAAGCACGGAAAGACCAGCCATTGAAAAACTCGCACCTGGCAGTTTATCCAGTGCTCTGTCATCCAATGTTAAAACGCCCGCTAAAAGAGCACCAATTAAGCCGGATCCCCAGATGGCGGCCAATACCGAAAAGCTCATACCAGAATAGATATTGTGATCACAACAATAGTCAAAAAATTGTTTCTCGCATTGACTAGCCGCGATATCACCCCTGTATCCTCCGTAACTAAACCCGGTGATTGCAGGTCCAAATGCAGACAGTGCAGCTATCCCCAATCTCACGCCCGAATAGTCTGCTGAAACAACATCAAGTGGAACGTTCATTCCCTGGGAGTCTACTTCAACTATTTTCTCAAGCGATCCTGCCTTAACAACGGTCTCTTGTTTTGCTTCTTTCACACAGTCCGGATGGTACGTCAGTTTTTCTTCACCTACAAGCTGTATTAAATTTCCGACTGGCTCTTTGCAGTATACGCAGTTCATCTTGTCCAATCGAGAGCCGGCGAAATTGATTCGTTCCATATAAGTTATCGTCAGAAAGCTATTTTTAAATGTTTCGTGGAAAGAGCGCCGATTGGTTGAATCATTCTTCACAAGAGAAAAACTTATTAAGCGAATGGGAATATTCACGAGCATGGCGAAGTTTCCTGCTAGATTGGATGAATTAAAAGCTCAAGCTGAAGCAACATTAGATACATTATGCGAGTCAAAAGGCAATAATACTATTCTCTATGAGGGCAGAGTGCTCGTTGTTCCTAAACCAAAAGAAATTACGAATGTTGCTAAATATCTTGCAAGTAAGGGATATGAGAGTCTGCAAGAGACCGGGCATATTGATAGTTCAAAATTTCAGTTTCTTCCTATAGAAAAAATCAAGACAGGTCACTACAAGCACCTTCGAACCGATCAAGCAGTCTATGCAGTCATCACATTGAACGGTTTGCCCTGGGATTTCTTTGGTCCGACGTGTGTTTAGATTTGTGCGAAAAAAACAGAATTCAAACTCACTCCAATTCTATCACTATTTTTCTTCCCCTTTTTGAGATTGCGACGTTTTCGTCGCCTTTGATGTTGAGCTCGCGTTCTATGTCTGCAGGGATGCGTAGGACTGTTCCTCTTGCGCTTTTGCTTAGCTTGCGGTGAAGTTTTAATGGTTGTCCCCAAAGGCCGAGTCTGCGCGCTACCGCAATGATAGGTTGAAGCTCTCGTTCAGGTATGTATTCCTCGCCGCAAGAAAGGCAGCGTTGGCCTTTGGCAATGAAAAAATAACCTTCGAGATCGTGGACTATATCGTTTACATCGCTCAGTTTTCCTGTTTCACATTTCGGACATGTTTTCATAGGCGTTTTGCTCCTGCTGAACCAGTGATGCACACCAGCTTATTTTCCGTATTATAATAGACCGTGATGATTTTCTTATATCCTGACTTATTGACGCATATCTCGAATTTCTGTTTGCCTATTTTCTCAATCTTATACGCGCTTCGTATCATTTCTCGAAGGAACGCAACATCCCAGCCCCACTTGCGCATCCAGCCGAGAGCGAAATGTTTTGTTATGATAATCTCGACTGTTTCTATATTCCAGGGAACTTGCATCATTCATCACCTTTTCACTACATTTTCATCATATTTAAAACCTTCGCTGAAATTCAAGAACTATTTTCTCTTAAAGAACTCATCGATAAAAAAGTCGTAAAGTTTCCGAACAAAATCAGAATACGACAGTTAGGACAATGTTACTTCAGCGCTTCGATGCCTTTGTAGAGAGCAACGCCTAATAAAGTGCAAGCGGCTGTTCCTGCAATCACGGAAAATATGGGGCCTAGTATACCATTCCAAAGCACGTCATGATCTCGATACGTTTCCCAAGCAGGAACGCCCTTTGGCCTGTACAGGCATAACGGGCACCCGCCAATTTTATGCAAGAAGCATTGTCCGCGGTTATCAAAAACCTTGCTGATGGTAGGAGGGGGATTGCCAAAGCGGCGGACGAGTTCACGATAGGTGTCCTCGCATTTACGCTTGAAATCATCGTTATGTTTTTCTTGAGGACTCTCATCCGACAAGGTTTTCTCCAAGCCGCTCGGATGCGTTCCGTTCCCCAATTCTTTCGCGCAATCCGGATGATACGTCAGTTTTTCTTCGCCTACAAGCTGGATTAAATCTCCGACCGGCTCTTTGCAATAAGAGCAGTTCAGTTTGTCTAAACGCGCGCCGGTGAAGTTGATTTGTTCCATATGGTAAACTATTAACAGGTTATTATTAAGCATTATGTAGGTCGAGTAAATTAGAATTAAACGTACCCTTTCGCTTGCATGTTAAACAGCTTGGCGTAGTGGCCGTTCTTCGCGATGAGTTCTTCGTGCGTGCCGTCTTCAAGCAGGCGTCCTTTGTCCATTACAAGGATTCTGCTGGCGATTCGAACTGTGCTGAATCTGTGCGAGATCAAGAAAGTTATCTTGTTCTTGGTGAACTGTTCGAATCGTTTGAATATTTTGAACTCTGCTTTGGCATCGACCGCGGCTGTGGGTTCGTCTAATATGAGTACTTGCGGGTTTTTGAAGAACGCGCGCGCCAAAGCTATCTTCTGCCATTGTCCTCCTGAGAGGTCTGTTCCGTGTTCCATTATTTTCTTGCCGAGCTGGGTTTTGTATTGTCTCTCAAGGCGTTTGATGAAGTCCGCAGCTCCTGATTTGATTGCGGCTTTGTGTATCTGCAGTTTTAGTCCGGAGGTTTTGCCGAATGCGATGTTCTCTTCGACAAGTGCTTCGTATTTCATGAAATCTTGGAAGATGACTCCTATGTTGTTGTACAAATCATTTAACTTGAATTCCTTGATATTCACTCCATCTACAAGGATTTCTCCTTCTGTTACGTCATAAAGCCTGCACATGAGCTTGATCAGCGTTGTTTTTCCTGAGCCGTTTTCGCCGACTATCGCAAGGCTCTCGCTTGGTTTTATGAATAGATTGAAGTTTCGAAGAACAGTGGCTGGCCGTCTAGGATATGTGAAGCTTACATTTCTGAACTCTATTCCTTTTCTTATTTTTGAGGGGAATGGTTTTGGATGTCTTGGTTCTTTGATAACCGGTTCGAATCCCATGACGTCAACAAGTGGAGTCAAGAATGTCGCGTGCTGGTTGAGGCTGTCCATGCTTTGAACTAGCAGCCGCGCGTATCCTGCGAATTGGAACAATAGCGTAAGCAGGAACGTGAGGTCGCCGACGCTTATTGTACCATCGATAAACATTTGCACAACAAGATATGCTGCTGCGACTGCGAATAGTCCTTCAAATAATGTGGTGAAGGCGCGTCTTCTGAACTGGGTTTTTGCCGCTTTGTTTTGTTTTTCAACGAATGAGGAGAATAGCGCTCTGAATTTTCGAAGGAAATAATCTTTGAGGTTGAAAAGTTTGATTTCTTTTAACGCTTCGGGTTGTTCAGTTAGAAGGCTTCTGTAATAGTGCGCGTGCCGAAATATCGGGCTTCCTCCCGTGAATGCGCTCCAAACGACTTCCGCGGTCTTAAGCCCAACGATAAGGCTCGGCGTTGTGCCGATGATGATTAACAAAACTATCCATGGATTGAATGTGAGAATGGCGCTCACTATAACGACTACGCTCACAATGCTGCTGATGAAAAAGCTGAACTGCCAAAAGAAATCCGCCAGGCGTATGAGCGCGCTGTTCGAACGTGTTAGCGTGTTATAATAATCAGGGTCCTCGAAATAAATCAAATCAAGAGAGGATACTTTGTTCATTAGTTCGTGCATCGCGTAGCTTTCTATGTTGAGGCCGTGCACGCTCTTCACAGTGTTCATGATATCGTAAAATAAATCGCGCGCGACGCTAAGTCCTCCATAAAGCAAAAGTATGCTTAAGAGTCCAAGTCCGAATTGCGTCTCTTTATGTATCAGAAAGTCCAGCAATAATTTTAGCACGTAAGGCTCGAGTATTGTCAAAAATCCTGCTAGAATTGATGATAAGAATAAAATAAAAGTGAGCGTTCGTGATGATTTATACGTCCACGACACTGCAAGAGATAGCGCCTTCACCTTATTTTTGTACAAAACCACAATGAAAATAGAGGATGGAGACTATATAAAGGTTTACTCGAAACGCAGGTAGATTTCGTAGAGCACAAGTCCGGATAGCACTATTGCGAGAACTATTCCTATTTTCACCACAGGTGATTGTGATGATGTGTCAACTGATTCTGCGAGTGTGCTTAGCTTTTCTTTAAGCGCGTTCCATGCATTCAAAAGTTTTGCGCCGATTCCTTCACTTGCTTCAGGCACGTCCACTATGACCGGAACCAAGGTTTCGCTTTCGATAGTTACTTGCGCTGGCTGTTGTTCCGGTCTTGGTTGCAAGTTGAATGTCGGGAAGAATGGTATGTCCGCGTTCGAAACGCCTGCTAATTTGAACGTTGCGCTCAGGATGCTTCTATCGACTGATTTTGATACGACTTCAACATCAGGAACAGAGTCTTTGTTCAAATCGAACAGGCCTGTCTCTCCTGCTTGCACTGTTGCGAAGACGCCATTGATTACCCAGTCTGTTTTGCCGGATACATCCGCGCGTCGTAATACAAGAGCAAACGGCTGCTTTACTCCATTTATGCTGAATTGAAGCGGTCTTCCTATAGAAACGGTCTTGAGCTGAGGCGTGCTTGTAAGTTCTATTACTATTGCTGTTCCGCCGCCGCCTCCAGCGCCTCCTCCTCTTCCACCGCCTCGTCCTCCTCCTGTTGATGGTGCGGGTGGGTTTGATACAGTAATTGTACCGCTCGCAATCGAGCTAAATCCGAAGCTGTCAGTTACTGTGAGATTCAAAGTGAATGTTCCAAGGCTGGAGAATGTCTTGTTGACTGTGTTTCCTGTCGCGTTTGTTCCATCGCTGAGTGTCCAGTTGAATGTGAGCGAGTCATTAAGTGGTCCAGGGATATTCGCATCTGTTGATGTGCTGGTGAATGTGACTGTAGCTCCCGGATTCACGCCTGTGATTGCTGGAGTGAAGCTTGCGATTGGCGCTGCGGGCATTAGCTGCGAAATGTTCGCAGGACCGCTTATTGTCGCGTTGTAAGTGAGATTTCCAAAGGCGATGACTCCGGAGGTTATAACACAATTAGTGATATTCGCTTGCTGTACGTCTGCTCCGCTGAATGCGCAATTGGTGATTAGGCTTTGGAACATTGTTGAATTTGAGATGCTGCTGTTGACTATTGTGCTGTTCGTGACGCTGCTGAATGTGACGTTGCTTTCTTCGATTATGCTGTTGCCTGTTACGTTTGTGCCGGTCAAATTGCTTGGATCAACAAAACTGTCCGCGAAAAAGCAGTTTGTCGCTATGATTCCTTTGACTATGCTGTTTGTGATTATGCAGTTTGTGAGCGTGCTGTTGGATACTGCGCTTGCTGTTGCAGTGACATTTAATAGTGTGCTATTGGTTCCGTTGACAGAGCTAAGACCGCTATTCGTTGAGCTTGTGAATGATAGATTCGTGCTGCTCGCGCTCGTATTAACTGCACTTCCACTTGTGTAAATACTGTTATTGAGCGTACTTGAGTTTATGATGCTGTTATCTAGTATGTTCTGCGCAAAATAAGTTACATCAGTATTGCTCGTGCTGCTTTGGTTGTTGCAGGCAACTGACAAGTTGAGCGTTCCAAGGCTGTACCCGCTGACGTTCGCGCTATACGTGATGTCGCTTCCTGAAAGGTTGTTTGTCATTGCTCCCTGCGCGACGTCATTAAAACTCCAAGAACAAGTCGTAGAGTTGCTTGTGTTGACTGAAAGTATGAACGAGCTGTAGTTGAATTGCGCGCCGTTCGCAGGATCAACAGAGACTATACTTATTGGAGGAATGATTGTGAGGACGTATGTCACATTCGCGGCTGTCGCGTTCTCATCGCCAGCGTATACTGCGAGTATCGGTATCGCCGCTGAGTCTGTGAAATTGCTCAAATTCAAAAGTGGCGATGTTCCGTTCTGAGCGAATGTTCCGTTGATGAATAGCGTGACGAATCCGCCTGCAGGGTTGGTGACATTGGCTGTTATCGTCACAGTGTCATTGATTTGCGCAGTTGTGTTGCCGTTAACGCCGTTGATGAGTAAAATTACCGCGCCGGTTCCTGGAACTATTGTGTAAGTCGCGTTCGATGTTATATTGGCATTATTTCGTGCGTCGCTTGCGTGCCAGAGATAAGAATGGTTGCCGACTGTCAAATTTGTGATGTTTACTTCGAATGTGTTGTTGAATATTTGCGCGGCAGTGAAGTTTTGGTTATCTACTTCCAAAAACACGAATGTGACGTTGACATTGTCAGTTACGTTGCGCCTGAATGTGTAAACTGGACTGAAGTTCGCAGGGCTGCTTGGCGTCACGAATTCAGAGCTAAATATTGGCGCTGTCGTGTCAAGCACAGTCACATTGAATGATATATTGGCTGAACTGAAGTTCTGGCTTGCGTTGAATACTGCGGTGATTGTGAAAACGCCTGCGTCTGGGTATGTGATGTTGACAAGAAGCGGTGATGCTCCTGTTGCGACGTGCGTTCCGTTGTTGAATATGCTTACAACTCCGCTTGTGTTTGCAAGGGTCGCGTTCACTTGAACGACTGCGTCTTGAACGACATCGATGTTGCCTGCCGTGTTATTTAGAGTGAGCAACAAGTCGCTTGTCGCCTTGACTAAAGTGTATACTGAGTTGTTTGTTGAATTTTTATTTCCTGCGGAGTCGTTCGTGAACCATTTGTATGAGTGGTTGCCTGCTGCAAGTGTTATGTTCGCTTCGAACGTGTCGCCGAATATGCGCTGCGCGGTCACGTTGGTTCCGTTTATTTCAAGCGATGCGTTGGAAACTGAGGTGTCGTCTGTGATGTTTACCCTGAAGCTGGTGTTTAATCCGGTGAATGCTGAACTATTCGGTGAATTCACGCTCTCATTGCCGAATATTGGCGCACGTACATCTATGACCTCTATTACGAATGTTTTATTGCTTTCTGAATAGTTTTGGCTTCCGTTGAATCGTACAAAAATCGTGTGATTTCCTAACACATCGAAGGTTTGATTAAACATCAGAGGCGTTGAACCTGTCTGCAAGAGCACTGAATTGTCGAATACTTCAACGAATCCTGTCGCGTTGGTTATATTCGCGAATATTGTGACGTTCGTGCTGTTGCCGACTGTTATATTGCCTGCGATTCCAGCTATCGTGAATAGGATACTGCTTTGCGCAGGGACTATTGTATAGACTGTCAGATTGCTTGTATTCGTGTTGCCTGATGTGTCATTTGCGTACCAAAGAACTATGTGGTTTCCTGCGCTAAGTAGTGATGTGTTGACTTCGTATGTGTTATTACTGATTTTCGCGGCAGTCGCATTTACGCCGTCAAGTTCTAGTGTCACATTCGCCGCAAGGTAATCATCGAATACGTTTATTCTGAATGTGCTGTTTGTTCCAAATGCTGAGCCGTTGACTGGCGTGATTGTTTGAATGCCAAATGTTGGCGCTATCACGTCGACAACAGTCAAATTGAGTGAGATATTGCCCGCGCTGTAATTCTGATTGCCGGTGAATCGCGAAGTTATCAAGTAGACTCCGGGAACAGAGATTGACTGGTTAAGATTCACTGGCGCGCTTTGATTTGCAAGGAGTGTGTTATTTCTGAAGAGTTCTATTCTGCCTGTCGTGTTTGTTACGTTCGCAAGTGTGCTGACATTGGTATTAAGGGGCGCGATGAAGTTCGCGGCTGTTCCGTTCAATAGCAAGACAAGTTCAGGCTGCGCCTGTACGATTGTGAACACGCTGGTGTTTGTGCTGTTTTTGTTGCCTGCGGAGTCGTTTGCGTGCCATTTGAATGTGTGGTTGCCTGCTGCAAGGTTGAATATTGTTATGTTGAAGAATGTGCCGTTGGTGCTTACGTTTGTCCTGTTTAGTCCGTCAAGTTCCAAAGTTACGTTTGCCATATTTGCGTTGTCTGAAACATTGACGCTGAATTGATAGCTTGCGTTTGGAGCGTAGACTGTTCCGTTGAGCGGGTCTAGCTGTCCAAATAATACTGGTGCGATAGTGTCAATTACGTTTATTGTCAGATTTGCGCTTGTGCAGGCTCCAAAATTATCGCAAGTTGTGATATTTAACAGAACAGGGCCGAGTGTTGTTGGAGCTGTTATGTTGATAAGACCGCTCGAGTTATCTATTGGGAACACGCTTGAGTTGGAGCTGAAGTTGAGCACATCGTTCGTAGGATCGCTGTCTGTAGAGTTGATATCATGGGTGAATAATAGTCCTGCCTGCGCGTT
Source organism: Candidatus Woesearchaeota archaeon (assembly GCA_018302815.1). GTDB lineage: Archaea > Nanobdellota > Nanobdellia > Woesearchaeales > ARS49 > JAGVZE01. The sequence continues at coordinate 33,082 of JAGVZE010000012.1, forward strand.
TTGGTTTGTAAGGTTGACTACAACAGGCGCGTCATTGATGTTCTGCACGGTCACTGTTATGTTCTGTGTCGCGTTGAGTCCTGTGCCGTCGAATAGGTAGAGCGTCATATTTGCTGTCCCGCTCTGGTTGACTTTGGGAGTTGCAAGCAAAAGGTCTGTGTTGGTTGCTATTGTGATTGTTGCAAGGCTGATGTCAAGAAGCGTGTTTGGATTTGTTTCGTTTGCGAGGCTGATTTCCCAGGTGAGCTGGTTGTTGTTTGCTCCGCTTCCGTCTTCAGGGTCGAATTCGTATGGTGTTAAATCAAGGCTGGTTGATTGTTCTTCGAATGTTGTTATGTTTGGAACGGCTTGCGTGAATCTTGGCGCGTCGCTTGATGCGACTATTCGCAAAGTTGCGTTTGTTGTCGCGCTAAGAAGTGCTGGATCTATCGCGCTTAGCATGAGCGTCACGTTTCCAAGGAAGTCTAACGGCGCAGTTATGCGCAGCGTGTTTATTGTTGGTGTGACGTTGAGTATGAATCCGCTTTCGTTTGCTGACACGGCATATGTTAGCTGTTGTCCGTCTGGATCGAAGAATATCGTGCTGAGGTTGACTGTGAAATTGTTGTCTTCGATGAACGTGAATATTGGGAAAGCGCTGATGACCACCGGACCATCATTTGTTGCGAGAACGTTGACCGCGAGAATTATGTTTGCGCTGTTGCCCTGATTGTCGAGCACGGATAATAAGAGCGCGGTGTTGCCGTTCGCGTTCGGCTGCGAAGTTATCGTCAGATAATGCGCGCTTGTCTGTTGCTCGACTGTCACAGTTGCAAGGCTTGTGTTGAGGCTGGTTGCGCTGAACGTGAATTGTGATGCTAGCGTATCAGCGTCTGTGACGAAGTTCGCAAGGTCAAGTATTCGGAACGCTTGGACGTCTTCTGTTATGTTTAGAACGGGAAGTGTTGACCAGATTGGAGCTGCTGTTGTTCCGCCAACGCTGACAAGTATTGAATCAGAGGCGTTTGCGCCTTGGCTGTCTGTCGCGGTGAATGTGAGCGTGTTGGTGCCGTTGAAGTTGAACAACGGAATGAGTGTCGCGACGCTGTTTGTTATTGTTGCGCTAATATTGTTGTTTCCGCTTACGCTGAATGCGAGAGTCGCATCTTCATTATCATTTGAGTACTGTGAGAGATTGAGTGTTGCTTGTCCATTGAGCGGGATTGTCATATTTGAAGGAAGGTTGATTGAAGGAAGCGTATTAGTTGTGCCAAGTACTATTGATTCTGTCTGCGTGCCGGCCACATTAACTGTTCCTGAAGTTGTTATGAATCCTTCTTTGATGATGGTGTACGCGTGTGTTCCAAGTGACACTATGAATGATATCACTCCGTTTAACGTACTCTGATTTTGTCCTGCGAAAATTACTGTCGCGTTGTCGACTCCTGCTCCTGAGCTGTTTAGGATGTTGAACGTGACATTTGCTGTTTGGATTCCAGAGACTGCAAGAAGTATGCTTGATTCAGCGGTTATTTCTGGTAAAGTTGTTGCGAGAACAGAATTCGCGCGTGCTTTGACGGTTATATTGTACGTTCCGTTTTGCGCGGCGTTGAATGAGAAGTTGTAGGGCGCGCTGATATTTTCGTTTGTGTTTGGGAATAATGTGAGGCCGGTTACGCTAAAGACAGTTGTGCTTCCAAACTTCACCATATAATCCACATCTGTTTGCACTGGAGTGGTTGTCTGGTTATTTTGCACGTGGTTGGTTATTTTTGAGTATGAGACGTTGATTTGAACTAGGGCTTGCGCGTTCACCGGCACTGCAGTTAAATCAGAAAGGGTGCTGTAGAATTGTGAGCTTGGTTCGATGACGTTAAAAGTGCTTTGCGCGCTTTGGTTTTCGCTGTTTGCGCACTGCGTATCGATAACGCTAGTTGTGACACGCGCGGTGAAGTTTCCATTTTCAGCAGGAACGTATGTGAAGCGAACAGGCACGTTTTGGTCTGCGATTATCGCGTTGCCGTTTGCTGATGTGAAGTTTTGCGTCTGTGTGTGTATAACTCTGCTTGCGTTCAATATTTCAAGTGTGACCTGCGTGTCTGCGCCCCAGTATTGCTGAAGGAATTGAGAAGGAATGTAAGTCACACCAGTATTTACTATCTTGAACGCGCTGTTGGTTGTTGAATCAAGGCTTGCGCTTGTATTGACGCTAAGCGGCTGGTTGATTTCTGCGTTGTTGATGACGCTTAGTGAACCTACTGTCGCACGGCAAGTATTCGGCATTTTTGTGAATGTGTTGGATTCGTTTGTGGTGGCGACGCCGGGCTGTCCGAATGTGTTCCAGTTGTGTTTTCCTACTTTTGGACGGTATCCGGGTGTTACGAAGAATTCGGCGTACCATCCGCCGGGCGCGGATAAAGTGTCAGGATATCTGAAAATTACGTTTCCGTCTGTTGCGTTCGGTCCTTTTGTTATGCTTCCTGAGAATGTCTGCACGTTGACACAATTTGTATCAAGACAGTCGAACACTAGGCTCGATAGGTTTACTGCTGATGTGTTATCTGAGTAGTTGAAGAAATATGTGACGTCTACCGCGCCGAATACTGCCGGCGCGATCAAGAGCAATGCTAAGAGGAATTTTTTCATGTTGATTAATTTCCTGTTCCGTCTCCTGTTCCTCCGCCGCCTCCTATTGGTGGCGGTGGTGTTGGCGTGGGTGTTGGAGCGGGAGTTGGTGTTGGATCTGGAGTTGGAGTGGGTGTCGGAGTGGGAGTTGGTGTAGGTGTCGGGCCAGGGGCTGGGCTTGGTGACGGGCTTGGAGCAGGTCCTGCGTTTGGCGAGCTTGAGTCGTCATCGTTCATCAGAAGTATTGCTCCGCCGATTGTTGCGGCGGTGGTCACAACGCCGACAGGCAAGGTATACGGCACATCGCCAAGGAAGTGGTTGCTTGTTCTTCCTGTCGCAAGGCCGAGTCCTTCGTTGACTGTTTGCCTGAATTGTTCTTCGGGCGTGCCAGACGGTTCAAAATCATCGCGGCTAAAGTAGTCTCTCCATTCTCTTGGATCTATGAAGTATGGTATGCTTACAATTGGTAGTGCGCGGTAGACATTCTCTGCTACTGGGCTTTGATATTGTTCTGAGAATTCTCCTTGCTGGGCAAGCTCGCGCGTGATGAGTTTTATCATCGCGGCGGCTTCAGGTATTGTGACTTTTTCGCTGTTGTGGCGAAGCGCTGTTGGAAGCAGGTATGCTGTTGAAGCGTATGCTTGGAATATGTTGTGTATTCTGCGGTAGTCTTTGGCGAAAAGTTCTCCGAATGCTTGGTTGGTGCTCGCTTTGAGGAATTCGTAGAATTGGCCGACGTTGGTTCCTTCGAATTCGAGTTCTGCTGCGATTTCAGAGAGGTTAAGCTCGCTTATAGGGGTGGCTTTTACTCGCTCGAACGCTGCTTGGGCGAGTTGATATTCATCAACGCCGGTTATGCTTTTGCGGATTGCCGCGCTAAGATTGAATGACGCGTCTGCTTGGTCAAGATTTCCTTCTACAAGTTCTACTAGAGCGCGTGTTGTCGCAAGTTCATATAAGCTTTCAAGTGATTGTCTGTTATATTGTGTGTCAATATTATCTGCTAGTGTTCTTCGTTCGTCCGCGGTAAGCCCTGCTAATGATTGTTCTAAAGTCAATCGGGTATTGGAATGCGCATCGGCAATTGAGTTTTCTAATTCTAGCTCTTCATAATCGCTATCTGTGTTTCTTGCTAAACTGTTTTGCAGCCAGGCTCTTGCAAGGTCGTCTCTGGTGAATTCCAGTATGGTTTTATTTTGATATAGAAGTTCTTCTTGTGGAGTGCTTGCAGTGGTGATTTCAGCAGGTGTGCTGAGTGGAAGCGCGTAGTTTGTTGGCACTCCTGCGCTTTGCGGGTCTAAGAATTGTGTGTATACTCTGTTTGTCGCATCAGCAAGGGTTCCTGTGTTGACAAATGCTGTGCCTACTTGCTCGCGTGTTGGCTGGTATCGATCGAAGTCGTCGCGTTTTCCTGCCGCGCTGCATCCCGCGCTGAATGCTATGAGTGGCGCTGCCAAGTAATATAGAATCCTGCCTTTAAGCGATGTAGTTGTACGCACTGTTACCCCCCAATCGGGGCTGACAGTACCTGCTATATAAAACTTTCAGTTTTTAGTATTTGAGAATAGTAACAAAAAAGAAAGAAGTCAGCTTTCGTCGTCCCATGCTTGGACTCCTTCTGAATCGTCGGCTTCGCCGGTTGATTCAACATCTTCCTCGTATTCGGAATCCTCGTCCTTGGGGAACTGAGCTTCGATATCATCGAAGGTTTCTTCCTGCTGGTCTTCCTCTTTTTCGAAGTCCTCACTCACACTGGGTTTTGCCTTCTTGGGCATTCGTTACCACCTCTTAAAGTCTACGGAAATGGGCTCGTCTGCTTGGTCGCGCTTTTTCTGTGCCGCTTCCTTTGTGACGTAGTCCCCGCACTTTTCTGCCTGCGCTTGTGAGTCCGCGGTTGACGCGTCCGCTATGTTGCGGCTGCGCTATCCACGCGATGCGCTGGTCTTTGAGAACTGCAGGGTGTGATTTGTCGACGAGGATGACTTCGTACCAATAATGTTTTCCATCCTCAGCCACGTAGTATGAGTTTAGCACTTCGCAATTGACATAGTTCTTTCCGGCTCGCTCTTCTGCGATTAGCTGGTAGCTTTTTCGAAGGTTCAATCGTGCACCCATGTTGTGCGAGTGTCGTCCGCCGCTCCAGTCTGGTCGTCTGTGTGAACCTCTGCTCACTCGCTGGCGTACAATCATGAATCCTTGCTTTGCGCGGTAGCCTAGGGCTTTTGCGCGGTCAAGTCTTGTTGGGTATTCTACTGGCGTCGTGGAGCCTTCTCGTCTCCACTTCATCAAGTTCTGTTTTGCCATCTCTTTCGGAATGGTGTTTTTCTTCCACGCGTTGGACAAGTATTTGTAAACTCCCATGTAATGTGCCGTATAGTGACCCCTTTTTAAAGGTTTCGGATTGAGCTTGATTTGCGCTGAAAATCGCGTTGATTCGTCAGAAGAATTTGACGCTCGCGCAGGATTTACAACTGCTGCGAAAATATTCCGCGGAAAAAACTTTTCTCTATAGGCGAAAAATGTTGGAAAAAGTGTTGCAGGGTTTTTATCCACTGATATCATGCATGCCGCAGTTATTTAAATATCTGACGACACATCGAGAACATTTATTAACTCATATTCTCTCTATGACCTATGCACAAATCCATTCTTGTTACTGGAATCGCAGGCTCTGGAAAATCAACAGTATGCGCGGAACTAAAGAACTTAGGCTTTGAAGCATACGACATTGAGGACTTGCCGGGCTTCTTTGAGATGATTGACAGAAAAACTGGCAAGCCGCCGTTGAAATATGATAATGATGACCTTGCCATAGTGAAACAGAATGAGTGGATTTGCGACACAACTAAACTAGAACGGCTCATTTTTAACAATAAAAGCGGGATTGTTTTTTATTGTGGAACGGGAGAAAATCTAAGCAAGGTGTATTCATTGTTTGACAAAGTCTTTTTGCTGGTAGCGAATAAAACGGTGCTGAAAGAAAGATTAAGCGAGAGGCCTGTTGGTGATTTTGGACGCAAGTCAGATGTGCAAAAGTGGGTCTTCAGTTGGAAAAAGTCGTGGGAGGATCGCTTGCGTGAAAAGGGCGCCATTGTCATAAATTCTAGCGGCGATCTTCGAACAGTTACGAAAAGAATTGCTAACTTGAGCAAATAACTATAACAGACTATGCTCAAACAAGATTATTGCATCGATTCAGTTACTGCAAAAAAGTGCGCTTTGCACAAAATCAGATTTTTATCGGCGCTTCCTTGAGCGTATTTAGTATGAGCATTGTTTCAGTTCGCTGCACGAAATCCCAGGTCTGTATGTGTTTTAGGAATTTGTCCATTTGTTTTCGTGTTTTGAACTTGGCAAGTATCAAGCAATCGAAGTTTCCTGTGTGGTCGTATACTGCGGCGACGTTCGGATGGCTGGCTATCCTGCGCTCCATTTCAAGGAGTTTTCCTTTTGATATGCGCACTTCTATTAGTACTCCGACATCGTAGCCGAGTTTTTCGTAATCGAGCAGCGCGGTGTATCCTTTGATCATTTTTGATTTTTCGAGCAGTTGTACGCGTTTCATGACTGTCGCGACCGAGATTGAGAGTTTTCGCGCGATTTCTCGGTAGCTTTGGCGAGAGTTGTCAAGGAGCAGGCGCAGTATTTTATCATCGAGCGGATCGGTGGACGTTTTTTCAGTTTTTGCCATCATAATTCAAATAAATTGAGCAATAATATAAATTTAATCAAAAAATAGGACAAATGCTCATTTTTTCTTGATAAAGATATAAAATCATTCAATGACATACGTAAAGAAAACGGAGGGAGTGATATGACTGACTATGATGCGATAAAGGAAAAAATTGGTGGCGCGAACCGGGTGATTGTCTCGTTCTCGGATCTTTCGGGAAGGGCGTACAATGTGAGCTTGCTTAACAGACCGGGTGAAGAGCAGAAGATTATCGACCAGATTGAAGGCTCAATCGTTGGTGGAAAAGTTAAAGGCTATCTTCCAACTGATGGTTCTTCATTTCCTGGTTTTGACAAGGATACATCTGATAGTGATATGATTATAGCTGCTGATCTTGATACGCTCACTGCGTATACTAGAAAAGAGAAGCTGCCGTCAGGAGGCGTTAAAGAGGAGAAAGTGGCGCATGTGTGGGCCGACATCAGAAATCCTGATGGGAGCGAGTATGATTGCTGTCCAAGGACTATTTTGAGGCGTGCGGTATCTGCAGCGAAGGAGAACGGCCTTATTTTCAAGGCAGGTTCTGAGCAGGAGTTTTTCGTGAGCAGGCAGTCTGGAAAGCTCGACCATATTGATGATTTGATTTATTATCAGGACGTTCCTGTGTGGCTTGCCGATTGCGCGAGAAACTCTATGCGCGAGCGCGGGCTTGATACAGTATACATACATCACGAGGTCGCGGGTAGCCAGTTTGAGATTCTTGTGAAGTACAAGGATGCTCTTGCGAAAGCCGATGACTTTTTCGTGTACAAGACGGCGTTGCGCGAAGCTGCTGCGCTTGAAGGATTGTCTGTCACGTTCATGCCAAAGCCGCAGGATGGCATCAACGGTTCAGGCATGCACGTGCATTGGGGCTTGTTTGATTCGCAGGGAAATAATATCATGGAAGGCTCTCGCGAGTCAGGATTTTCCGAGAAAGGAGAGGCTGTTGTGGCTGCTCTTTTAAAGCACGCGAAGGAATCTTCGATTGTTCACAACCCGACTATCAATTCGTATCGCAGGCTAAAGCCGGGTTACGAAGCGCCTACCATGGTTTGCTGGGGCAAGCGCAATAGGACTGCGATGTTAAGAAGGCCGGCTCCGGGAGGCAGGATTGAGAATCGTGTGCTTGATGGTGTTGGAAGCCCGTATCTTAAATTCGCCGTGATGATTCACGCGAGTTTGCGCGGTCTTGAGAGCCCTTCAGCGTATAGCTTGGAAGACCCTGTGGAGCAAAACGTGTTCCATTCGGAGGTAATCCAAGAGAGAGGTCTTGTTGCTGTTCCGCAGGATTTCGGCAAAGCTATAGATGCTGCGCGTAAAAGCTCTCTTTTGCGTGACGCTCTTGGCTCAAGAGCGATGGATAAGTATCTCTTAATGAGAGAGAAAGAATGGTCTGAATACCAAGACGCGCTAAGAGAATGCGAAAGCGATAAGGAAAAGGACCGAAAAGGCCTTGAATTAGAACTGAAGAGATATTGGGACGCGTGATTAATTTTTGTTTTCTTTTTTATTTTAGTTTATTCTTTATTTTTCATACCCGAACAGCGAACTTTGCTTCGTCTCTGACATTAAATCGTCGACGTTGATATTGAGGACTGCGAATATTCTTTCGATTCCGGGGATTATTTGGTTCTGGATGTAGTATTCGCCGTCATATTCATCTTGCGATGTTTCTTCTGGCAGTTTTACTTTGTCTCTGATTTTTCCTTTTCCTTTGATGACGACGTATTTGATGATTGAGCCGCTTGAGACTGTCATTCCTTTGGCTTCCATTCTTTGCGCGGCGGCCACGTGCGGGCCTACTGATGTGTATGTTCCTGTGGCTTTGGTTAGCTGTGTTTTGATTATGACTTTTGATACTTCTAGTTTGTTTTTGCGTAGGGAGTCTATTACTTCGCGCACGTAATTTTTCGCCTTTTTAGGGTCGTTCTCTTTGAGAATTATTGATAGAACGTTCTGCTGGACTTCTTTTGCAATGTAGCTCCAGTTTCGCCGAACCGTTTCGAATCCTTTTATTTTGAGCTCTCCTTTTTCGTTTAGGAGCGCGTATTTTTTCTTGGCCCCGCCTTCGCCGGCTTTTAGCGATACGAATATTCCGGATGGGTAGTATCCTTCGAAATCAAGTTCCATGAGCCCTGGCAGTTTTTTGTTTATTTCATCCATGAGCGCAAGTGCTTGCTCTTTTGTTTTTTTCTCGAGCAGCAGGAACACTGAGTCAGTATCGCTATACAGCACTGTGAATCCTGCTTCTTTTGCAGTATCGATTGCTTTGTGGATATAGTGCCTTGCCCACGCTGTCGTGCTTTCCGCGCATTCGATGCAATACCATCTTGCTGGCGCGAATCCCATGTATCCGTAGAAGCTGTTGGCCAGGACTTTTAGCGCTTCTGAACGCGCGGCGAGCAGATTGTCACTTTTTTTCTTGAGCTGTTTTTTTACTTCGGCGCGTATGAGGATGAGGTCCGAGATTATTGTGGCGAAGAGTCCTTTTCGTTTTTGGCAATACCAGAACGTGCCTCGTTCTGTTTCTATTTTTGGCGCGTCTTTGCAGCATTCGCAATTGACTAGTCCTTTGCTGATGTTGTGGCTTGCGATGATGCTCGGGTATAGGCTTCTGTAGTCGAATACGACTAGATTTTGGTAATATCCTGGTTTTGGTTCGTAGACGAACGCGCCTTGGATGCGCTCGCGCATTCGCTCGCCTTCTTCGGTATGTTCTGGTTTGCTAAGTATTATTTCTCCTCGCTGGTGTGCTTGATTTATCAGGTACCATTCGACGAACATTGAGTATGGCATTCGATTGATGTCGTATGGAGGCAGCCTCATTATTCGAACGAATTCTATTAGTGTCGGAAGGACTTTTTCCGTGAGTTCGTAAGTGAGCAGTGTGTCTTGCAGGTTGTATTTGCAGAATGGTTCTAGTTCTTCTCCTCCTTTGTCCCAGACTTTGAAGAAGTGGTCCATGTCGACTTTGTGTTTTTGTTTGCCGAGGAGTTCTTTGGATACTGCATCAAGGCTGTAGCTGTCTGTTTTGAGCCCTCTTCCGATGACTCGTTTGATGAATTTGAATATGTCTATGTGCGCGATGCCGGCGATTTTGGCTTCAGTTTCTTTCCGACCTGCTATTTCAAGTGCGCTGTTATCAAGCCCGAGGTCTAGTTTGACTTTCAGAATCTTCGCTCTCTCAAAAATATAGGGGAAGTCGAATCCGTCGGTGAAATAGCCTGTTATCATGTCTGGCTTGAATTGGTGTACGAGTTCTACGAATCTTGCGAGCATGTCGGCTTCGCTTTGCACGAATTCTATTGTTTTGTCTTCGGTCTTGAATTTTTTCCAAGTGATTACTCTTGAGAATTTTTCTCCGTACAACGCTATCATCAATATTGGGTTTTTCTTGAAGTCTAGTTTGTTGTCAGGGTTGTATGTTTCTATGTCGAGCGCGAGTATTTTGAGTGGTGTTGCTGTTTCATCGCCGCTTTTGATGTTTTTTGCGAAATAGCATGGTACACGAAAGTCGCGCGTGGTTTTTTCAGCATCTACTATCACTTGAGTTAGGGGCGTGATTCCTTTATCGATGAGATATCTGCGGGTGAATGGAATGTCGTGTTCGTATGCTCCTGTGACTCCTTTGATTTTGCGCGCGAGTTTTTGTAGTTCAGGCGCTGCCTTTGGCAGGTTGACGTAGACTATGTGCGCATCTGTTTCTGTTTCATTGAGATTCTTTTTCGCTTTGACTATGTCTGTGACGACATAATCGTCTTGTTTGACTGCTTTGAGCGCGTCAAGTTCGGGTTTTCCTGTGACGATGAAATAGGGCTTGAATGAGTCGTCGATCACGCATATTTGTTCGCCTTCCGCTGTTCTGCCGTATAGAAATATGAGCGGTTTTCCATCTTCGATGGAGTACGTTATATCAACCGGATAAAATTTGATGTTCATAAGAATGCGTGGGCAAAGGGGCTTTTTAAGGTTGTTTGTTGCAAGGTTATCGCAATTCGATTTCAGTCGGCGTGATTTCAAGAAGTTGTTCAAGCACTCCGCGCAGTTGGTCAAATGTGAATGGCTTATTAAGATATGCGTTGAATCCTCCAAAATGGTGCACTTCTTCTGCAAGCGAAGATACAAGCGCTATTCTGCCGTTCCATCCGCCTCCTCGAAGTTCGTTCACGACTTCAAGGCCTGTTTTTCCCGGCATTTCCAAGTCGGTTATTATTGTTCTATATTGCATAAGAATTTCAAGCGCCGGAGGCTGTTCGTAGAATACTCCGTTTATTCCTTCGTTCTCACAGAATCGTTGATATACCTTCTGAACGTGCATACTATCTTCTATGAATACTACTGTGTCTTCACTCATGTTAAATCAGCCGAGAGGAGGGTATATAAAGTTATCGTCGATAAGAAAAAGCTTTTTAAATAAACTGTGAAGTGGAAGCGATATGGATGATATGAGGTCTATTGATGGGATTTGCAGGCAGGTAAGAAAGCCGGTTTCATTACGAGATTTACTTTTTGATAAAACCACCTGGAAAGAGTACTGGCCGATGCTTGTGCCAATAGAACTTGGCATGATGAACTACGGCGCGGCAGCGGTTTGGTATTTAACGAAAGATCGAAATGTAGATGAACTTATAGCGCGAAACACGGACATTGCTTTCGGTTTGGCGATGAGCATTCCGCTTATTGGTGTTATGGTGGTGAGCGCGTTGAATAGGACTGGCGCTCTTGCTATCAAAAGGGAGTTTGTTACAAAGCACCTTAACCATGATCATCCGGCGTTCGAGCACAATGAAGCTGCGGTGTATTATTCTGGCAAGCCGGCGTTGAAAGACTATGTCGCCGGCGCAGTTGACGGCGTGATGACTGCCGCGATTATGATGGCTCCGGGCGCTTTAGTCTATGGCGCGGTGAAAGCATACGAATCGCTTGAAGGAAAAGTTTTCTAGGAACGATATTTATTTAAAACACAAAATCTTTTGTTAAGGTTATGCCGCAAAAAGAGGAAGCTGTTTCGAAGCGTTGTCCGAAGTGTCATAAAGTTACGTGCGCGTTCGATATTGATAAGACGAGCATCATTTGTTCCTCGTGCGGTTTTGAAGAGAGGTTGCAGATATGACTGATATCCATAAAGCTCAGCGTGTAGGCGTGTTTGTCGATGTGCAGAATTTGTATTACTCGGCAAGATTTGTTTACAACGCTCACGTGAATTTCAAGGCTGTGCTGCAGGAAGCTGTGAAGAACAGGACTCTTGTTCGCGCATTAGCTTACGTGATTCGAACTGACGAAGTTAACAAGGAGAAGTTTTTCGATGCGCTAACGCACATTGGTTTTGAGGTTCGCGCGAAAGATTTGCAGGTTTTTTATGACGGTTCGAAAAAAGGCGATTGGGATATTGGGATTGCGATGGACTGCATAGAGCTGGCGCCAAGACTCGATACCATTGTGCTTATCAGCGGTGATGGCGATTTCATTCCTCTCGTCGAGCATTTGAGAAGGGCGCTCGGCTGTCGTGTCGAAGTCATAGCTTTCGGCAAGAGCGCGAGCGGGAAATTAAAGGAAGCTGTCGATTTGTTCACTGATTTGGATAAAGATGTGAGAAAATACACTATTCATCCATCTAAACCAAAGCGGGTTGGAAAAGAAGTTGATACGCATAAAATGGGGGGAAATAAAAATGGAAGTCAGTGAAGCGAATTTTGAGAAAGAAGTGCTCAAGAGTGAAAAGCCTGTTGTCGTGGACTATTGGGCTCCATGGTGTTCTCCATGTAAGATGATAGCTCCTGTGTTCGAGAAGCTTTCAGGTGAGATGAAAAGTGTTAAGTTCGCGAAGGTGAACGTGGACGACAACACTCAGCTCGCTCACGATCAGGGCGTGATGGGAATTCCGTGCCTTATAATTTACAAGAATGGCGAAGAGGCTGACCGCATAGTGGGTTTCCAGGGTGAAGCTCAGCTTAAGCAGAAGCTTACGAAGGTTTTGCAATCGTGATAATCGTCAATTTTAAGGCTTACAAAGAAGCCGCTGGCAAGAACGCGGTTAAGCTCGCAAAGATTTGCGAGAATGTCGCGAAAGAATCAAAAGTGAACATTTCTGTCGCGGTCCAAGCGGCAGATATTGAGCGCGTGGCTCGAGCGGTTTCTATTCCTGTTTTGGCTCAGCACGTTGATGCTATCGAGCCTGGCCCGTACACTGGCTGGACGCTTGCGGAGAGCGTTCGTGATGCTGGAGCAATGGGTTCGTTGCTTAATCATTCTGAGTTGAAACTGCCTCCCGCTATGCTTGTTCGCGCGATGAAGCGTTTGCGAAAGCTTGATTTGATTTCTGTCGTGTGCGCAGATAATCCTTCTGAAGAGCAGTCGCTTGTAGGTTTTAAGCCGGATATGCTTGCAGTCGAGCCTCCTGAACTGATCGGGGGTAAAGTTTCTGTGTCTTCTGCGCATCCTGAAATAATAACTCAGAGTGTGAAACTGGCAAAAGACATTCCTTTGCTTGTCGGCGCAGGGATTCATACGACAGAGGATGTCAGGGTAGCTCTCAAGCTTGGCGCGAAGGGAATTCTTGTGGCATCAGGTGTTGTTTTGGCAAAAGATCAGAGAAAGGCGCTGCTAGCTCTTGTGAATGGATTCAAAGTTTAAAAGAGCAAGCTCTGTAACATCGGCGCTGTCACAAAGACTTCTAAAAGCGCTGCTGTTGCCAGAAAAACTATGGCGCTTATCAGCAAAAGTACGCTGTTCTGTAAAACATTTTTGAATGCTTGGCTTTTGAGTTGTTCGCATAGGAATGCGCGGGAGAGTGTTGTGCCTGCTATGGCGGTCATGATGAAAGCTAAGCTTTCAGGTACAAGATGTATGAATGGTATCGCTCCTATTTGCAATATTCCTCCTTGGGTGAAGAATTCCCAGCGACCTAGTATTTGTAATACAAACGCTGCAAAGAAGCTCGCGTTGTAGACTATAAGGAATACTGACCCTGCGCCATAAAAGAGTGCGAGAAAGAATCCCATGAGAAGATATGAAAGGTTATGCGTGAAAAGTCCTGCGGCGATTTCAAGGCTCGGAGTGAACTGTTCGAATCTGCTTAATGTCGAAGGTGAAATGTCTTCGTGTTCTAGCATTATTGTTTGGTATGCTAGCGCATCGCTGGCAATTGTGCCCAGAATGAAAAATCCTGCGAGCGTTCCTAAAAACGCAAAAAAATAACATTTGATTATTGTTTTGTGTTTTGAAAAGAAGTGTTTGCTTCCTGTGCGCTCTATTTTTTCTTCGACGTTTGTTAGGTGGTGAAGGCTTGGCGCGAGGAGCAAAGTCACAAGAAGTATCATCGTGACGCTTTGTTCTGGAAAGAAGAGGTATTGGACGCTAAAAGCGATAAAAACGTAAAGAATGCTTAGAAGAAAAACGTATGGGGCGTGCCGTGTGATGGCTCGTTTTCCGAGCAGTTGCTCAAGCACCATTATTCAAAGTAGCCTTCCCAAGTGTCAGGCTGTTTTGGCGGCCTTCTCTTGTAGGCGTACGTTCCAAGCGCTGCGAGCAGGGCAAGAGCGAGCAGAGGCGCTAGCCAGTTGATGGAGTCTCCAAGGCCGAATAGTCCTGTTGCTTTGGGTCTTAGTGCTTGTCTTGGCGCTTCTGGTTCTAGGGGAGTGTATTCTGCTGGAGCTGGTTTTTCTGCTGGTTGTTCTTCTGTTTGTTCTTCGGCTGGCTGTTCTGATTGCGTTTCGTCAGTGGTAGAAGCTGTTGCGCCGCCTCCTGATTGTCTAAGCCTAAAGCCGAGTCCTGAACTGTAATATGTATTGTCTGTTGTTTGCACACTGCCGCTTTGTACTGTGAATTGCTGTGTTGCGGTGTATGCGTATCCTTGTTCGACGAATTCGACTGTTACTGTGTATGTTCCGTCGTCGGGTGCGTTGAAATTTACAGAGTATGTTCCGTTTGATAGTGTCGCTGTGAAGTTGCCGGTTGGTGTTTTGACAATTACTTCGTCTTGGCTCGCACTGCCGTCAAGTTCTAGTGTTCCTGATGCAATGATTGCACTTCCCGGCGATGTTGATGTCGGAGTGAGTGAAAGTGTCACATTGTGGTTGGGAACTGCAGTTACCGTCACTGTCTTTGTTGTTGTATGTCCTGCGTTATCAAGAGCGTTCAATGTGAGATCATGGGCTCCGATGGAAGTCACAAGCAAAGTTCCTGAATAGTTGTTTCCTGCTTGAGAAAGAGTTACTGTTGCGCCATCAAGGGTCGCGTTGACTGTTGAAAGGCCTATTGTGTCTGTTACTATGCTCATGAAAAGAGTTGCTCTGTCTCGTCGTATTGTGAGATTATTCAAAAGAACGCTTGGCGCTTGAGTGTCAAGGACTACTGATTGCACGCTTGTGTTGGTTAGGCCTACTCCGTCGGCGCAGGTCACACTCCAAAGTTTATTGCCTTCGCTGAAGTTGAGGGTGTGCGTGGCGCTTGTCTGAGTGTTATTCGCAAGAGTGTATGTTCCGAGCAAAGTTCCGTTGAAGTAAAGTCCGCAGGTTAAATTAGGCGCCAAATTGTCTGAAGCGCTGAATGTGAACGTGGTTGATTCGCTGATGAATCCGGATGGTGATGCTAGGTTGACTATTGGCGCGGTTCCATCTACTATTAATTGTCCGCTTGTTGTGAGGGTTTCTCCTGCGTTGTTTGTCGCGGTGAGTGTGTAACATGTTTGGCTTCCTTCTGTATATGAACTAAAGTCGGCTGTTCCTATCCAGTGTGTTTGGTTGGATGTGAGCGCGGTTGTTGTCGTGGTGCCGTTCGCGCAGTTGTTTATCGAGTATGTTGCGTTCGCAATTCCTGTTTCAGGATCTGAAAGAACTGCTGATATTGGCTGATTGCTTGCCTGAACATATCCTGATGGCAAAATTGAAGATAGAACTGGAACGGTTGTATCGTCAAGGATTAGCAATTGAAGGATGAATGATTGGCCATTGGTTGAGACAGGAAGGTTGACTGTTGTGTTTTGCGTGAGGAGTGGCGCTTTGAGGGAGAATTCGAATAGTGCTGAGCGAATGTTGGTTCCTAATACTCCGCTCCATTCCGCGCGTGAGGAGCTTAGCGTTGTTGTCCATCCGCTGTAATTTTCTGCTGATGAAAGAAGCGTGCTGTTTACTGCGACAAGTGTGACGAGACTTGAACCTCGGTAGTTGTTTACATCGAGCGCGAGATTCGATGTCACAGCTTCATATATTGTCGAAGGTTCAAGAGTGACATTTACTGCATTGACAAGTCCTGCGAGGAGTATCACGACGATAGGCAGTATCACTCTTTTTGACATGCCTTGTTCTTAGATGATTTGGTATATAAAAGTTACTTTTTTGTATACTGGTTGCCGTTTTGACGTCGAGCCGTACAGAGAGTTTTTAAGAGGAAAAATCATCAAACTTATTGGGGATTAGTATATATGAATGGTTTGGTAGGGGTGGTAATTTTATTGCTCGGCGTTCTCGCCGGGCAGTTTCTTCCGCTAGAGGCAGGGGAACGCTTGGCGTTATCGGATTTGAGTGTTGATAGTACTTCTAGGATTCCTTTTGAAAGAATAAAAGTATACCCAACTGAGGTATCAATAGATGTTGCAGGCGTTCATTACGCTAAAGTCGCTTCGAACTCTATGGCTCCATTGATAACCGATACTTCAACTGTTCTTGAGAAAGCGCCTCAAAACGCTGATGAGATACAAGTTGGTGATGTGATTTCATTCTACGAGCCGTCTGTTGATGGAATAGTCTTGCACTTAGTGATAGAAAAGCTTGAATCTGAAGGTGAAGTGTCGTTTAGAACGCAAGGAACCGCGAATCCAGAGCCAGACCCTTGGATTGTTTCGTATTCTAA
Organism: Candidatus Woesearchaeota archaeon; assembly: GCA_018302815.1. GTDB lineage: Archaea > Nanobdellota > Nanobdellia > Woesearchaeales > ARS49 > JAGVZE01. Next base: position 49,250 of record JAGVZE010000012.1, read on the forward strand.
TGTGAAGGGCGTGCTTGTTGGCGTGCTCAAGTAGTAATTCTCAACAACGCGTATAAACTTGTAAACAGAAACCGCTGTTCTACTTCATACCGTCTTCCGTGCGTGCCGTCCCGCCTTCCTGCCGTCTTGCCGTCTTCCGTCCCGCCGTCCTACCGTTGTCCGTCCTGCCGTTTCAAGCGACTCTTAGCGTTATCTGGTATATTTTTCCCGTGTAGAAGACTGCGGGGTTTGTCCTGAATTGTCCGATTTCGCAGGGAGCTTCGGCTGTTCCGTCTGCTCTTAATGGTTTGTTGTAGACGCATAGGTTGAAGACGTAGTCTCCTTTTGGTGTTGGCCTGCCGTTTGCGACGTTTACGTCTGCTCGAAGAAGAACTGGTTTGACGTCTTGTTGGTTTCGTTTTAATGTGAATGTGTCGACGACGTTGAAGTTTCCAAGCCAGTTTGTTGCGACATAAGCTGGATCTACCGCGATGGTGCTTCCGTCGGGCGCGTACGCTCCTGAATAGCTTAATGCCATGCTGAATTGTCCTTCGCTTCCTACGTTTCTAACTCCAATGCCAAATGACACGGGATTTCCGCGAGTGGTTTCTTGTATTGAGAATGGAATCACGACAAGCTGGTTTCCAGTGCGCAGCGCGGCAAGGATTTGTTCTTGTGTTTTCTTGTCTATTTCGGCTTGGAGTTCTTCTGCTTGTCCGAACCATTTGAAGAGCAAAGATATCGCGATTCCGAACACTACTATTGTGAGGATCAGCATGACTATGAATCCTACTGCGAATTCCATGCCTTTTTTGTTTTGAAGGAACGGAATCATTGGGGGTTCACCAGTGTTATTTTTCCAAGCGGCTTTTGGAAGTTGCCTCGTTTTTCAGTGCCGTCCTGTTCGTACTTGTACCAGATTCCAAGGACGAGGCTGTGCTCTTCTTCTGGCTCTGCTATGCTTGGTATGCCAACTTGAATAGTGACTGGTTGTTCTGAAAGTTGTTGGTTTGGATTTATTTCCGCGAGCTGCTGCTGTCCTTCAAGCAGACGCACTGTTTCGATTACAATGTTTTCTATGCTTGGGTCTTTGCGGTATATTTTGAAATCTAGGTTTATCTTGTCTGTTTTGATGCTCAGCGGATTATTGAACTTGTAATTATTAGTGAGTTGGAGTGGTCCTAAGCTTCTATCGTCAAATAGGCTGTTTGGTTCGATAACAACTCCTGGCTTTAACACTGCGGCGCAAGCATTCGCTTTGCAGGTGAAGTCAAGAAAGTTGCCCGCGCTTCCTTGGCAGGATCCGCAGTCTGAAGCGCAGCTGCATTTGTTTTCTGCGCTATCGCATATGAAATTGCCGCACGCTCCTTGTATTGGTTCGTGTTTGCAGAAGAAATCTGTCTGTTGGCTGCAAGTGTCTCGTGTTCCGGGATTTTTGTCATCACAGCTTGCAGGGCAGGGGTATTGCGCGTTTGGTTTCACAAATACGAATTTGTCCTTAAATGTCGCTTGGAATGTGCTTTGTCTTTTTGTTGATTTCCCGCTTTGTTTTTGCGTGAATTCGTAGTAAACTTTTAGGACCAAGTTGCTAAGCTCTCCTTCGAGTTCGGGTGTTGGGAAGTCCAACACTAGTTCTTCCTCGAGTGTGCTTCCTAGTGTCCAGAGGTGTTTGTTCACTTCTTTTGAGATTAAAGTTATTGTCCTTTTGTCTTTGGTTTGCCCAATGAGTTCTAAGCGCAGGATGTTGTGCTCGAAGTTTTGAGCTGATGGCAGGCTTAATGTGATTGTAAGTCCCATCGTATCTTTTTTGAGATTGAATGGCTGGCTGTATGCCGTGTCGAGTTTGAATTTGTCTCCGCTGCTTGAGGCTTCTTGGCTTGCGAAGGCGGGTTTCACAAGGTTTTGTTTGACGTCTTGCGTGCATTCTGTTTTGACGCATTGCTGCGTTAGATACTGGCTTCCCGGAACTGCTCCTGCGCATGCTCCACAATCAGTATCACATGTGCATTGGTTTTCAGAAGCGTCGCACTTTTCGTTGCCGCAAACATTGGGAAGAGGATTGTATTGGCATACTCCTTCAGCACAGGATGGAGTGAATGCGCTGAGTGGTTTTGCGGTGCAATCAAGGTCTTTTTTGCATTCGGCTGAAGAACAGGCTGCGAGAACCAATAATAGTATGACTGCGAAGCGTTTCACGTGGGACCTCTTTTAACTTGATTATGCTGGCGCGATTTATAAAAGTTCTGTCCCGCAGTCTTCCATCCTGCTTCATGCAGTCGTCCGTCCCGCCGTCTTGCCGTTCTGCCGTCCATCCGTCATACTACCGTCTTCCGTACTTGCCGTCGGCCTTCCTACTTCCCACAGCTATCGTTCAGGGAACATCGGCACGCTTCCGACCGCGATGATTCCTATGCCTTTGCTTACGAGGTCTTGATAGTTTGGCGCGAGCATTCTTCTGCCGTCCATTAATAGGTAGGGGCGTTGTTGCGCTTCGATTAGTGGCGAAAGTGATTTGAATCTTGGCCAGTCTGTTGCTATGATTGCTGCCTGTGTTCCTTCGAGGGCTTGCGCTTCGTCTTTGCATACGATGATGCGTTTGTCGTTGAATGTTTTTGCGTAATTCTCGGATGCCTGCGGATCATACGTTCTGATTGTTTGAACACCGTCTCGAATCATCCATTTGGTGATGGGTATGGCGGGCGACATTCGTACGTCGTTCGTGTCTTGTTTGAATGCTGTGCCGAGGATCGCGACAGTTTTTCCTTCAAAGTTGAATCTTGCTTGTTTTTGCGCTCTTGAGTAAAAGTGGGCGAGCTGCGCGTCGTTTCCTTGTATGACGTCGTTCACGAAGCTTACGGCGTATGATGAGCTTTCACAGGAGAGTAATGTTTTGAGCAGGTTGCGCGCGTCTTTGTCAAAGCAGCTTCCGCCGGCGTAGAGGCTGTCGAAATGCCCCCATTTTGGAAGCCTTGAATCTGCTGTGATTCCTTCGACTATTCGAGCTATGTCTAGGTCTGGGCGTGATTCGCATAATCGTCCGATGACGTGGTATGTGTTGAGCACGATTCTGCTGAATAGCTCGAAGTTTGAGAGGAGTTTTATCGCTTCAGCGTCCGATGGACTGCAATGTTTTATCCTGTTCGAATCAATGTTGCCGTAAAGTTTACTTAGGAGTTTGTCGTCTTGCTCGGTTGTGGTTCCGATGACTACTCGGTCTGGCTTTTGGCTTCCTTCGACTGCTTTGCCTTCGACTAAAAATTCAGGGTTTGAGCCGACTCCATAGTTCTTAAGACCCCATTCACTTAGTTTGTCACTCAACGTTGCTGCTGTTCCGATTGGTACTGTGCTTTTATTGACGAATAAGAGGTGTTTTTCCTGTCTGCCTTCGTTTCGCGTGGCGAAGTGTTCAGCCACTTGTTTTGCCGCGACGTAAAGGCATCGTTTTTCGAGCTGGCGTTCTAATTCTTCTGCCGGTGTTGGAAGGCATAGAAAGACTATGTCTATTGAGCTCGGATTTATGCCGTGAAGGTATGATGTGAATGCTAGATTTGTTTCGTTTTGTTGTATGAGTTTTGCAAGGCCAGGCTCATAAATACGTGAATCGATTCGCGCAGCTTCTCTTGATGTGAGGTCCGCTAGTTTTTTGTCGTCTAAGTCGTACGCGACTACATTGTGTCCGTTGCTTGCGAGGACCGCGCTGTGGGTCGCTCCTACGAATCCTGCTCCTACTGTGAGAATGTTCATGGATTTAGCGCGTTCAACGTGTTATTTAAGAATTGTGAAACTCCAGTCTAACGCACTAATTCGAACTCTTTCACTATGAACCAGGCGAATAGCACCATTACGAGTGCTCCTGTTCCTACGTACCATGCGCCGTCTACTACATCGTAAGCTAGTGCGCTGTAGATTCCAAAGCCCATGAGGAATGTTCCTATCCAGAGGAATTTGTCTAAAACGAGCTTCATTATTTCGAATTCTTCATGTGCTGCCAGTCGTCTTTTCATTGGCTTAACCATTTAGACCACCTTTAGCGTGAATGATTTTGTGGAGTAGAGCGCGGATTGTTGGTAGTTGGTGCCGAATTGTTGGTCTGCGCATCCTCTATCTTCCGGTTCTTTGTAGACGTTGACTTCCATGCTGTACGTGTCTGGGCGTACGCCTCGAACTAGCATTTCTGCGTCGTAGACTTCTCCTTCGAAGTTTCTAAGGTCGAATTCACCAAGTATGGATCTATACCAGTTTCTATTCGATGCGACTGGTTCTCCTGTTTCAGCATCGAACCCGCCTACGCCGACGTCATTTTGTGAGTTTGATTGGTCGCAATAGCTTCCAGGGGTGAATGGTCTTATGCATTTGACTTCTACTCTGAAACATACTTTTCCTGTGTCAGGATTTTGCGCTGTGTTTCTAACGCCAATGACCATGGCTCCAGGCTTTCCTATTTCGACTTGTTCTGGAACTGAGAAGACAAGAAGTTCTCCTGTTTTGATTTGTTCTCTTAATTGTCCTTTGATTCGTTGGAATTCTTGGGTGAATATTTCTGTGGCTCCGCCGAATTGTTTCTTGATGAAGCCAATTCCAAGTCCAAGAAGAGTGATAGCGATAATAAGAACGACAATTGCAGTGATAGAAAGCTCTAATGCTCCTTTCTTATGCATTATATACACCTCTTTTTCTATGTTATTAAATGAATGTTGCTATATAAATATTATGTCGTACCTTTCTGCGCACAAGTATCAATTATCATCCCACTTCCCGCCGTCATTCCGTCCTACCGTCTTGCCGTCCTGCCGTCATTCCGTCTTGCCGTCAGCCGTCCTGCCGCCCTACCGTATTTCTACGCTTCTGTCCAAGAATTGACTGTTGAGCGTTCTGGCGGGTGCGCTCTGCACTCGCAAAGTGCGTTGCCTGCGTTTGTTACGAATTCGCAGTCAAGGCTTGGAGTGCTAAATGACCCTCGTGTAATGCGAAATGTACCGAGGTTGTAGCCATAAAGATCCATGTTAAGTGAGGTTAAACGGGCAACGCCGGGAGGCATTCTTATTGTTGTGTGTGTTTCAATTGAAACAAACGCGTCTTCAGATAGACCGGTTAATTCTCCGGTGACTATGTCTACGCTGCCAAGTGAGCGTTCCATTCCAAAATTAATGCTTGCGACTTTGTTTTTTCCAAGTGTGCTGTATCCTGCGGTGACTTCGAGGGGGGTTGCCGCTAATGTATCGTAAAGTTGCGCTGCAGTGTCTGCGCAAGAGCCTGTTGGGAATTGCACTGCGTAAGTTCCAAGATTATTGTTGATTATGTGGTTTAGCGTGTATGCGTATGTGTCTTCGGTTTCTGTGATTGCAGCGCCTGTTGATTCTGGGTTTTCAACGCTTAAAAGTGCGAAAAAAGTGACGAGAAAAAAGCTTAGATAAATGTATATCTGGTGTTTCATCATTCCTCTTTTATTCAGTAGAATGAGCATAGGAATTTATAAAGATATGGTTGGAAAGCATATATATGGCTGCGATAGAAGTGTTATTTAGCGAGTGTCTTGCTGGCAAGCACAGAGAAAAGTCGACCATAACTGGCGGCACTGTGATGCGTTATTCTATCAGCCCTTTTTTGGTTTGGTGCGAGGCTTTCGCTCCTATTGAGGATAAGGACCCGCAGAGCAAGTATATGCATTTGCTTTTCGAGCGTGGAATCGAGCACGAGAAGAAGGTTCTGGCTGACTTGTTCAGCGATGCTGTTGCCGTTCGTGTTCCTAGCGAGTCTGGTTTTCGATTGGTTCTTGAAGCTTGTTTTAAGGGCGCAAAATCTATCGCTGGAGCTCCGCTGTTCTTTCTTAAGGATGATGTGCACGGTGTTGTCGATGTGCTTGTGCGTGATGATTCGCACAATAGTGTATTCGGTGATTTTCACTATACTATTAGAGAAATCAAAAGCGCGAAGAACATCAAGCGCGAGTATGTTTTGCAGGGCGCGTTTTATAATTATTTGATAGGGTTGGTGCAAGGTTATGTTCCGCAAAAGTTCACGCTTATCAACCGCGAAGAGGAATCTTTTGATTACGAATACAAGCGTTACGAAGGTGATTTGCTTGAAGTTCTAAAGGGCATTCGCGAGGTTTTGTCAGGAAAAGAGGTGTCTCCTGCTGCGAAGTTGTGCAAGTGGCCTTGGGAGTCGTATTGTTTGAAGCGCGCAATCGAAGCGGATGATGTTTCTATCGTTCCGAATGTTGGAGCGCAAGTCAAGCGCAAGCTCAATGCAGTGGGAGTTAAATCAGCAAGTGATTTGGCGAAATTCACAGGGGAGGTTGACATTCCTCCTGCGACGTTCAAGAAGATTCAGTTTAGCGCGAAGGCGTGGGTGGAGAAGAAGCCGGTCATAATTTCAAAGCCGAAGCTTCCAAAGTCGAATGTCGAGATATTTTTGGATTTTGAAGGTACTGACGAGTTGGAAACTCCTGAAGGTCTGATGAAAGTGGATTATCTTGTTGGACTTCTTGTTCGAGAGAATGGCGAGGAGCGTTTTGTTCCGTTTGTGTCAGAATCAATTGATGGCGAGAAGAAGATGATGATGGACTTTTTTGAGTTCATCAGGAAGTATCCTAAAGCTCCGATTTACCATTATAGTTCGTACGAGTCGACGCATATGCGTAGTTTGGGGCAGAAGTATGGCGTTGATGTTTCAGGGATTACAAAGAATATGATTGACCTGCTTTCTGTCGTGAAAAAATGCGTTGCTTTCCCGACTATTTCAAATTCTTTGAAAGACATCGGCAAGTTCTTGGGCTATTCTTGGCGTGGCATGGCTGACGCGCAGGAGAGCATTGTGCTCTATCTTGAATTCTTGGACACAAAGAAGAGAGAGACCCTGCAGCGCATTGTTGATTATAATGAGGATGATGTTAGAGCGACTGCTGTTGTTAAGGATTTCATGCAGAAAGTGTCTGATGAGAATTGATTCAAAAAGCATAAGTAACAAGTTCAAAACGAATTTCTTATAAAGCGGTCGACTATTCAAGTCGAAGTGACAAGTAAACATTTACTGAAAACGGATTTTATTAGACGTATAAAATGCGCGGGAAAAGACAGGTTCGTGCGCGTTAAGGACTTCGCTAAACATTATGAGTATCATAGCAGGTGATTCTAGATTAAAAATAACATTAAAAGAATATATAAGTCAGGATTGTGTTAAACGGAATGAATGGCCCCCATAATAACCTGGTCCGATGTGAAACCTATCAAAGTGTTGCATCAGTGGCCGCTCTCCAAAGTAGAACTGGCTCGGGCTAAAGGCGAATTTTACGTGTTGAAAACTATTCATAAGGATTTCATCAAAGAAATTGATCGTCAAAAAGCCATTCATGCAGTGTGCAAAAAGATAGGAATTTCAAGGATTCTTCTGGTCCGTAAAAATAAAGGGACTGTTTCTTTTCTTATGGACTATGTTTCTCATAAGAAGAAAAAAGTGCAAGACAAACTCGCGATTAAACTTATCCGCGAGTTCCATGCAGAAGCGCAGCACGCGCATAGAGCGCCTTTTAGAAAATACAATTTCAAAGCTTTTTGTGCAGACTTCAAACACGTAAAGACGCATTTGCCAGAAAGCCTGCGGTGTAAAAATAAAATCCAATTGAAAGAATTTTTTGCTCGAATTTTTGATTCGAACCAGAGTGTTGTTCATGGCGATTGGCATGCTGATCAAATCATAATAACAAAAGACAAAGAGTGCATTATTGATTTTGGTAAGTCTTTTTGGGGACCGACCATTCTGGATTATGGGAATTATTTTGCTAAAACAGACAGTAGCGATGAACTTGTATGCAAGCGAGCCGGCATTTCGCGCGTGACTCTTTTGAAAGCCAAGATTGTTGCAGGCATCATAGTGTTGGCTTGGTTCGAGCTGTGTAAAGCCAAATACGTACCATATAACTACCGGAAGGAAATCAGAGAGTATGCGAACCTGATACGGAACAATGTGCTATTTTTAAATAGACTTAGCCCCAATAATCAGGATTGAGTTATCACACGGATGTCAAATGCAAATAGAATCCTATGATGGGAAGTCGAAAGAGACAGGCTGTCTTGGTTGCGCTCCGCGCGAGTCTATAATTCGCGCGAATCGTTTCGTCGCGTATCAGGATTTTGAGGTTCCAATCCCGGTTTTATCATCGTGTCTAGCATTCGTCATTTTATGAGCATCGATGAGATGGCTGATGATGAGCTTTTGGAATTTCCGCGCGTGTTGAAATTCGTTCGCGAGGGGATGCGTTACGCGCTTGATGTTGATGAGGCATACTTGTTCCAGAACGAGGATTCAGCGCATCATTTTCATATGTGGATGTTTCCGCGTTATGATTGGATGGAACGTTTCGGAAGGAAAATTCAATCGGTTCGGCCTATAATGGAGTATGCGAGAAAAGAGTTGAAGACCCCGCAGAATATCGAAGAAGTCAAACGTTCTATTAATGTGTTGAAGGGATATTTAGCAAGCAGTTAATCTGTCTTCAACAGCGCAGTCATAAAAGGCACAAGTTCTGAGCTGAGCGCGAAATTGCTTCTATACGTCAATTGATTTCCTTTTAAGGGAGGAGTGTATATTCGTTTGCTCCAATCATCTCGAGGATGAGTGAACGCTACTCGTTTGCCATCGATTGATATCTCACCGTGCTGCACGATAGGCAAAAGCCGTTCGAAATATTGTTTATCTTTCTCTGTTTGGAATGTTGCAGAAACAATATATACTTTGTTCATAAGATTGAGCGCGCCCAATACAAAGCGTGTTCCATTCGCTTCAAAGGAATACCAATTATTTGAGAAGTATTGCTCGTGTTTGTCTTTTACGACTTCTCCCTTGACTCGTTGGTCGGTTGGTTCTAATTGAAACTTCAGTTCTTGGGCGACTGCTTGCCAGGTGCTTGCGATGACTCCTTCTTCATCCAATCTTGGAAGATGAAGTATGGCGTTTTTGCGGTGATTTCTCATACCGTCGCAATATACTCCGGTCAAGGATACGGATGGTTGCGAAAAGATCACACCGCGTTTGGGAGCGAATAAATGCAGATTCGGCGGTGTTTCTCCGGTAGGCAGGATGTGGATGTCAAAGAGCGTCCAATCAGGATCTCCCCAACAAGCCATGCGAGTGTCAGCGACAACATCGTATGGTTCATCGTTTCTTAGCCTCATACTCAGTTTTCCATCAAGCGTTTGGAATTTCAACCCTGCGGATTTGCTTCCATTTCTTTGAATAACGTTGTGTTCATCCACTATGTAATCGAAGAAAACTAGTTTCGAAGGTTGCCGAACGTGTTGTTCAAGAGATCCAGAGAAAATGGTGAGATCGTGTAGTTCAGGGAAGAAAAGCGCGCCGGTTCCCATTCCGTGAGTGTACCTGTTTTTGAGCCGGTCTGCCGCCTGTTGAACCGTTTGTTGACTAGGTGATTGCGCGTCATAATTCTGAGCTATGAGGGAGAGTTTATCTTCGATTTTCATCATAGAACTTTCAATCAGTTGAGACTATTTATGCTTTGTGAACAAGCAGTGAACAATTCAAGAAACGTCATCCTTCGTCGCATCTGTCGTTATCATGTCTCCTTTTTTGATGTCGCGAAGCGCGATGTCGCATTGGTTTTCAAGGTCTTGGGTGGTGTTTGGGACGTTTGAGTGGTTCACGTATCGTTCTGGTGATGAGTAAAGATATATTATTCCGTGATGTGTATGCGTGAATTGTTTTTCTGATGCTGGCAAAGCGTCATATTGTTTCTTGGTCAGCCGTTTGAGGGCGTATTTTATCACTATTCCGCCTCTTCTGAAATCTCGTGCTGCATAGACTCCTTTTCCTTCGAGGTTTCCTTTTCCTATAATGACATCAGCCATAATATAATCTTAGCAAGCCTTATTTAACTGGTTTTAGGTTATTAGTTTGATAGATAGTTGTTCTTCGTAATTCTTTTATACTTTCAAATCTACACCGTCTATGTGAAAGCGGTTCTTTTCGATATGGATGGTACTTTTCTTGATTCTTTGAAAGTGTACAAGGAAGCTGAAACAGTTCATTGCATGCAGCATGGAATCGAGCTAGATGAGAAGGATGCCGAGCGTTTCATTTGGTGTTCGAATGCTGTCGCGTTCGCGTATCTTATCGAACGATATGATATTCCAGACAGAACTGTCGGACAGCTTGTAGATGAACATATGGGGATTTTTGAGAAAATAGCGCACGAGCGTTTGCGGCTTTATGAGGGTTTTGAGGAGCTTGCAGGTTGGCTTAAGCAGGAGCATAAGCTTGCGGTTGTCACATCATCCGGCAGGCGGATGCAGGAGTTCGCGTTCAAAAAGTTCAGCCTTGATAGGTTTTTTGACACGGTGATAACTGGCGATATGGTTGAACGAAGAAAGCCTGACCCTTTGCCGTATCAGGTGTGCCTTGAACGGCTTGGAATTGACCCGCTTGACGCGATAGTTCTTGAGGATTCTCCAGGGGGCATTATGTCTGCGATGAATGCGGGCATCACAACTCTTGCGGTCGGGCACACTTTTTCGAAAAAAGAGCTTGATTTTTCTTCATTCTACGTTAAAAACTTAAGAGAAGCTAAAAAGTGGTTTGAGAAATATTTGAAATCTTAATCCAGCGCCCAGCTTATCCATAACACTAGCGCTGCGGCAAAGTGCAGGACCCATCCTACTAGTGGTATCCAGCCAAGGGCTCCTGCCATCATCTGTACGATATGTCCCGTGTTGTTTTTGTGTTCTTTGTGGGAATATGCGAGTCCGACAACGCCAAGTATCAAGCTTACTGCAAGCGGCGACCATTGGAGTGAAAGTATGATGAATCCGCCAAAGAAAGGCAAAGCGAGCACTGTTTCGTATATTGCCGCTGCAAGTTTGAGATTGTGGCTTGCGTGTTTCATTAAGATGAATAAGAAAAGTTTGTAGTTAAATGTTGTGTACTACTTTTTGCGCTAAGCGCCATCCGACGGCGGGCCCACTGCTGACGACTTTGTCGCTGCAGTTGATTAGGAAACCATCGAGGCGTCTGTAGCATTCCATCGACAAGAACCGCTGTGACGGGGTTGACCTATCTATGAACGGAAGTGTCCAAAGAATGACTAAGCTCAAATCTCCATCACGTGTTCGTTCGGCAAAGTATTGAATTGCTGGAATGATTCTCGGGTAGTCTCGTCCAAAAAGTTCAGTGAGGAGCGGTATAACATTGTCAGGTATATGCTCAAGGGTTCCAATCTCGTCTTCTGGCTGATCGAATGCAAGCGTAAGATAATCGTTATCAAGCGCGGGAGCAATGACTGTTCGCGAATGTCGTGTTCGATTGAGTGCGATATCTTCAAGAATCGCCTGCTCACCGGTGTAGGCGATCTTTCCAGCGATACGCCGGTATTGTGTTTCTTCGGATTGATCTTTTTGGTACTCTGCCACTGGACTGCTCAGTAACGGAGCGTCTTTGTGTTCAAACATTGCAAGGTCAATGCTTCCTTTTACAAGCGTGCTCGCGATGACAACTCCTCCTGGGTTCATGTCCAATCCTGCAAGCGAGTATTCTAAGTGCTGGTCAGCAGTTCTTCTGATATTTTCGCCATTTTTGTACTTAAAAAGTTTTCTGCCATAAACAAGATTCCACGTCTCACCGTTGACGGGCAGGTTGTATAATTGCCAGGCAGGACCCAAGTATTCGTCTTGTATTGGTTCTACGTAGAAGCCTCCGAGCGCAGTGTAAACGCTTCTTCGAACCGTGCTCGTCGGCTTTTCAGTGAAAAACTCTGTAGCGTACGGAAGACCGCCGGAGTGTTTGACAAGCGCAACGAGCCGTACAAGCGCAGAAGGGTTATTTGAAGCTTCTCGTTCCAACGCGCGTAAAGCTTCGTCCATTTGTCTAAAGCCAGAGTAGCCATTTATAAAGGTTTGTGCACGTGCCGTCGTCCGTCCCGCCGTCAGCCTTCCTACTTCCTGCCGTCGTCCGTCCTACTTCCTACAGCCGTCTTACTTCGTCTTCATGACCCAGACACAATCCCAGTCTTTTCCTGGGTGTTCTTTGATGAAGTGTTCGCAGCGTTCGATGTAGATCGTGGATGTTTTGTCGCCTTCGTGGACTGCTTTGGCGAAATCAGCGATTGCTTTTTTGAATTCTTTTGCTCGGTAGTTGACAAGTCCGGCTTCGAAGTGTTTGAGTGTGTGTTTTTGTTTGTCAGTAAGTTTGTCTTTCATTCCTACAAGTTCGAATATGCGTATCGGTTCTTTTTTGCCTTTGACGCGCACAAGATCGAGTTCTCGTGTTACAAATGAATCATCGAGTTGTTTTCGTGTGCTTTCGGCGATGAGTGTTTTGACGCCGTATTCTTTTGTTATTCCTTCAAGTCGTGAGCCTAAGTTGATTGTGTCTCCCATGCAGGTGTAGTTGAAGCGGTTGAGCGAGCCCATGTTGCCTATTACTGCTGGGCCGGTATTTATGCCCGCTCCGATTTCAACAACCGGATATCTTTCTTTTTCCCATTTTTTTTGGAGTTTCTTGAGTTTGTCCTGCATCGCAACGGTGGCTTTCGCGGCTCTTGTCGCGTGGTCTGGCTGTTCGATGGGCGCGCCCCAGAATGCCATTATGGCGTCGCCGATGTATTTGTCGACGACTCCTCCGTGGTCCATTATTATGTCGGTCATCGCGGTTAGATATTCGTTGAGTAGTTGCACCAGCTTTTCTGGCGTTAGTTGTTCTGAGAATGTTGTGAACCCTCGTATGTCTGAGAAGAATATTGTTATCTCGCGTCTATCTCCTCCGAGTTTTAGTTTCTCGGGGTTTTTCATTAATTGCGAGACGACTTCTGGCGCGACGTATTTGCTAAAGGCGTCGTGGATGTATTTTTTCTGCTTGCTTTCGTGCAGATATAGCGTTACAAGAGTGGCTGAATACGTGGTTATTATTGAGAGCGGCGTGTAAACCATATCAGAGATTATGCCTGCATCGAATCGTTTGATTGCTATGATGAAGTGGATGAGTATCATTAGCGCGCCGATGAATGCTGCGAGCCAAGCGTTAAGTCTGGTAAGCACCAGTATCATTAATAGTCCCGCGATGATTATTGCTGTTAATTTCACCGAAGTATTTTGCGGAGTTATGTGCTGCTTAGAAAGTATGGTTTGCACTAGGTTCGCTTGGATTTCAACTCCGGGAATTTTCGCTCCGCCTGATAGGGGCGCGAAATGGTCGTCGTGAAGGTCTGGCGCTGTGGCGCCGATTAGGACTATTTTGCCTTCGAATGCGCTGTCAGAAACTTTTCCTGAGATTACGTCTAAAACCGGGATTGTTTTGTAGGTTTGTTTCGGCCCTGCCATGTTTATGTACAAACGGTCTTGCCGTGGAGCGTTGACATCAGTTATGCTTTTGGCGATTGCTTCTGCGAAGAGCAGATATTCGCTGTTTACGTTGTTGTGCGCTGAGCGCACGACTCCGTCGGGGTCTGTGATTAGATTTACTGTTCCTAGCGCGAGCGCGTTTTCGCGAAGTTCAGCCAGTGGAAGCAGTGAATGTGTTGGCGTGATTCCATTTGCCTGGGTGAATTCAGTGTGTTCAACCGCGAGCACTACGTTTTTTGAGCGGTTGATTGAATCGGCGAGTGCTTGGTCCGCATCGCTCGTGCTTTGTTCAGAAAAGACGACGTCTATGCCGACTGCTTTCGCAGAATGAAGATGGTCTATGACGTTTGCGAATACTGTTCTGTTCCACGGCCAGCGTCCTATCTGTTGTATGCTTTGATCGTCTATTGCGAGTATTATTATGTTTTCAAGGGCGGAATGTCCGTAAAGCCTATCTTGCATACGCGCTTGTGGTGTGGCGAATATTCCTGCGTAGAAAAGTAGGATAACAAAAAATATGCTTAGAAGTCCTGGTACAAGGACTCGTTTTATGGGCAGATGCATCTTTGTTGGAGGGTCTTATCCTGATAGTTGCACGCCTGCCCTCCTTGTGCGACTGTGAAGTGTCCGCAGTAACTTATGCTAGCTGATGCGGCGGCGTACGCATCAACACAGCCAGTGCCAAGGCCGTCAGTCATTAGCTGGTCTGAGGTTTGTCCGCACGCGGCCCATATTCTGCATTTTCCGCTTCGCGCGCAAAGTGATGTTGATGCGGTTGCGAGCTGGAACTTTTTGACGTTCTTGATTTCTTTTGTGAGCTTGTATATTCTGTCCACTTGGGGCTTGTAAATGCTCGGTACTTTGTTGAGATAGCCGTCTTCAACCGGGTTGGGGTCGTTGTCGACTTGTTCTAGCGTGTCGAGGATTTTCTGGTATGAATATCCTTTTGTGGATGCTGCTTTGATTAGGAATGGTCGTTTTTGTATTTCTCTTTCTCTTAGAATCTTGAGTGTTTTGAGGTATGCTGCTTTGTATTTGTCGAATCGCGCGCGATCTTGCGGTGTGAGGCTTTGCGCTTCCATTGTTGAACGCAGTGCTTTTTGCATTTCTTTTACTGTGACTTTCTGCGGTCCTGATGCGAAGTCTACGACTCCTTCTTCTGCTAGAAGTTCGTTGTCGTTGATTATGAAGCTTGTTCCTCGAACGGTTGCGACTGTGTTTGGCGTTTTGACTTCAAATTCTTCAACGCCTGTTAGCTTGTTGACTTTGTTCCAGGTTTCTCCTGCTGCTTGTGTTAGCATGACTTTTTTACCTGATACTTCATCGAGCGATAGTTCGGTGTTCGGTTCGAGGTATACGAATTCGCTTTCTCGGATGACGACGAGAGCTTCTCCGTCGGTTGTCCTGATGGCGTTTCCTGCAGTAAGCTCCATTTCGTGCGTTGCTGCCTGCCAGCCTGAACCTAGGTTGACTTCGACTGTTCCGCGTTCAATATAGAGGAGCGCGTCAGTTGGTGATGGCGGGACAAGAACCATGTATGCTCCAACGCCAATGACTAAAATTAAGACGCCAAGCGCGATTAAGAGTTTGTTCATGTCATTCACACAACGTCTGTTGTTTAAAAAGATTTCGAGGGATGAGTTTCGCCCCATAATCATTATATATGATAAGCAAAACCAAAAAAGTATGGACGAATCTAAAAAAGAGGCAGTTGAGAAGCTCGCGCGCAACCTTTATGGTTTGCACTTGGCTTCGTCTATGGAAGAGGCGCTAAAGCGCGCGCAAGAGATTTTGTCAAGTCAGGCTGAACAGACGCCAGTTGATGAGTAAGAACCGCACACCTGCCAGTTAACAAATTCATAGATATTCACTAATAACTGATATCGCATTACAAATTTAGGAAACACGGATGTTTTTTATAGGTTTATACATTATAACGTCTGAATGGCGCAACTATCAAACGAAGATGTGCGGCTTGTAAATATTCTTAAATTAAACATTAGCGAACTGAATACAAATTTGAATAATGCGATTTCAACAGGATCTGCACTGTATTATCCCAGTATGGCGCAACACTGGAGTAACGTGGAGCATATTCTTGGCAATCTCAAAGTATTTGGAGCAAGCAACGATACGTTCATGGCGCAGGCAAAATCATTGAGTGCTGATTTTAATCTGAAATCGAACAGTATTGAAGTTGCGGGAAGACAATTGTCATTTACAGAATACCAGAATCAATCAGCAAAACTAATAGGAACGATTGAACAAGCCATCAATCAACTACTAGTGACAAGCCAGCCAACCCCGCCCAAGTTATCAACTCCTGCAAACATTCAACCGCGTTCAACAGGTGAATGGTGGACTGTGCCTCGATTTTTATTGGTGAGGGTTATAGCCGAAGAGACTCGTAAAGCTGCAAGCAGAGGTTTTGCCCAAACAGAAGCAAAATTGGGTGGAAGCATAATTGCGCCGTACTGTCCGAAATTATATTACGGAATGTCTCGCAGTGGAGCGAGTGCTGGCGATGGTATCTTATTCAGAGCTAAAACGCTTGAAACACTTTATTTTGAAGACGCTGCAATGAAATCAACAACGATGGTTGATGCTATTTTGAGGAGAATTCGCATACTGCGCCAAGAAGACACGCAAATACCGGCGTTCACTCAAGAAAAATGCAGCCTAAAAGAATTCATGCTTGTGTGTTTATGTTTGGGCAAATACAATGAGGTATCTTTTGATATGGATAACACTGAGATTACCGGCGTTTTCTTGACCGAACGTAAGCTAACTAAGGAAATTGAATTTGAACTTCAACGGGTGCTTGAATTTTTTGCGCAGGCAAAGGGCTTGCCTGTCTACCTTATCAAAACAGGTAAACAGTTGGACAGCAATCTCAAGATGTTAAGAGAAAAAATGAGGTCTGTTTTTCCAGCTGATATCAAAATACCGCCCGAGACTCTTAATATTTACAAAGCGGATAATGACGTATTCAAGATGATTAAGCACGTAAGAGAACAGGGAGGAGATGCGTGGATTGATGTGAATTTTCCGGAGATTTTTGGCCAATACCCGGGAAATATAGCGCCGATTAGAATGTATGAATCAAATAACAATTATACTCCTGCAGTTGTTCATACGATATTTTCAAAATACGCGCATGATTCAAGGACGCCTCAATTGATTCAGCCGGATATTCGCTCATCTGATGAAGTTCTATTCATATCATATTCACAAGATACTAGCAAGACTCTTAAAAGTCTGCTTGGCAGCAACTTGCTATTCTTCAGAGAATGGAAGGGTATTTCCGTGATAGTTGTACGAGTAAGGGGAACACCACTTCAAAATGAGGCATTCATGATTGGAAAACTCAACCCCTCGTTCAGAGAGCCGGAACGTATAACTGGCGCTTTGTCTATGGAGCGCATAAAGAATTATGCGAGAGACGCAAAAATGGCAGGACTTGAATCCCTCAAAAAAGTGAGTACTTTTGGAATTCGGCACGATATCAAATCAGATGAATTGTCAAGCTTTATTGAAACATTATTGATGTGGAATGCTGCTTGTTTGGAGAATTCATCCATGAACGAAAAATTTAGCACGATATTTGAATCCAGAAAGATCGTAATTGGACTTCTGCAGGCAGAAATGAGATCTAAATACGCCGGATGGACTTTGTATGAACTTGCAGTGCGTTTGGATGAAGTAAAAGACAATAGGTATTCCAACGCGCTTAAAGAATTAGAACAATCAGCAGATGTAAGACGGGCAGCATAAGTCAGACAATCCGCATAGCATATCAGAACCTCTAAATGAATAAGTACTGTTGCACCTGGCATCTTCAATGAAAGAGGCGCTAAAGCGCGCGCAAGAGATTTTGTCAAGTCAGGCTGAGCAGAAGCCGGTTGATGAATAGTGCCAATCACTTCGTCCTTTTTCTGAAATAATCGATGGACTGTTGGAGTGTTTCGTATGCACGAATGAAGTCGTTTTTGTTGAATGCGAACGTCACTTGTGTGTATGTTGAAGTTACCGCGATAATGTTGATGCTTTTGCGTGATAGCCGATTCATGAAATAGGCATAGACTCCGGGAACATCAATCGAGCGAGGTTTCCCTTTTTGAAGGGTTTCGCGCACCGAGATTATTGTGAGGTTCTCTGTTCGTTCAATTTCGTATTTTTGTAAATCTTTTAGAAATACTGAATTTTTCATATCAAGAATAACCGTTATTTCTCCGGAGCCTTGGTTCACAAAGAATACTTCGTCGTCTTCCCAGTTGATGAGTTTGGATATCTCTGCGAGTTTACGAGAAACTTCATTGTTTCTCTTGAGCGTGGCATGAACAACATCATTTGTTGTGTATAACTTGGATCCTGCTAGAATTTCCCTCATTGACTCTGACACGCTTTCTTTTTTTGTTGTTTCAACATATCGTTTGATTGCGACGAAAATCGATTCTGGTGTCGCTTTTGGATTTTCTTTTTTTATCTTGGGCAGAAACTGACGTGCGAGCGCACTGACATTGATTAGGTCTTGTTTGAGAAGGTCTAAAAGATATAAGTCTTGTTCAATCTCCTCTTTTACAGCATCTGTCGTTTTTTGCAGTGTCAACATTTTACCAGTTATTAGTTTAAATTTCAACAAAAAGTCTAAATATTTAATACTTTGCCTGCATTGTATGTGCGGATCAATGTATCAAGAACCAAGAAGGATAACCAAAGAAGAAGCTGAAAAGCGGCTTGAAGAACGGGCAAGAGAATCAAGGGAAGGATACTCAGTTCAGACTTGGTTCAAGTTATCGCTTCCATTTGGTATGCTCCAGCACACTCGCGAGCTGGATTTGCTTCTCGAAGCGGCAGAACGTCCATTCCATCTTCGGCCAACGATGTATGCCTATTCGCTGCTTGGAGACGCCGTTAAACTGTACTGCTTTTACAAGGCAGCACAAGCATTGATGAGTAGTTGAATAATACTTCAACCATAATGCGCTGAACGAACTGATTGTCTGCCCGCTATCCTTCAAACCACACACTATATATAGACCGTTTTCTTATGCATCTGTATGAAAAAAGTGAGTCGGGCTCTTGCGAAGGCAAGAGGTAAGGTTGCAGTTCTTGGACGTGTAAGAAAGACTGCTCGTAAGGTTGGGCGCAAGGTCAAGTCTATTAGTAAGGGCATGGCAAGGGATGCTCGTTCTGCAAGATTGGATAAGGCTCACGCCCACAAAGTTCACGAGCAAGTTCAGTTCGACGTGAAGGCGCACAAGCTTGAACAAGGCATGGTCAAAGATGCCATGCATGAAGTGGATGAATTGAAGTGCGCAGCTGACGATTTGAAGTTCTTGGCAGATACTGCAAGAAAAGTTAAGAATTCTAAGAAGAAATAAGTGCGCCGGGGCAGGGAGTTTCATCCCAACGGCTTTAGACACCGAAAGGTTTTTGAATCTCGGTAAATCCGCATGAATCATTAATAATTCTGCGGATTTCCGATGAACTCAAGAACCGCAAGGTTCTTAAGTCCCTGAAGTCCCAAAGGGACACAGCGTCTCAAGCTGTTGCCTTACCAGGTTAGGCTACCCCGGCACATTTTGTTCTTTTCTTTTCCCCTTTTTGAACTCATCGTCGAAAAGTTCGTAATGTTTCTGACCTATTTCAGAAGTCCAATCTACCGTCTTCCATCCTAGTCCAACTTCCTACGGCCGTCCAGCCATCCTACCGTCGTCCGTCCCGCCGTTCTCCGTACTTGCCGTCCACCGTCAAGCCGTCCTGCCCTACGTGCCATCCATCCGTCCCGCCGTCGTCCGCCCTTTATATACTCCTTTATAAACTTTCTTCACGAATCAATAAAAAGCACCTGTTTTCGCCACTCACCAATGCTAACAAAACCGAAATGTTTAAATATCAGACCCTTCGCAGTAGTAGTAACTAATACCTATCGGGGTGGAAAACTACAATGAAACGAATCTCAATGTTCGTAATTTTGGCTGCGCTTCTAGCTATCGGCGCGAGCGCTTTGCAGGTAGGAAGTCCTACGTTTGGCGGCGAAACTATCGACCGTGTCCAGAACGCGACTTCATCTATCGTTTTGACAAACAATGATAACCAAACACTTTCTAACATCGCGGTGACTTTTGCTGCTGATGTGAAGTATAACTTGAGGAACGGAACTGTTCCAGCGACTGTCTCGGCGAATAGCCAGGCTACAATTTCTGTTGTTGGAAACATCCCAGTTGACCACCCAGGTATCGATTCCACCACTCTTAAGCCAGCGGCTATCAATGTTGGCACTTTCACTTTAACAGGAACTCTTTCGAACGGTTCTCAAGTGACCGCAACGGGCAATGTAATGATGCAGGCTGTTAACCAGCTTGAGATCAAGAAAGTCCGAATCGAGTGCGACACTAAGACCGACACTGTGAGCGATGGCGACAAGGTCAAGAACCTAAAGCCGGGCCAGGACTGCCAGCTCACTATCGAAGTCGAGAACAAATTCGCTGAAGACGACCGCAATGGCCAAAAGATTGGCGACATCTCATTCCCAACCATCCGTGTTGACGTAGAGTCAAGCGATGATGACCAGGTTGAAGTTGACTGCGACGAGGAAGATATTGACGACCTCGACGCTGACCAGACTGACGAGATAACCTGTGACTTGGAAATCGACGAAGAAGCTGACGACAAGTCAAGCTCTATCGACATCCGTGTCACAAGCAACGATGCGAACGGCGCGCTTCAGGGCGAAGGCCTCAACTTCAAGATGGAAGTTGTCCGCTTGACCCATGACGTGCAGATCCGCGGCGTTGAAGTAGCTCCAAGCCGTGTCTCGAACTGCGACCCGTCCAGTGTCAAATTGACCGTGAGCCTGCTCAATCAGGGTAAGCGTGACGAGAAGCGTGTTGCTGTCTCTGTTTCATCTGCTGACTTGAAGTTTGAGAAGAAGGTTCAGGACCTCGAGCTTGACAAGGACGATTCAGCTTCAGTTTCATTCGATGTTCCGGTTCCAGCGGGCCAAAAGCGTGGCGCTGTGCGATTTGAAGTAAGAAGCTTCTTTGAAAACACCGCCCAGAGCAACCAGGCTACTGTGGACTTGACTGTTGAAGACTGTGACGCTGAAAGCGAAGAGACCGAAAGCGGTTCTGTTTCGACTCCGCCTCAAACGTTCACCCAGCCTCCGGTTGTGACCGCGCCTCCAGCAGGAAGCGTCATATCCGCTCCGAAGAAGACATCGAGCTTCACGGACAGTCCGGCATATGTCGCCTTGCTCGCAGTTGTGAGCGTGGCTGTGCTTGTCGCGTTGGTCTTGATGGTCAGCGCGCTTGTGCGAAGACGAGCTGAGTAAGTTTTTTCTTTTTACTCTTTTTATTTTTCCTTGTTTTTTGATGATGTGTAGGTGAGATTCTAATGGCTGAACGCACGGTATTCATCGCAGTGCACCCTCATAATGCGTATGGAATTTATGACAGGGATGCAAAGTATGCTCGAAGGCGGGATAAACGATTGTCTGATTTGAGCTTGGCTCATGTTGTTCTTGTGGATCAGCCAAATTTGCCTGCAGAGGTGCATAGGCCGGATATCATTGCGACAGGAAGTAAGCTGGACTTGTATAGTCCCTATTGGTCAGGAAGGGTCTTTCTCACGTATGGGGGCAAGTACGCGTCAGATTACAAGTCTGGCGGGCTGCTAAGTCTTGACAATCTTTCTGAAGTCATAAGAACAAGGTTTCCTGCAGAGTCGTACGTGTTTTGGGGGGCTGAACTGCATAGGCCTCCTGCGGATTTAGAATCGCGCGATTGGGCGGTAAAAAAGATTTGGGAGCAGCGTAATGAGGAGCCGTATGGTTGTATGCTTTTTTATTTTAGCGTTCTTGATTTGCCGAACAAATCTATCGACAAGAGGCATTGCTTCATTCTGGATTTTTGACGTTTATCTTTGTATTTTCTGAACTGGTCCGTAATCTTTCCATGTTTTCCGTCGATGAGTTCTTTAAGGGTCGCGTGAGCGTTTTTCTCGAGGTGATTTTGATGAGTAAAACGAAAGCGTGGATTATGGCCGCTCTGCTCGCAGTCGCGTGCGTGAGCGCGGATATGGTGGTGTCGCAGGTGCTTTATGACCCCATTGGAACTGAGAGCGGGGGCGAGGCTGTGGAGCTGAAAAACACAGGGTTTGAGCCAATGGACATCTCAGGATGGGTTATATCGACAGAGAATTCTCAAAAGGACGCGATTATCCCTGCCGGAACTATTGTGCAGCCAAGCGGGTCTTATTTGATAGCGGATACCGGCTGGTCGCAGAAGAAAGACAATGCCGATTGGCGTTTGGCTGACCACGAAGAAACTTTGACTTTGGGCAATAGCGATAGTTTTGTAGCGTTATTGAATGGCGAAGTGGTGGTCGATAGGGTCATGTGGGGAGCGCCGGATGAAGTTATGGACGGTGTTGAAGGTCCGAATGTCAAGCCGGGAATGTCTTTGTTGCGTGTAGGTGAGGAAGTGTTTGAGTCAAGCCCTGATTTCAGGGAAGGTTTTCTTATTCCATTAACGGCAGACGTGACGATTTTCGTGCCTGTTATTGAGGTTTCATCCTCAGTGCATTTGAACCCTGTTGGAACGCTTACGGTGCGCAATAATGGTGATTCATCGCTTGATGTCAAGTTGTTCCTAAGCGATTTGCGTTCGGGCAACAATACTGTCTCAAAGGATGTTTTGGAGGCTGACAGCCTTGAATTCACCGTCGATAAAGGCTCGAAGAAGGATGTGTCGATCAGAATAAAGTTACTTGTGCGCCTCGCCTATCCCACCGCTTCGCTCCGCAGCAAGCTGCGGGGTATTAGGCGAGGCGAATTCATAAAGTGTTAATTGGCTTA
>JAGVZE010000003.1 GCA_018302815.1 Candidatus Woesearchaeota archaeon
CATATGGCAATGGTGCCAAAATCGACGCACAGAAAAAAGACATAGGCCGCCGAGCTTACATCATCATCCTCAAAGATTAACTATTTCTGTCCCACACCCTCAAACACCGAAAGCTTTATATACTACCTGATACAAAGTATTTTACAAGAGGGTGATACTTCTTAAGGAAGATTCTCAATGGAACACGATTTGAAAGTGCAAAAAGGAACAACCACTATAGGAATAGTGTGCAAAGACGGCATCGTCCTTGCCGCAGATAAGCGTGCTACCGCGGGATTCGTCGTCAACAAGCACACCCAAAAGATACACAAAATAACAGATAGCATGGCAGTCACAATGGCGGGCCTTGTATCCGACGCACAGCTTCTGGTCAAACTTATCAGGGCAGAAATCAAGCTCAAAGATTTACAAACATTAAGAACAAGCTCGGTCAAAGAGACAGCAAACCTTCTTGCAGGAATGCTCTACAGCAACCTAAGAAGGCCAAGCATGGTTCCCGGAATAGTCGCGTTCCTGCTAGCAGGCTCAGACAAAGACGGAAATCACCTCTACGACCTTGGAATCGATGGAAGCATCACAGAAATAGAAGATTACGTATCAGATGGTTCAGGAAGCATATTCGCAATAGGCGCCCTTGAAGCAAACTTCAAGAAAGGCCTTAGCGTAGAAGAAGGAATCAAGCTCGCAGTCAAAGCAATAACAGTCGCATTACAGCGAGACACGGCGACAGGAAACGGAATAGACGTCTGGGTATTAGACGAAAAAGGCATCAAAGTCGCCGTCCAAAAAGATCTCAACATACCAATTCCAGCATAATTGCCAACACATAAAGGTTCTCTATGGCAGAAATCATCAAAGAAATACTAAAATTTGTACCCGCGAGTAAAGTAAGCGACGCGGCATTCGAAGGCGCCAACATAGTGCTCTACACGAAAGACAAAGAATTCTTCCTAGATGACAAAGGCCTAATCCGCCAAATAGTGCAAGAATTCAAGAAACGAGTAGAGCTACGAATGGATCCAACAGTCACGCTAAGCCCGGAAAAAGCAGAGAAAGAAATAAAGAAAATCCTGCCTGAAGAAAGCGGAGTTGGCCAAATACTATTCGACGCCCAAAGAAGCATAGTCATAATAGAAGCCGAAAAACCAGGGCTTGCAATAGGAAAACAAGGAAGCCTTCTTCGAGAAATACGAGAAAAAACGCTCTGGGTTCCATTCATACGCCGAATGCCGGCATTACGCTCGCAGATAATAGATAACATAAGAGCAGTCCTTTTCGAGAATTCAGACTACCGACGAAAATTCCTCGACAAGATAGGCCATCGAATATACGACGGATGGCTTCGAGAGAAGAAAAACGAATGGGTCAGAGTAACCCATCTTGGAGCCGCAAGACAAGTCGGACGAAGCTGCATATTCCTTCAAACGCCAGAATCAAGAATCTTGCTCGATTGCGGAGTAAACGTGGCAGGAGAAGGAACAGAAGCATACCCGATACTTGACGCGCCGGAATTCAACATCCAACAGCTCGACGCGATAGTATTGTCGCACGCACACCTCGACCATTCAGGATTCATACCATATTTGTACAAAATGGGATTCAGAGGACCAGTATATTGCACTGAACCCACAAGAGATGTAGCTGCGCTTCTTATGCTAGATATGGTCAAGATTTCCAAATCAGAAAACAAAGAACCAATCTACGACACAGACGATGTCAAGGAATTCGTCAAGCACTGCATCACACTTAATTGGGAAGAAGTCTCAGACATCACGCCGGATGTTCGATTGACGCTTTACAACGCAGGACACATCCTAGGTTCAAGCATGTGCCATTTGCACATAGGAAACGGACTGCACAATCTTTTGTACACGGGCGATTTGAAGTACGGAAAAACAGTCCTATTCGATCCTGCCAATACGATATTCCCCCGCCTTGAAACAGTCATAATAGAAGGAACATACGGCGGAAAAATGGACATAGGACTTCCAACCAAAGAATCAGACGACATGCTCTGCAACTATATCCGCGAAACAATCAAGCGCGGCGGAAAAGTACTGATGCCAGTTCTTGGTTCAGGAAAAGCCCAAGACGTCATGGTCATGATAGAAAACATGGTCAAACGAGGAGAACTTGAACCAATGCCAGTATATGTTGATGGAATGGTATTCGACATCACGGCCATCCACACAGCATACCCTGAATTCCTTAATACGACTTTACGAAAGAACATCTTCCACAAAGACCAAAACCCATTCCTCAATCCAATATTCAAACGAGTAGGCTCGCCAAAAGAAAGAAAACAAGTCATCGAAGAAGCAGGCCCCGCGGTCATCATGGCCACAAGCGGAATGATGGTAGGCGGACCTTCCGTCGAATACTTCAAGAACCTCGCGGACAATCCAAAGAACCTGCTCATATTCACCTGTTATTTGCCTGAAGGAACCCTTGGAAAACGAATCTTCTCGGGAGACCGCGAACTCGTGTTCAAAGAAGGCACCAAACAAGAAGTCATACAAGTCAAAATGGAAGTCGTCAAAGTAGCAGTTTCCGACCATTCAGACAGAAAACAACTCATGAACTTCATATTCAAATGCCAGCCAAGGCCGAAAAAAGTCATCGTCCAACACGGCGAGAGCTCAAAAGTTCTCGACTTGGCATCAGCCATCCACAAGATGGGCCACATCGAGACAGTAGCTCCGCGCAATTTGGAGACGATAAGGGTAAAGTAATATGGCTGAGTATATCGGACGCGCAGCACGCGAAATTCTAACAGACCTCAACTTTAGCCAAGAGCAGCTCGACCTTGTAGGACGAATACTATCTCTTGATAGTGATACGAACCTTGTCAGATATGCTCATATCGATAAGTGCACGAATCTGTATTTGAATGGACAAGACCCGATTTTTGAAGCAGGAAAACCACGCCATATTGAAATGCGAGTAGTTTTGCAACCGCAGCATCATATGGAAGACCCTGACGTCCTTCAAACGCGCATCAAGAAAGCGCTTGAAAACGCAGGAGTGGATCCAAGCGGACTTTTCGCATACTGCGCCCGTTCATACGGCCTTGAACTGCACGAGGTCGAAATACACTTCGGCGCAGCGCACTACGCAACAGACAAAAAATTACACCCACGAGACACAATAGGTGAATCGAACGAATGCGATTAACAATAAAATTAAATACTACCTCATATAAATAATAACTAAACATAAGAAAAATCATCAACAATTCCATCTCTTACTCTTTTCTAAAAGAATTAATTGAACGAATTAACAGAATAGATTTTTCTTCAAATAAAATTTGTACAACAAGTACAAGGAGATAAAAAAATGAAATACAAAAACATATGCGTCCATAACGGCAGAATCTGGGAGAAATCAGCGCTTCACCTGAAGTCAGCTATCCCTGGATTCAACCGCCGAAATATGGCAAAGTGCATAGCGCTTGACCTGTTAATCGAACAGGTCGCGTAATGCCTTTACAGGCAAACGCAGCGCGGATTCTTATCCTGATAATCGCACGATGCGCTGTCCTGCGCGCGTGTCAAATGGCCGCAGTACGGAACATCAGCATTCTCTTCTGCATTGACACAACCCATGCCTACACCATCAGTGTATAGGCCATCTGAGACGGTGGAACACAATTGCAACGTTCTGCAACTCGCAGGGCTAAGACAATTCTCGCCTTGAGGCGGCGGGCTTTGCAATTGAGCCGATTGGTCAACAGCAGGCAAAGCGGAGACCACTTTGCCGGTAGGCTTTTCGTACACTAAAAGAACCACTGCCAATAAAAGGACTATTCCGATAATTCCAAAAACAGTCAAATTGAACATTTTATCTTTCACGCTAGCACCTCTTTGGCCCTTCGGGCTTATCCAAGAATATGCTATCTGAACATATAAAACTGCTGTACGACGATATAGATGATAGAATATCTCTTTAGCTGTTTAAATAGGCATTATTTCTTTATAACGTAGTCACTATTAAGTGATACTGATAGAAAGATTTAAAAAGGGGAAATAACCCCAACAATACATGACAAAAGCGCAAAGAGAGGCAATGCTTGACTATCTTGTCGAAAAGCTCTATGAGGGCGGCGAGAGACACTTAACAGCATCCTCAAAACGACTCGCAGGAAGCGTTCCAATCCAGTATATAAAAATCAGCGAGCAGGACCCTGAAAACAAAGGAATAGTCCTCTTGTGCGATAGAGAATTCACTAAAAACAAATTCACTCGAGTGGTGCGCGCGGCAAAAGACCAATACAAAAACGTCGCGGTCGTCTTCCTCAAAGACGGCGAAACCTATTTTAGGACCGCCAATCCTAGAGCATACGTACAAGCAGACGGCAGAAGCCTCAAAAAGCTAACGCCTGAGCAAGTTCAGAGAGTTATGCTGCTTCGCCCAGAAGAAATACAATTCGTCAAAGGCAAGAGCGGCGGAACAATACAGTATTATCAGCCCAAATCAGCGCGGCTTGATGAATGCCTTGTTGAGTACAAATTCCAGACAGTCCAATTCGATTACAGCCACGTAGGAGATGATAGATTCCAGCCGTTAAACCGAACAAGCGTACGTGAGTATCTTTGGGTCGGCAAACAAGACCACAAGGGAACTCTTAAACTTGGCAATCGAGCGCTGATATTCGTGCCAACACCGACTCGACCAGTACACGCCTGCGCAGACATGCGAGATGAAGACGTCAACTTCCTTGGACCTCAAGACGACGTCGCGTGATTATTTCCAGATATTCTTAAATATGGTCAACCTTGCACGAGCTTTATGGCGTTTGATACAGAGAAAATACTAAACCATATTTCACTTGTAGGCGCATATGTTAATGAATCAGTAATTGAGACATTCAGAGAACGAATTCTCACCAATCCTGAAACGGTCGCTGACGACCTTCCAAAGACGCTCGATCAACTTCTATCCGCAGGAAATGGGTTCTTTCGCGGAATAATGTGCGGAGGACCGTATCCACCTGCTACTGCACCATTGATTTCTGCTGTGGGAATCGTGTATCCGCTTCTTGAACGTGAACAACAGATGCGCGCGTTAAACTCCTGCCTTGATTTTCTCGATGGAGTGAGATATGATTCTTCCCAGGAGAATATGGAATACGTCCATGAACCGCTTCTTTTAAGAGATGTGATAATGAACCGGTCGATTTACTGGCCGGGATTCAATCAATACTCCGATAAAATCAAGGCTTGCGCCACTTGGGACGACTTCGAGAAAGCTTTCATGAAAGAAGGCAGGCTTGCAGTCCAAAGCGCATTCCTTCTTTCAAATGCAGTCTGCAGAACAGATGTGTGCAACGAACACGTAAGGCGATGCTATACTGAAGCATTCCCCGACCTTCTCGATAGAACAAAAGACGCTCTTGCAGGATTCATCCATATGGGCGCTGCGGGCGACGTCAAGACAAAGAAAATACCGTACCAGCAAGGAGTCGAAGACGACCTTAAAACAATCTATCCTATCGAATGGAGCGAAGATCTGAAAGAAAGAATCAGAGCCCGCAAATGGAACATCGTGCCCAGCACAACAGAACACCACAAAGACCACCCGTCAGCGATGGCGTATGAGCTTGAGTGAGTCTCTTATATCTCTATTCCATACTCGATTTTCCCGTTGAGATAAGTAATTAAATGGAGTCCTTTCGATTCGGCTTATGGGGGATCATAAGAAAGTCTACGTTCTCGATACGAGTAGCATCATATCAAATCCAGAGTGCATAACAAAACTCGCAGCAGGTAACATAGTTGTTGTGCCTTACCAAGTTATATTGGAACTTGACAATCACCGAAAATCACCTGATTATACTCGTTCATATTCAGCAAGACAAGCGATAAATCTCCTTAGCCAACTAAAATCCAAATCATACCATGATCTTCCATCAGCTTTATCAGGAACAGAAGACACCTTCCATGGAGGAGGAAAACTCGCCTTGCTCGTGCCAGATGAGCGCGATTTCGCTACATATAGAAGATTCCTCACACTGAAATCACATGATCATGAAGGAGATGACGCCATTCTTGTCACCGCTCTTTCAGCCCAAGATCAAGTACGTGCATCAGGCCTTGAAATAACCCTTATCAGCGAAGACGCAGGGTTAAGCCTTCGCGCCCACGCGGCAAAACTCGCGACGCAGGAGATACGCCTAGGAAAGCTTGATGTCAGAGAACTTTACACCGGATACGCTGAAGTCTTCGTCAGTCCTGATACTATAGAACGATTCTTCGTAAGCGCGGATACACTTGATAAAAAGCACGTTTCTTTTAGCGATGTCCGAGCCAAAGCAGAGAGCGCAGTATCCCGGTTCGTTTACAATCAAGGTGTTGTTCTTATCAACAAGCAGCACAACAGCGACAGAGTAGTCACAACATACAATCCTGAGACGGGATGTCTTCACGCGCTAAAGCACTCTGTCTTTTTAGATTCGAAAAATGATTACCAGTTCAACTCGCAGCGCATACGCGCAAAACCAGTCACGAAATTAGAGCCAAGAGATGAGCGGCAACTTCTTTATCTCGAATATCTTCTTGACCCGCAGATTTCACTTGTCGTAGCAAACGGCTCATTCGGCACAGGAAAAACGCTTCTTGCAGTAGCAAGCGCAATACAACACCTCTGTCCTGATTTCGATATTCCATCTGACGCAAAGAAGCCAAAACAGTACGATCCTGATTTCAATCCAGCCAAAACAAGAAAGTACGATGAATTGCTAATCCTGCGCCCTGAATTTTATTCAGGACCGGAACTTGGCTTTATGCCTGGCGATAAGACTGATAAATTGAGACAATTCCTAGTGCCATACGATCAAAGCATAAAATATCTCGCCAAAAAGCACAGAGAAAGCCATGATTTGGACTCGCTCATTCAAGCGAAACTTGTGAAGCCCGAAGCCACTAACGTTCTTCGAGGACAGAGCATCCATAACACGTTAGTTTTCATGGATGAGTTCCAAAACGGAGACCAAAACCTCGCAGCGCTCTTCTCAAGTCGAATAGGCGAAGCTTCCAAATGCGTCGCCCTAGGAGACATCCAGCAAATAGACAACCGACACGTCGCTGCAGGAAACAGCGCACTTTCTTACTTGATGGAAGCGGTCCGAATAGACCCTGCGCCATACTTCGCAGTCATCACTCTAACCAAGAACTACCGAGGAGGCCCATCTAAAATCGCGCAAACAATCCTTAACATGGGCAGGCAAGTACACATCAAAGAAAAAGAAGAAGATATTCAATAGCGCGTAACTCTTTCCGCCGATATTGTTTTTTAAACTTATTATTTCTAAACCTTTTAATACCCCTCATCACTCCCCTTGTGCATGAAAGCGTATATCGCGGTTTTATTGGTTATGGTCGCAGCGTGCGGCTCAGCACAGGAACCCTTAGCAAAGCTAACGTTCGCGTCAGGCGACGTTCTTGTCAACGGAGCGGTCGCGGGAATCGGACAAGTATTAAGCCAAGGAGACTTGATAGAGACGCTTGCGGGCTCTGAAGCCACCATCACGTTCTACAATAGCTCGATTGTGCGCCTTAGCGAATCCACAACGCTTGAACTCTCTACGCTGACTGAAGACAGAATGGTTAAGATAAAACAGAGCGCGGGAGAAACCTGGACCCGCGTCCTTAAAGTCACAGGAATCGGCGAATACAAAATAGAAACGCCAAACGCAGTCGCCACAGTTCGAGGCACAGGATTCAAAGTCGCGGTGCAAGAAAACGATACCGAAGTTTCAGTTGGCGAGGGAACAGTGCACGTAGCAAAAGTAGCTAATGGCGCAGTTCTAGCAGAAATCAATGTCGAAGCAAACCAAAAAGCAGTCATCGAGCGAGCGCGTTCTGATGACAAACGCGAAGCGGCGCAACAAATAAGGATAGAACATATAGAAATGGACAAATCAATAGAAAAGAACCTCAAAGCTGACGATGAGCACATCAAGAAAGTGATGCAGAGGCTTAGCAAAGACCAGCTTTTCGATGAACTTGATAACATAGAATCAGATGCGAGAAAACTTATCTCTAACTCTAACTCTGACCTTGAGCTTCCTTCAGAATCGCAGCAGGAATCAGCACCCGAAGTTGATGCATTGCTGGAAAATTTGCAAGACGAATCAGAACTTTCAACAGCTAAGATTGAAAATAGGACAGCAAACCTTTCATCTACACGCGTAAGGCAGCGCATAAAGGAACCAACCAACACAATAATAGAACAGAAAACCGCAGAAACGAACGAGACAGTTGAAGAACCAATCAAAATATCAACTGAAGATTACACAAGAGACTCAATTGTAAAAACAACCAACTCACTGTTAATATGAATTTAATCGAATTTATCATTCACATAGATGTCCATTTGGGGCAACTAATAGAAGAATTCGGAGTCATAACTTATCTTATCATTTTTCTAATAGTGTTCTGCGAAACAGGACTTGTCGTGACGCCATTCCTTCCGGGAGACAGCCTTCTTTTCGCAGCAGGAGCGTTCGCCGCAAAAGGCAATCTTAACGTAGCCGCGCTCTTTTTACTATTAAGCCTTGCATCCTTTCTAGGCGATACGGTGAACTACCACATCGGAAAATACATAGGCCCAAAAGTCTTCGAACGAAATTACCGCTTCATCAAACGAGATTATTTGGACCACACCCGCGCATTCTACGCAAAATACGGAAACAAGACAATAGTCATGTCCAGATTCCTTCCAATCCTTAGAACATTCGCCCCATTCGTAGCAGGAATCGGCAGCATGAGCTATCTTAAATTCCTGTCCTATAACATAATCGGAGGCATACTCTGGGTCGCGACATTTGTTTTCGGAGGCTACTTCTTTGGAAACATCCCTTGGGTGCAAGAACATTTCTCCTTAGTGATACTTGGCATAATACTCGTATCAGTGTTAGTTGCAGTTATAGAATATCTGAGGCATGCTTTGCATACCAATATTGATTCGGGCAATAAACCCTGAACGAGTTCTTATCTTCAGAAATTCTTAAATACCTTAGATATTACTGGCATACGATGGGTTTGGAAGAAGATCTAGTGAACATCGGTTTGCTTCCTGGAGAATCTAAAGTTTACATGGCAGGCCTCGCATTAGGCCCTGCACGCGTCCAAGATATAGCAGAACGGGCCAAAAGCTCAAGGACCTACACATACGAGATACTGAAAGCACTCACGCGCAAGGGCCTTGCATCAATATTGGTTCGGTCAGGGGTCTGCCATTATGATATGGCTCCAGCCGAGAAACTTTGCAGCATAATATCCCAACGAATCGACCAGTTGAAAACAACTGGAACCCGAATAAAGAAAGAACTGCCTTTAATCAAAAATCAGACAAATTCACTAGATAGGACACGCATAGAACTTTACGAAGGACGCGAAGGACTGAAAACGGTCCTCGACGCGTTAACTTCGCCCGGCTCAACAATATTGCTTCTTGGCTCTTTCGAGAAACTTCTTCTTCATAATCCTAATTTCATCATACGACGCATAAGAGAGAATTCTTCCCTCTGCCTTCTTACCGAACGCACCTCGCTCGCGCTAAAATTTAAAAATCGGGATAAAAAAGAACTGCGCAACACTCGTTTCTTATCAATAGCGTTATCCTCGCTTCCGACACTAACGTACATATCCAACGACAAAGTCGCAATCATATCATTCCACGGAGAAAAAGAAGATGACGTTCGAACACTGCTCTTCGAAGACCCAGGAATCGCCGATACTTGCAAAAACATCTTCAAACTTCTATGGCAGACGGCTAACGAGTGAAATGCACACTATTTATCTTTTTTTGTACTTTGAACCATGCCCCTTTTTGTATTGAAGCGCGGACATATCAAATGAGATGAGCGGTAGTGCGGGTTTTTGCCTGTGAACCCTATAAATAAAGTATAAAATCAGCGCTAATGCTAAGATGGACAATGAAATAAAAATAATTAAAAGAGTTTTATTGCTTGCAATTTCGGTGTTAGTATTGCTCGGGCGTTTCAACGCGGGTGCAGGATAAGTCAATGGTGCTGTTTTTTGAGTTGCTTGGGGCGAGGGATTGGAGATGACTGCATTTTGAGATGGTATTTGTTGTTCTTTAACTTGTTGTTGGGGTGTGGACGAAATAGGAAGCATTTGAGCGATTTTACGAACAAAAATAACTGATTTACCGTTATGAATACTCTCAATGCGAATGAAAAGGTCAAATGCGCCATCAGAATCAACATCGATGAGCTGTTTGTCGCCTACACGAAGGGTGAATTGCTGGGGAGTGCTTCGTACTTCGATGGTAACTGAATAGGCGGTAATTTCCATTATGGTGAGTTGGTGCGGTTCATCGTTTACGTTAAAGGTCAGGCGGTCGTAGCGATCAAGAACTTGAGTTAGTGTTGTATCAACGGGGTATTGTTGTGCGAGTATGGGGGCGCGGGTCGCACCGCTTCCTCCTCCCCCTCCTGCGCTGCTTGAAGCTTGCGTACTTTGTCCAACTCCTGAATTCGAAAGATTAGATATATTGTAGACAGTTCCGTTGAAAGACACAGTTATCCCATTTTTTGTCGTGTTCGCTTGCGCTTCTGAAAACGTCCATGTTTGTATGTCTTGGCAGGTCGTGGTTGTTTCAGCAACGCTTGTCGCGTTCGGACACACAAACACGCCAGTACTAAGCGTGTTCTGCAAGTAAATCGTTTTTTTACCGATATTTGTAGAGCCCAAATGATTAACCGCAAAACTCGTGGCAGTCTCCGTGATTGTGAAATTAGTCAAGTTAACATCTCCCAATTCAAAAAACGCTTCAACTTCTATGCGCAAGTCTCCCGATGAATCAAAAAAGCTCAACGTCTGATTAACCAACGCCACGGAATTATTCGAGAGATTACCATCAACACTTCCTACAATGGTGAAACTAGCGCTCGCTGGATCTATCGGAGTGAAAATGAAATGACTTTCTCCTGATTCATATGCTGTGAAGCTTGAAACGTTAAAAATGAATGTCTGATTCACATAACTAACTTCTACGCATTGAGGCGGTTCGCATGGGACAAACGTTTCGGAATCGTTCACATCAATAAGTGGGCGCGCATTGTCAAACGTGATGTTGCGCAGTGTGATTTGAGCAGAAGTGTTCATGAACGAAAGGTTCGTGCTGTTGAGGAAGGCGTTGTTAAAAGTAATGTTAAGCTTGTTTTGACTAACGTTGGCTTCTCCTATAATGGTGAAGTTTTCACTAATTATCATGCTGCCATTCAAATTTTCAAAAGTAGTGTTAGTGAAAGTCTGACTGGAATTTGAACTCGTGTTAATCCATTCAACAGTATCATTCAAAACCGTGTTGTTAAATATAGAACCATTAGCATTCATGGCACTAATGCCGTAACTGTCTAATCCAACAGTACGAATGTTATTTGAGACAAAACTATTGTTCTCAACTGCACTCTCAAGTCTGATGCCGTAGTTGTTGGTTGTTCCGTTTGTTTGGATTTTATTATTAGTGATGTTGTTCCCAAAGGCGGTTGATTGTAACGATATTCCTATGTTAGTAGAGCTGGTTCCGTGTGTGGAGATGGTGTTGTTAAGTATTATGTTATTGCTGACTGATGTTAAAAGCGATATTCCGTGATTAGAGCTTGTTCCATTAGTTGTGATATGATTGTTAGTTACGTTGTTATATCCGGCCAAGATTGTAAGAAGTATTCCGTTATTACCACTACTAGATCCTGTGGTCGATATAGAGTTGTTTAATACTAAGTTGTTGTCGGCACCGTTGTCAAGTCTTATTCCTACATTAGTGCTTGTTCCGTTGGTTTGGATGGTGTTGTTAACTAGAGTGTTGTTGTTCGTGATTCCTGAAAGACTAATTCCGTGATTGTTAATTGTGCCCTTGGTTTGAATGGCGTTATTAATAATGGAGTTTTGAGACGCAGTACTGATAAGTAAAATGCCGATGTTGTTGGTTGTAGTTCCATTGGTTTGGATCACGTTATTCGTAACAGTGTTGTTATTCGCAGACGATTGAAGTCGGATGCCCACGTTAAGACTTGTTCCTCTTGTTTGAATGCTGTTAGTATCAATTAAGTTTTCAGAAACAGTGGTAGATAGTCGTATGCCTTCGTTAGCATTGCCTGTACCTTGCGTTTGGATTGTATTATTAGAAACAGTATTGTTGTCTGTAGATCCTTCAAGGATTATTCCAAAATTCTGGCTTGTTCCGTTAGTTTGAATCAAGTTATTAGTTATGGAGTTTGAAGAGGCACTATTGCGTATTCTGATTCCGTAGTTAGCAGTTGTTGTTCCGTTAGTTTGAATCGTGTTATTAGTTATGTTAGTATTATTTGATGAAAGTTCCAACTGAATGCCAAAATTGTTGTTTGTTCCTCTTGTGCTAATAGTGTTTCCCGAAATTAGATTTCTCAAACTCGTATCAGATAAATACGCGCCAATGTTCTGACTTGTAGTTCCTCTGGAGTTAATCGTGTTATTAGTGATGTTATTATCTGAAGATAATATCAAAAACACTCCATGATTGTTATTTGAACCATTAGTTTGAATAGTATTATTATGAATTGTGCTGTTTTCAGTATTGTTGAACATAATCGCATAACCGTCATCGCCTAATGCATTGTTATCGCTGATGTTGCAATTTTTTATCGTGACATTATTCCTGCCCGTAACATTTATTCCGATATTCGGTGTACCGCTTGCAGAGGTTCCTGATGTATCATATGTGATTATGGATCCTGCGCAGTCTAAATCCACATCGTTTGCTTCCACACGAATACAGGCAGTGGTTGAAGATATGTTGTCTGTAAGCGTGTACTCTCCTGAACTGGTTATCTCGCAACAAGCGGTGATGCTGTTTGGGCAGGCAGCCAAAATCCTTATTGCAGATGCACTACGGGTTCCTTGTTCTTGCGCTTTTTGTTGAACATGACCCGCAGCCTGAAGACCTGTCGGGCTATCTAATTGAATTCCAAGGAACAAAAAGGTCACAATCATCACTATAAACACTATTACTGTAGTGAACGTCTCTTTTTTCATACCTTTTTTCACAAATCTTTATACGCTTTTAAACATTTGTTCTTTTAATGCGCAGTAGCTTTTTATAAAGCAGAACTATATTGTTATTAAAAGAGGTGACTTATGCACAACTGCAATTTCAACAAAACATCACTGCTTGTGGAACTAAGAAGAACCCTTTGGCGATTGGAAACATACAAAAAAGACGCCAAAACAGCGAACCACCCGCTCTGCGGAAAACTCTTAGATGAGCTTGAGCACGATCTCAAGAAATACAGCAAAAAACTCGAAGATGCGGTAACCGGCCTTGCCAAAGAAGGAAAATACGGGTTCTGCGAGAAGTGCTAACCCAAAATCAATTCTTTTTTATCTTTTTCAATATTTACATTCGTAGAATATTCACGATAAATCCCCATTATCTGATCGTAATCGTGCAGTTCGCTTATGCTCTCATCCTTATTCAATCGCCGAATGGCCTGCGCGAAAAAAGGTTCTAAAGGAACTATCTTGACTTTATCCAATGAGCGAGCCAAAGGCTTTAATGGCAAAGTGTTCCCAAACACGACTTCAGCCACACAATGGTTATTTACTATTGATTCCAGATTTCGCTCATAACCATCCCCCAAAACCGGATGTATAAGAACAACGTGGATTGGACCCGCGCCATGTTTCGCGTACAATTCAACCGCGCCCTTTATAGTTCCTAGCGTATCACCTATATCATCATACAATATGACTGGTTTTCCAGCAACATCTCCTGCCAACTCTTCGACTTCAACCACATCATCATCGGCGCGGTATTTATCCGCTGTCGCGATAGATGAAGTCAGTTCGAGATCACCTCTCTTCGACATAACGACTTTTCTAAGATTCCTTGCTCGCTTAGTTCCACCGCTATCAGGGCTCCCGAATGCGAGATGTGAATACCCTCTTTCCTTTGCAACACGCAGAGAATAATTCGCGGCAAGAGGCTGGAATTCAAGATGTTCGACTTTGATACCATCATCGCCTACAACATCAAAAATAGTCTGAATCGCATCAGTATGAAGCCCGGTCGTCAGAACTTTCCTTATGCCAACAGAATACAGAGTTCTTGCGACAACAGCGGCAGGTACAGACTCCCTTGCACGTGTCGGCCTCTCACCTCGTTGCCCGAAACAATAAGGCATCACAGCAGTGACTTTAGCAGCCTGTCCTCCAGTTCTGCACGCGCTAGTCATATTTTGCAGTTCATAAAGCCGTTCTCCTATCTGGGGCATGTAAGCTTGGAACAAGTACGCATCGTGACCTCGAACGCTCTGGTCAATCACTATTTTTGTCTCTCCATCCTTGAACTTGCTAACTTTGCCATCGTGCTCTTGCAAATCAATTAGCGACGCTATCCTTTTGGAGAATATGCGGGCTTCAGTTGGTGATGCGTCTATTATCGCTATCGGGCTGTGAAAGCGCATAACTGCAATGCGAAGTTTTCACTATTAGAACTTTTCTATTGTGCAGAATCCGTATTTGTTGAATGACCAGAAAGAAAGTGAGTAGCGAGGGGGTTTGCACCCCCTTCGCGTACTCGTGGATGGTGGCTTTAGAAACAATACTTCTTTGGCGCTATATAATAACTCCTTGAAACAACATGGAACAAGGTGGAACAACCTATTTTTTCAAAGAAATCTTATTAGTATTCCCAAAAATAGTCTTTGTCACAACACCGCGCTGCTCTAGATTGCGTATAATCCTGCTTAGCTTCGCCTTGCTGAATTTAGTATCAGCCAAAATCTGTTTTTGCCACAATTCATTATTCGCAGCTTTAGTCAGCAAATCAACAACCATCTGCTCGTGCTCGATAAACTGCGGGACAAGCTTCTTCGATTCCTGCTGTTTTTGTTTTGCTTTGCGCTCTTTCTTTGCGACTTTCTCTTTAGTCCAGAATCTTCTTTTAACAAAATACGTCGCCACTGCCGCACCGAGCGCGGCGCCAATTGATACTATTATCGCAATAACTGTGAAATCAGGTTTTGTTAGCTGCTCAAGCACAGCTGAAATGGATACTGCATTAGTGTTCTCAGTGTTCCAAGTGATAATTATGTGCTGACCGTCCGACAAAACATCAGTTGGTTTAGGAGTTAGGAAAAAGTCAGGTTCCTTGCCTTCTTCCTGAGGAATTATGGTTCCGACAGGAAGCTGGAGTGTGAATGTATGATTTCTCGTCCTGAACGGAAGATATTCATTGAATCTAAAAACGTCCCTTCCGCTAAGCCTGCCTAAACTGTCTGCAGTAGTATATTCTATTTTGAATAAATGCTTCCCGTTATCGAGCTTTCCGCAAAAAGCGATGCTTTTCGTAATGGAACAACTTCTTTGCGCGCCATCAATTGTCGAAGCAACCTTAGTCACATCCCTTGGCAGCTGGATGTAAATGTCCTCAACCCGTTCGCTTTGCGTTTGATATTCAGAACTTATCCTGACCTGGCCGCCTTCAAGAACAGCTGTGGTCATAGCGACATCTATATTCGCCGCGAAAACACCAGGCAGCAATAAAAGAAGCGCCGCCACCAATCCCCTGAATGCCATATCGTCGAAAGGAAAACCTGCGGTATATATACATTTCTGAGCGCGAAAACCTTTTAAACAAGAACCTGTTGATTCGGTATATGCGCAAGATAACAATCGCACTGCTTTTCATCCTTATAATACCGTCCGCTTTCGCGGCACTATGTTCAGATACAGATGGCGGAGGAGCTAGCAACAAAGACTCTGCGCTCAAGACAAAAGGCTCGGTTACATATGGAATCACGCCCATGATTGACACGTGCCTCACATCAGAAGAAGGAGTGTCCACAAATTCAAGCAAATGGCTGCGCGAATACTTCTGCGAGAACGATCAACGACAAAACAAAGTCTATGACTGCACAAAGTACGGGTATGATAGGTGCACAAACGGCGAATGCGTAGGTTCAGGTTCGAATCAAAGCACAACGACAAGAACAGAAGAACCAGTCAACGCCTGCGGAAACAAGCGCCTTGAGAAAGACAAAGGCGAACAATGCGATCCTCCGGGAAGCATCTGCTTTGGAAAAACCAGCGAACAATACGGCGTATGCAACCCTGACTGCACGTGCAAGATATCGAAAAGCGCTCCTGCAGCTCCAGTAGTTTGCGGTGATTCTGAGCGGGACACTTCAGAAGAATGCGAAGAAGACAAAGACTGTCCGGCCAATTATCTGTGCTCGTCGTGCAAATGCGTAAAACAGCTAACTCCTGAAGAAATAGAAGCGATGAAAAACAAGCCAAAACCTCAAGCGGAAGAAAGCGATGAGGACGAAGACGACGATAAAACAGGTCTTCCGGAAGTCAATCTTAGCTCCACCAACTTCTCAGACAACGCAGGAATAAAAGCCACAAGCGGAATCACAAGCTTCTTCAAGAAAATATTCGCCTGGCTCGGCGCATTATTCGGATAGTTATTTCTCACCTAATTAGAACCTTTTATAAATCAACCCTGAAAACACTTGTCATATGGCAAACCTAGAAGAGCAAGTCCAAGCATTAAGGGCGCGAGCAGATGCGCTTTATGCCGCGAAGAAAGAGTTTCAAAATAGGCACGGCGTTATTATTGGAGATTGGGATATTAGAGGAAATGTGCATCATTACCAGCACGTTTCCGGCAATTTTGTCAAGGTTCTCTCTAATGGAATCGCGTATCTGCGTGAAACATTGTACTTAGGACAGCAACCAGATGATATAATTTTGACGGGAGTTGAGCAAGCAACAGACGATCTCAAAATTTACTTAGAACTTTTGGACAAATACCCTGACTATCGCAAGAAAGAATTTGAGAACGAATGGGGCTGTTTTCCTGACATCTCCATGCCATCAGAAGCCGAACGCCCACGATACGTTCAAGCGAGCGCAGCAAGGCTCGCGCAATCGCAGCCGACTAGCCAATAATTCAAGTCATTCTAGTGTATTCCGACTAAAACCACTGCAAGCTTTATATAGCCGTACAGAACGGCTCTCAATACTCAACCCTTAAATCGCAAATCAACGTGGTATAAAACATGGCAAACCAAGAACTGGTCAATTATCTCATATCCCTGCAAGCAGGGAATTACTCAAAAACCCAAGTAAAAAGGGTCCTTCTTGAAGTCGGATGGCCTGAAAAAGACATCAATGAAGCGTTCAAACTCGCTCAAACACACCACGATGTCAGCATGCCCCACCTTGGATTGCAAGAGAAATCATTCCTGATACAATCACTCTCTGTCCTTCTAATAGTAATGACGGGAACGTTCCTAATATTTGGCTCAGAACCAACCCCAACAGGAAACGTGGTACTCACAGTATCACCAGTCCAAACGCTAGGAGTTTCCAGCGAAGTTCGGGTTGTAGAAGAACAAAACGCTCCTGCTCTAATATCAGTTCCTACACAGGAAACCGCTCCGACACTGAATGTTCACGTAGAAGAACAAATATCAGTTCCAGCCCAGCAAATATTCATTCCAGAACCAACCCCAAAAGTCACAGTCCTTTCAGCGCCTCCGCAAGAGAATTGCGAAACAGCAGTCAAAAGCGACACTTGCCTTTTAAGACACGCGCTTGAGCAAAAAGACGAAAAACTTTGCAGCAGGATACGAAGCTCTGAACTTTATTCGGACTGCATGACAAGTCTTGCGATAGAGAAAAAACAAATGTCCCTTTGCCGAGAAACAGCAGAACCTGATAACTGCTATGCTGAATACGCGGAGCAAACGGGCGATAAAACCGCGTGCTCACGAATAGCTAAGAGTTCCATCAGAGAAAATTGCCAATCATGACTGAATTCCTCGATGTTGTAGATGAAAACAACAAAGTCATAGGTGAAGCCACGCCGCAACAAGTCTACGACCAAAGGCTAAACCATAGAATCGTTCACGTTCTAGTATTCAATGACAAAGGAGAGATATTCCTCTACCAACGAGCGCCCAATCTCGCATTCTGCCCAGGACACTGGCACACCAGCGCAGGAGGATTGGTTCAAAAAGGAGAGGACCAAGAACACGCAGCGATGCGAATACTAAACGAGACACTGAACATTGACATTCCAATAATAAAACTTCTTGACGGCCCATACGATCATTACAAGATGAGAAAATTCTGCACGATGTTCCGCGCGATATCCAAAGGACCATTCACGCTAAACCCAAACCTTGCCATGCAGGGAAGCTGGTTCTCAATAGCTGACGTGAAAGATATGGTCAAAAAGAATCAACTGGTGCATCCTGAACTAGCGTACGTGATGGAACAACTGTATCCTTAATCCAAATACATTCTGAAGAACGATTCTATTGGGCATTCGCTTGAAAGACATTTGAGAGGAAACTCCCACGACGCCTTGAACAGTCTAACCCTCTCCTCATTCAACGTGCCATCGTAACGATAGAACTGACCCCAAACGCCCATGCTATTCACTGCAGACGCATCGCATTCAACAGTCTTACGATGCTCTTTTGGAAACAAACTAATATACGATTTGTAGTTTCTAAGCCAACTGCTCCCTGCAAGTATTTTTACTTCAGGATGTTTTTCCTTCAAACTTTGCGCGATATCGCGCAATTCAATCTTTCTTTGCTTTAATTCTTCATCTTTTAGCGGATGCTTTGGAACAACCGCGTTCGAAAAATGGACTTCAGCCGTATCACCAGAGCACTCATAATGGAAACATCGCCCATCAGGTTCACTTTTGGTTTTTCTTGCGTTACATGAAACTTCCAGTATTGCGAATGCAACACCCGGCGCTCCGAACCAGTTCGGCGAACGCACATCTGATGAACGCAACCGCTCCTCCAATCCAGACACGCCCTGCTTAGGAGCTCCTCTCATCATTTTATTGAATCTTGAATATCTTCTTAACGATTCGAAAAAATCGATATCCTGCACGATCGCTTGGTGAGCGCTGTACTCGACCTGCAAAATCATTAATTCATACGCAGTGTGCGCCTTCACGATAACGCTCTTTGGCAGACCAAACTTCTCTGCCTGACGGCTCGCTTCCCAGTTTGAGATGTTCATAACGCTCGATTGAAAGCCCCCCTTAAACACTTTATAAACCTTCGCCGTACTTTGCTCTATTTCGATACCTTTATAAACCACCGCCTCACAGCTATTTGTATTCTGGATGATTCCGTAAGGACGTCCATACACAAACCGAAAGGTTGAACATGGCATTATACGAAGTAAACGCAAACGAACTTGTATCGCGAGTCGCGCAGGAACTCAAGAAAGAAAGCATAGTGAAACCAGCAGACTGGGCGCCATTCGCCAAAACGGGAATAAGCCGTGAACGAGCTCCCGTACAAGCTGACTGGTGGTATGTAAGATCAGCATCAATTCTTCGCAAAGTCGCGCTTCTTGGACCAATAGGAACAAGCAAGCTTCAACGAAAATACGGCGGCAGAAAAAACATGGGAATGGCGCCTGACCGATTCTTCCCAGCAGCAGGAAATCACATCCGCAAAATACTCCAACAGCTCGAAAAAGCGGGCTTCACCAAACAAGGCGTGAAAGGAGCGCACAAAGGACGAATACTCACGCCAAAGGGAATGCAATTCATCGAGCGCGTCGCAGCAGAAATACTCAAAGAACAGGGAGTAAAACTTCCGCCAAAGCCAGTGGCGACTCAAACAGTCGAATCAACAGAAACAAAAGAAGAAGCGCCAAAAACACCAAAGAAGCCGCGCGCTCCAAAGAAAAAGAAAGAAGAAACAGCACCGGAGGCAGCGGCTACGCCAGCCCCTTCACAATAAACCATGCCAAGTATCAAACCACGCGCCCGAAAGAAACGCCTCGTAAAAAGAATGAGGCAGACAAGATGGGCGCCATTCTGGACAGTCCCTAAAACATACGGCAAAGGACGAAGAGTCCATCCAGGAAGGCACACATTCGTAAAGCGCAACTGGCGCAGACAGAAACTGAAGGTATAATCACATGACACTCGAAAGAACATACATCGTACCGCTTCGAAAAGACTGGCTCAAAGCGCCAAAGTACCGCAGAGCTAAAAGAGCGGTCAACTCGCTAAAGACATTCCTAGTTAGACATATGAAAAGCGAAGATGTAAGGCTTGGAACCTCAGTAAACCTCGAAATATGGAAAAACGGCATCAAGCGCCCTCCATCACGAGTCAAAATCACAGTAGTCAAAGACGACAAAGGAGTCGTACGCGCAGAACTCTTCGGCGTTCCAATAAAACAAGAAAAAATCGAAGAGAAAAAAAGCGTCGCAAAGAAAATAGTAGAGAAAGTAACCGGCGCAAAATCTCAAGCGCCAAAAACCGAAACTTTTGCAAAAGCACAAACTCCTGACGCGCCAAAGCCAACTTCTGAAAAATCCGCGCCTGAAAAAAAGACTGTGAAGAAAGAAACACCGCAACCGAAAGCTACGACCAAGTAAGTCCATGCTACACATAATAGCGGTTCGGACTCCTGAACAAACAACAGCACACGCAAACCTTCTAGAAAATTATCTTGATAGATCGGACATTTTCAGCCCAGCGAACACAGGAATAACACTCGGTGATTTATTTGATCTAGACATGGCCTATTCACAACTTAGAAGCTCACGCAAAACCTTCAAAGAACTTTGGCAATCATATGAGTTCGTTCTTGAAAGTGCCATTTCGCCATATTGCCAACGCGTCTACGAACTCGCGCAAAAATACAAAAAACCACGAATACATCTAATTGATGCGCTCTCAACAAAGTTTTTGAACGAGTCCAACTGCCTTGTCAAAGAAACTGAAATCCACATAAGGCAAGCAGAAGAAGCGTTTCTTGAACAGACAAAGTATGACGCGAACGAACTTATTACAGCAGCATCATACTTTTTAGCGCGCGCAAGAGGAATACACGCGTCCAAATTGAATGAAACAATCGAACGATTCTGCTATGAACACGCGCAGTCAGACAAGCTTACAACATGGATTATCGCGCTCAACTACCAACACTCTTTGCCACTCGTGAACGAATTTTCAGCCAAAGTAAAAAAGCACGCCCCGAGGGCAATGTTAG
The DNA here is from genome assembly GCA_018302815.1 of Candidatus Woesearchaeota archaeon. Lineage (GTDB taxonomy): Archaea > Nanobdellota > Nanobdellia > Woesearchaeales > ARS49 > JAGVZE01. The sequence continues at coordinate 21,059 of JAGVZE010000003.1, forward strand.
AACTGGTTGACATCTGTCCGCAACCACTCACGCTAATGGATTACGCAGCAAGCAAACAATACGAAACATTTTTGCGTCTTGCTCCAAACGAGAGGGTTAACTCAGTGCCGGTCACTCTTGCTGAAACTCTCACAACAGATTTGCTACTCGAATCGCTTTTTGTTCCACCTCAGTACACATTCGAATCACTTTTTGCCAACGCGCACACTATCGCAACATTAGATCCCGGTGAGAAACGAATTCTCATCAAGTTTGCAAGGGACAAGTCAGACATACTTTTATCTAAGGAAGGACCAATCGCGGCAAACAACCTTGCGGAAATATGCGGAATGCGCGTAAAAGACCCTGAAGATACTTTCGCAAGACACTACCCATTTGACTGGCAAGCGCACTATTCAGCGCAATCATTATAATGCCCTGATAAGACCTGAAAACCATGAACCAACTCCCATTCGAAAAAATCAAACGAGAAATCATCGTCAAACGCGAAGCGCAGACAAATCCATCAGTTGGACACGACCCTGAAAAACGCCCAACAGAGCTGCTTCTCAAATACGGAGTAATAAATCTCAACAAGCCAAAAGGCCCAACGTCCCACATGGCTTCTGACTACGTGCAAAGAATACTCAAAATAGACAAAGCAGGACACGGCGGAAGCTTAGACCCCGGAGTCACAGGAGTTCTACCTGTAGCGCTCGAACGAGCGACGCGCATAGTGCAGACCCTGCTTCCCGCAGGCAAAGAATACGTTTGCATAATGCACTTGCACAGGCCAGTTTCACTGCAAGACCTTGAACGGGCAATCAAAAGCTTCACAGGCAAGATAACACAGCTCCCTCCAGTCAAATCAGCAGTCGTTCGCAAAGAACGCGAGCGAGAGATTTACTATTTCGAAGTCCTCGAGATAGATGGACAAGACGTCCTATTCAAGATGGGCTGCCAAGGAGGAACATACGTTCGCAAAGTATGCCACGATATGGGCAGAATGCTTAAATGCGGAGCGCACATGGCAGAACTGATTCGCACAAAAGCAGGCCCGTTCACAGACAAGAATTGGGTCAGCCTGCAAGACCTTGAAGACGCGTACGGATACTGGACAGAAGAAGGAAACGATAAATTTCTAAGATACTGTATACGCCCTGTCGAAACATCAATCCAACACTTGCCAAAACTATGGATCCAAGATAGCGCGGTCGATACGCTCTGCCACGGAGCAAGCCTCAATCTGCCAGGCGTAGTCAAATTCGAAAGCGCAATAGCCAAAGACGATATGGTCGCAGTCCTCACACTCAAAGGAGAATTAGTTGCCCTTGGCGAAGCGTTCATGACCTCAGAGCAGATGATAAGTGAAGAGAAGGGCCTTTGCGTCAAAATCAGCAAGGTATTCATGTTAGAGGGGACATATCCTCGACATTTGCCGCAAAAATCCAGTTTTGATCCTTTATAAATGACTAGTTCGTTTTATTTGCCGTTTATTCATAAATGAAAAGCAAACCTTTATAAATAAATGTCTTATTTTTAATCACTATCAGTAGGAGAATTCTCATCTCTTATTCGGAGGAAAACAAATGAGACAATTCAGCGATGCGCCACGAGAGATGCACGATGCGAAATGCTCGGGCTGTGGTAAAGACTGCAAAGTACCGTTCAAGCCAAGTGGCGAAAGACCGGTTTACTGCAGAGACTGCTTCCAAAAGAACGGGTGTGGGACAGAAATAGTTAATCTTTGAGGATGATGATGTAAGCTCGGCGGCCTATGTCTTTTTTCTGTGCGTCGATTTTGGCACCATTGCCAT
>JAGVZE010000004.1 GCA_018302815.1 Candidatus Woesearchaeota archaeon
ACACAAATCCAAACCAGCACTCAAACCAATACGCTTACGCTCAACACGAACCGCAAAAATATCCTGCGCCGCACCACTACGATGCGCTTTTCGCTCCAACTCACGCAACTTAGCATCAGACATAAAATAAAGACGACAACTAAACTACATAAACATTTCTAAAGACCTTTATCAGAACCCAAGCGCCCTTAACTTCAACGCGGCGAAAAAAAGAACAACAAACAACGCAGACCAGACCAAATTCTCAGCGAACTTCTTCCACGTCAGAGGAACCTTGATATCAACACCATAGCAGCCGCAGTTCTGCAAACGCTTCTTCTGAACAAGGCCCCACAAAACAAACACGTTCGCAGCCATCATCAACCCAAACCCGGCAATCGATGAGTAGACGAGCAATTCTCCTGAAAGAACCCACCAGCCAACAATGAACTCGACGAACGGCTGAACGTAAGCAAGAGGCTTCACCAAAACTCTTGGAAGAAGACCGTAAGATGCGATTATAATAGAGAAACCGCGAAGGTTCGGAAACTTAAGCGACGCAGTTATGATAAGAAGACAGCCAAGAACCACTCGCAAGAACGGCACAAAATACAGGACATCCATAACACTAACTGAAAAAAACAAGTATATAAAGATGTGTCGCATTCATAGAGTGGTATGAAATCCATAAAAGAGGCAGATGTCAAAAACAAAACAGTCCTTCTGCGAGTGGATTTCAACGTGCCGCTAAAAAACGGCGAAGTCGCTGATGACAGCAGAATACGCGCGAGCCTGCCCACAATAGAATATTTAAGAAAAAAAGAAGCGAAAATAATACTCATCTCACACCTAGGAAGGCCTGACGGCAAAGTCACAGATGAACTAAGACTGCTCCCCTGCGCCAAACGCCTAGAAAAACTCCTAAAACAACAAGTGCTCTATCAGCCAGACTGCATCGGAAGCGATGTCGAAGAAGCCGCAAACACAATGCACACAGCAGACGTGCTGCTGCTTGAAAACCTGCGATTCTACCCGCAAGAAGAAGCAAATGACACTTCATTCGCATCCAAACTCGCAAACCTCGCAGACATCTACTGCAACGACGCATTTGGAACAGCACACCGCGCGCACGCAAGCGTTGATGCCGTGACAACTTTCCTTCCAAGCTACGCAGGATTCCTGCTTGAGAAAGAAGTTCGCATGTTAAGCAAACTTGCCGCTCCAAAAAAACCATTCATAATCATAATGGGTGGAGCAAAAGTCTCTGACAAAATAAACGTCATCAACAAACTAATGCAAAAAACCGACGCTCTGCTAATCGGAGGAGCCATGGCGTTCACATTCCTCAAAGCGCTCGGAAACGAAACAGGAAAAAGCAAAGTTGAACTGGACAAGATTAATCTTGCAAGAACGCTTCTGAAAAAATACAAGAAAAAAATCGTACTCCCTGTTGACATCACGCTTGACAACAAAAAAGCGGTTTCTGTCCAGCACATCTTGAAAAAATCAGCAGGGCTAGACATCGGACCTTTGACCTCTGCAATCTACGCCGAAATAATCAAAAAAGCCAAAACAATATTTTGGAACGGACCTGTTGGACTCTTCGAGAAAAAGCCGTTCGACAAAGGAACCAAAACAATCGCTCTTGCAATAGCATCAAGCAAAGCCCTTAGCATAATAGGCGGAGGAGACACCCTTGCCGCGATCAGGCAGTTTAAGCTTGAAAACAAATACACACACGCGAGCACCGGCGGAGGAGCATCACTAGAATTCTTAGAAGGAAAAAAACTACCCGGAATCAAGGCACTAGAGAAATCCTGAAACGCTCAAGCGCAGTTCTTAACACGTCCCTTGCAGGAAGGTCATTTGGAACCTCAAGAGAATGCGCTTTTTCCATCAACTCCAAACGACTGCGGTCCAACTCTTTTATCCGCATGACAACCTTCTCGAACTCTTTCATCACTGAAATTCCTGCCAAAGCTTCCTGCACGCGCATCTCATTCTTGCGCGCGTTAGCATACTTATGCAAACGCTTCGCGAGCTCCTCTTTAACCATCAACTGAAGAGCAACAAGCGCTTGTTGAGCGGATTCACCACGAACACCCAACATACCAGTCTCAAGACCAACCCTAAGACCATTCACGTGCTCTAAAATACTGAATGAATAATCGTGAACAAAAGCCTGCAACGGATCCTGCGCGTACTTTTGAACAATGGGCTGCGGAACTTTTTGCGCGTAAGACTTAAGCGCAACCTGCAAAGGCCCAAAAACCTCAAGAACCTCAACACTCGCCTGCCTGCGCTGCGCGACAGCCGACACGACTTCTCCCTTCATCGAAGAATACTCAGCACTTGCAACAAGAGACTCCTTTTTTGATTTCAACAAGTCAAGCTCTGACTGAAACAGTTTAGCCTGCTCTAAAAACCCAAGCCTTATCTCCTCTTGCTCCTTACGAACAGCCATAACCTTATCAAGCTTCGCAAGACACGCCTTCACCTCATCAAGCTCCTCTTTTCGCAACGCAGAAGCTGAATCAACCACTTCCAACGCCATCGAAGAAAGCCAACTACGAACCTCCTCAACAGACTTTTTCTCGTACAGGAAACGTTTAAACCAGTTCATGCGACACGTTGCGACACTTTTATATACAACACCGCCAATAAACTCTATAAATACTTTTCCAACAAGTTCACGTGGCAACCAAAAAAGAGGCAAAGGCAAGCGCCAAAGAACAAATACTACAACTCTTTGAACAAGCACGCCTAAACGAAAAAAATGCGCAAAAACACATCAAAAACGCAATCAGAATCGCGCTTAAAAACAGAATCAGGCTTTCAAAAGAACTCAAAAAAACATTCTGCGCAAACTGCAACACGCTCTTCCACCACGGCAAAAACAGCCTTCTACGAGTGCGCAAAAACTACATCACGATACACTGCAAAACATGCCAACAGAACACAAGGATAGCCACATGAAAGAATACTGGTACTTCATCGCGATGATGCTGGTCCTCGGCATACTCGCAGGATTCTCAGGCCTTGCAACGCCCACGGGAGCGCTGATCGCAAACATCGAACCCACATGGGACTTTCCAACACAAGAATTCAACGGAAAAGACTTCACGATAGACCTATCAAAAACATTCTTCGATGCTGACGGCGATCGCCTCAACTATGGAGCAAAACCCAGCGAAGGAATCCACACGAGCGTCAACGAAACAATGCTCCACGTCACCGCGCAACAAAGCGGCATAATAACCCTACTTGCAACAGACGGAAAATCAGTTGTGCAGCAAGTGATTAACGTAGTTGTTTGATAATAAGTTGAAGAGAACACATAACGTGAAAACATTCCTAGTTGAAATCCATTGCGCAACCCCTGAAGAAATCCTGGCAAGCCTTATACCTGATGAACACTTCAACCACTTCGCGAGCATACTATACGACCAACAAGACAGAGAATCGTGCGCATACTACCGAGCCAACTGGAACCACAAAGGCAAATCGATTGCGCCACAACCCTGCATCAGCCTAACTGACGACGGCTTCTACACCCAAGAAGAGCGAAAAGAAATTTATCCGACAATCGAAAACATCATAGCACAGGCATCAGCAGGAATACGACGGATCGAGCACCACCTAATCACGCTGCCAAAAAAATTCAACCAGCAAGACTTTTCAAAATACGCCCGCTACTTAGAGAGAAACCCATTCTTTCGAACGGTCAACCACTATGTACATTACCTGCACGTTCCTGAACAACTCGCACAAAACACAGGATTCCCAGAAGAAAAAATCAAACTACACGAAGACGGGAAAGAAAGACTATATCGGGCTCTAAAACGAGAATGATAAGTTTCAGCGCCGCTTCAATTCTTCTCTTTGCAGCAACAGCGCATAAATGAACAAGCTGATGATGAACACTTCAAAGAATCCGTTGATGTGCACTGGAATGTTGATCACACCCATCCCTCGCAAGACTGTCAACGCTTCCTCAAGTATGAAAACTATAAGAGCTCCGAAAATAAGCTTCCACGGCATCAAGTAAACGCGCTTGTCACGAACAGGCGTGTTGAACAACTTGATAAACAGGAAAACAACAATAACAACCAGCCCCAGATTGTAAAGCGGAGCTACCTGCGCAAGAGAAAGGCCAAGGCTCATTCCGCACATCCCCTTGTGGCATCAATTTGCCTAACTAATGCGGCGATAAGGAAAATAAGAATGAAGCTTGGAATCACGTGAGTTAGCCAAGGAGTGCTCCAAACACCAAAAACCTTAAGCGCGCCGAAAACTTCCTCGGCAGTGAAAAGAACCAACGCGAAAATGAGCGGCCTCCACGCAGAAAGGTGCCTTCGCTGAGTGGACTTATGGAACAAACTGAGCGCGAGCAGACCCGCGATGAAACTCAACATGACCGCTGTCAAAATCGCTATACCATATACCCAATCATACGGACTTAACATTGCACACCTCTTTGAAATACCCTTAGACAACTTCATTTATAAACCTTTTCATCGCAAAATATATAAAGAAAACAACGGCAGACAGCCATATGACCGACCCAGAACAGCAAAATCAACCTTCACAACCTACTGATCAAGCTCAAACCACGCCACCAATACAGCCCACTCCACCAGTTCAAGAACCTGCTCAACCTGCAGCAAAAGCACCGCCCGAAGTACCAAACAGGCTCATTCAACAAGTAAAAAACATAGGATCACCAATACCAGGAAAACTCGAAGAGCTAAAAGCATTCATCCTCGAATGCAAACGAGTCCTTCGAGTAACCAAAAAACCAGACAAACAAGAATATACAACAATAGTCAAAATTTCAGCAATCGGAATGGCGCTCATAGGAGCACTAGGATTCATAATCTTCTTCGCAAAAGAAATCTTGTTCTAAAAACACGCGCGCAGAGAATGACTCACTTAACCTTCTCGTTATAGAACGACGCAAAGTTTAAATACCAAGCAACCCAAAAGACTCGAATGGAAAGAGGTGAAGCGCTGGTCGTGTTAAGCGTTGTTGCCCTCGTCGGCATCATCGCAAGCACAACACTTCTGCTCACCAACCCCGCAGGAGCGGTTGCCCAAGGCCAATCAATAATACCACAGCCAAGGTCAAGCCCGATACTCTGCGAACAAGGAACGCAAGCGTTCCTCTTAAGCACAGGACCAAGATTTGCAGTCTTTTGCTGCCCCGAAGACATGATAGGGCAGAACGAGTGCAAAGAACGTCACACCATATATTCACAATAAATTCATACTAACAATTCGCGCAACGCGCAAGGAGGTAAAGAATGGCAGACAAAAAAGAAGTGAACATCTTGCTTTTAGGAATCGTGGCGATTCTAGCCATCGTTGGATTGGTGCTCTTATTCACCAGCCCAGCGGCGACCGGAAAAGCGTTCGTTCCACCACAACTCCCGCCTGATGTACAATCACCGGCGCCAGTTGGATACGGCGGAGTCCCTGCAAACATGCAATCAGGACAAATAGGCAATGCAATCATCGTCCCAACGCTCGAAGGAAGCAACCTTGAACGCTGTCCGAATGGACGAATGAGAACACGAGAAATGGGCAACATCGACTATGAAGCAATACCAGGACACCTATGCAACTGGTTCTACTGCCCAGGACTTCAAGATTCAAACGACGCATCAGCGCGTCCAATAATGGCCTGTAAAAAGGTCTAATTTTTTCTTTTAATATTTTTTTATTCACGGAGAAACTAAAATGAACAACGACAGCTGGGGACTAATATTATTCGCATTCGTAGCCCTAGCAGCAGTCTTCTCATTCATACTTGTCCTCGGCGGACCTGAAGAAACAACAGGCAGCGCCACACACTCATCAAAAATAGGAACAAGCGGATTCCAATGGAGAGACGCAAACCTTGCCTGCAGCAGAGGCACGCACTGCGAAGATGGACTTCCAGGCATTCCAACAGGCAAGTATGATAATGTGCGCGAACTATACGAATGCAGATGCCCAAGCTCGAATCCTACATTTATCATGTGGCGCAGTGTTTACCAATAGACGCGCATCGTAACGCCATATCGAGATTCTTCTGCGAATACCAGTAAATAGGAAGCGCATCCAAATCAACTGGCTTTGTCATTTTTCTTACAAATTCGATTGTTTTCTCAGGATACCAAATATCACGATCATCAATACTAATTGAAAGCCGCTTATTTAACTCAACAGTTGATAACTTTTCCAAAAAAACACCATACCTCGCCTGCCGTTGGGCAAGCTCCTGTTCAATAACTTCCCGTTCGTTCATAGGAATTGCGACAAGCACATCGCCCGCAATCTCCAATCGAGGATATGATTCTACGCCGAACCGGTTGGCGCCCCCCTTCATCGTAGCGCATAGCGCTATCTCAAAAACATTACCAAAACCATCATCAAAAAGCTCTCCATCCCGTCTTGCGATATGAACCGCAGAGCGAATATTCTCCCTATTCAAATCATAACTTTTGATTGCGCCCTTTGAACTGCAATGACTGAACCCCAGATACGTATATGCCAATACCTTCTCAAGCGGAACAAATACACCCACACCACCTGTTCTAGAATCCCAATTCAGCATAGCCGGATCAGAATACTTAAACGACACGAAACCAGTGGAAAGACTAATGTAACTATTAGTTGTGAAAAAATCTTCCTTCCCACCCACAGTCATCGAACTTCCCCTATGCGTACTCACCTTGCCAAGCAACCGCAGAACTTCCTCAGAAGACATCACAACCCCTGACAAAAGAATATCCAAAAATCCCTCACGCCTCGTAGCGTACGAGCACAAAAGCCGCACTTTATCATCAGGCAGTTCTTTATATAAGCGATTTATTGCAGCGTCATCCATATAAAACCGAACGCCTAAGAATAGTTTAAAAACGTTTCCCATCAGTAAAGCTTTTTAACTGAACATTTCCCAGTTCTAATATGCACCCGCTCCTACCTGATAAATTACAGGAAGTTCTCAAAAAAGAAGGCATAACCGCTTTTCGCCCATCACAGCACAAAGCGATACACGCAGGGCTATTGGACACCAAAAGCGTGCTGATATGCACTCCGACGGCCAGCGGAAAAACATTGATTGGGGAAATGGCAGCAATAAAACACATACTTGAAGGCAAAGGAAAAGCAATCTACATCGTGCCATTAATCGCGCTCTCAAACGAAAAAAGCAAAGAATTCAAACGAAAATGGGGACACCTTTGCAAAATAGCCCTCACAAGCGGAGACCTTGACAGCGCTGACAGCTATCTGATAGATTACGATCTGATAATATGCACTTCTGAGAAATTAGACTCGCTGATAAGGCACCATTCACCCTGGCTCTCGCAGGTAAGCTGCGTCATCATCGATGAAATACACCTATTGAACGATGTTGAAAGAGGACCCACGCTAGAAATACTCATAACAGTCATAAAAAAACTGCTCAAAAATGTGCAAATAATAGGTTTATCCGCGACAATCGGAAACGCGCCGGAACTTGCAAAATGGCTAGAAGCAGAACTCGTGGTTGATGATTGGAGACCAGTTCCGCTAAAGAAAGGAACTCTATTCGGAACAGAACTAGAATTCATTGAATAATGCTGACTTTTGAGAGCCACCACATCAAAGAAGCGCAAACAAAAGGCATACTCGCAATCAGAAGCCCGATGAAAACTCCGGCGTAATCAAGCTCGAACAATTCTTTACCCGCCCTAAAAAACGTAGCCGCTCCAAGAACACAGCCGAACGCGAGCAGCAAAACTGATGCCGCCAACCCAAACGGGATGAATGCCGCCGCGCCAGCGAAAAACACCATAACCGAAGGAGCAACCGCCGAAAGAACAACCATCGCAAGACCCTCATAAAACCCTCCCTTGCCATCCAAAACGTGCAAAGCCACGCTCAGGAAAAAAGACGTGACTAAAAGCGCCCCAAGAGAACCAAACAAGAAAAACAAAACGTAAGACACCGCATTCGCAGTCGTCGGCTCAAGAAAACGCCAAAGGAAAAAAAATACGCCCACAGTTGCGAACAATACTGATGTTAGCAAATATAGCAAAACCTTCGAATAACTCGGATGCTTAACCGCGCGAATCTCTGACAACGGATCATACAATAATGCAAACATCATACACCCCTTTAGTTCTATTGAGAACAGCAGACTATTTAAACTTTGTCTGAATAAATCACGCCATGAAATGCAGCGATGAAGAATTCAAACAAAAACTAACTCCTGAACAATACGAAGTACTTCGCAAAAAAGGAACTGAACGCGCTTTTAGCGGCAAACTACTCCATAACAAAGAAAAAGGAACGTACATGTGCGCTGCGTGCGGAGCAGAACTATTCGGAAGCGATGCCAAATTCGATTCAGGAACAGGATGGCCAAGCTTCGATTCCGCCAAAAAAGGAACAGTTGAATTACGAGAAGACAACAGCCACGACACGATACGAACCGAAGCTGTCTGCAAGAAATGCAAAAGCCATCTAGGACACGTGTTCGACGACGGCCCGACTTCAACAGGAAAACGATATTGCATCAATAGCTTGGCATTAGGGTTTAAGGCGAAGAAAAACGGCTGATATCTACCAATCCAACGGCTTTTCTGCTCTTGCCATAACTATTGATGTTGATGACCTGATCATATGAGGCACTGCCTGCTTGATGACTTTTGTTGTGACACCGTTCAAGTCTGAAATATCCCGAATAAACAACCTGATTTGATAATCCCAATCACCCGTCATGGTGAACGCAGAGATAACTCCTTTGAGTTTTATGATTTCTTTCAACGTTTTTTCTGAATCATCTTTAGAATGGTCAACTGTGATGTTGAGCAATACTTCAATATTCAATCCGAGCTTCTTCGCATCTATTCTTGTTGAATAACCCTCAATGATTCCTGCACGTTCTAACTTTATAACCCGTGCGTGCACTGCTGCGCTCGAAAGGCTTACTTTCCTCGCGATGACGTTGAACTGTTCTCTTCCGTTCTTCTGCAAAATTTCTACAATTTTTCTGTCCTTTTCGTCCATTTTGATTAAGAAAGTTCTGTTATTTATAAGTTTTGCTGAATAATATTTAGAGAAAGATAGAAATAGATGAAGTATTTTAAGCAGTTTTATGGACAAACAAGAACTAATATCGATTTACGCAGAACAAGGATACGTACTTGCAGAGGTCGAACCGCGGTCAGTCGTCATTGTGCCAGAGGATGGAACTTTGGAGTGCAGGACATCACTTCAGAAATTGGTAGACCATAATCTGAAGGAATATCAAATGATCAGACGAGGCGCATCTCAAGAAGACCTCAAACGCGCAGGATTTGACTATTCAATAATTAAAGACATCAGCGATGAAATAACGTCCGGCGAGAGAGATATTGGCCGTCAACGCGGAGTGTTTCTCCCATTTGCAAAAATTCCGGAAACTGAAAAATACATCATACTTGACCCACATATGCCCCATTGGATTCTTGCGTACCACCTCGCTTGCCGTCAAATTCCCAGCATCATTTTCACCGGAGATAAGCCGCTACGAGAATATTCAATCCACGATCGCAGGTGGAATAGATATCCGAGCATGCTCTATGACGAAGATGTTGATGAAGCGACAAAAACGAGCATGGCAAAGAAACTTATCGACGACCTCATCGAACAATACAGAAAAGGCAATGTTGTGCTTGACTTCGAGAAACCCGACAAACTTGATGACCTCCGCTGAAACGAGGAAAGTTGGAAAGTTTCTAGGTTTTTATGCGAAGAGTTCTTTAAGGGCAGATTCTGAATTTATGTTATGCAGAAACTCATAAATAGAACAAAGCCAATCGAGACGTTGATGGCACAGAAAACAACTGCAAAGAATGAGGGACCGCTTAAGGCAACTGCTCAAAAACTCCTTGAAGAAGCCCGAAAAACCCCTGATTCTGAATACATAAGCCACGAAGATCTGAAAAAACGTCTTCTCAGATGATTTTTTCGGTGCGATGGCATCCAAAGGCAGCTAAAAATCTCGATGCTATCCCTTTGAAATTCAAGAATCAAGTCATCAATCTGCTTGACCTGGTTGCTCAGGAGCCTTTTGCGCACTTAGAGCATTTCGAAGGAGAGTTCTACAAATTAAGAATCGGAAAATATCGTGCGCTCATCGATATTGATTTTCAACAAAATCAATTGAAAATTCAAATGTTCGACAAACGAGAACGAATATATTGAGAAAAATGAAAAATTTAAATTTTTCGATTAAATTTTACAAACGATGTTTGTTTAAAGACGTGTAGACAACTTTGAATGAAAATATTACAATAAACTCACAAACCAATACCTGCAAGCAGCTTCTCCTTGTCAAACACCTGCAAGTCCTTATACTCCTGACCCATACCCAAGAATAGAATCGGTTTCTTTGTCACAAAACTAACACTGATAGCGGCTCCACCCTTCTCATCGATGTCTGCCTTGCTCAAGATTATGCCGTCGATTCCCACCGCCTCATCGAACTTCTTTGCCTGCTCGACGCAATCATTGCCGGTTATGGACTCTCCAACAAAAATCTTGAGGTCGGGCTTTGCCACGCGAACAATCTTCTTCATCTCATCAATAAGATTCACATTACTGTGCAAACGGCCAGCAGTATCGATCAAAACAACATCCTTCTTAGACGCTTCTGCGTGCTTAATCGCATCGAACGCGACAGCCGCAGGGTCAGAACCATAATCATGCTTGATGAGCTTCACTTTGAGATTGTCAGCGTGAATCTGAAGCTGGTCTATCGCCGCCGCTCTAAACGTGTCCGCCGCGGCAAGAACAACACTCAGCCCGTTCTGCTGCAAATAATGAGTGAACTTCGCTATGCTTGTAGTCTTACCGCTTCCATTGATACCAATGAAACAAATGATGAACGGCTTCTTCTCTTTAATTTTTGACAGGACATCTATGCTTGGAACAGTGAAAAGACTTTCAATACTTCCGTGCAAAGAAGAAGCTATAACTTCCTCAACTTTACCCCTTGGCACAAGCTTGTCCACAATGCTTGATTTGAGGTCGGTCTTTATTTTTTCTATTACTTCCACCGCAACATTATTCTCAAGCAACGCAAGCTCCAAATCCCAGAACAATTCATCGAACGCCTCGGCAGAAACCTTCTTAGTCGTGATTTTCTCAGTCATACGGGAGAAAAAACCCTTTGACTCTTCAACTTTTGAAGGCTCAACGACAGTCTTTGGCGCCTCTGCTTTTGGTTTAGCTGGAGCTTTCACAACAGGCTCTGGCTGTTCAACCTTAGGCTCTTCCTTTTTGCCCGTGAATGTTTCCTTAAGACGCGAGAAAAAACCGCCCTTGGCAGGCTCAGGCTCAACTTTAACCGGCTCTGACTCGACCTTGACTTGTTCTACTGCAATCTTCTCTTCAACTTTGACAGGTTCAGGAGCAACCTCAATTGGAGCAGGCTCGACCTTGACGGGCTCTTCTTGAACTATCGGTTCTTCCTTCTCAACTTTCTTTGATTTGACTTCTTTGACTTTCTCGGCTTTCTTTAATTCAGACTTTTTTTCTTTTTTGGGCTTCTCTTTAGATTCCTTCTTAGGCTTTTCGACCTTAGGCGGAGCTAGCTCTTTTTCAACCTCAACTTCCTCCTCAGGCGCTTCCTCGACTTTCTTAGTGAACTTAGAAAGCGCTCCCTTGAGCTTATCCTTTAGAAAACCAAACATATTACTCTTTCACCAATGACCTCAACTCATCTTGCAGCTGCTCGGCCCTTTGCGCAAACTTCTGCAATTGACCAATCAATTCCTCTTGCAGCTTACGCAGTTCCACACCCTGATCAGCCATTATCTTCTTAGCATCAGGAATGGACTTCTCGACAGCCGCTCCAGCTCCAATATTCAAAACGACTTTATTTGTCTCAAGCACCTTCGCCTTCACGAAAACACCCGGCGTTAGCGTCACAAAACTATCGCTCCCAGGAGCAGACGTTGAAAACTCTTCAAGCACCTGCTGAACCAAATCCATCTCGCCAGCCTGCGACTCGAGCGCCTGAACCTGCTGCTGAATCGCCTGCAACTGGCGCTGAATAAGCTGCAACTCCATATACTTCTTCTGAACTTCTTCCTTCATTTGAGCTTCTCCATCAACCTCTCAATAAAATGGCCATAATCATGCTCTGCTTTAAGGAATTTCACCGCTGAACTTGGCGCTGAAACCTTCGCATCCTTTCTGAACGCGTCAAGCTCACGCTTGAGAACTTCACGCAAATACTTCTTTTCATCGTCGCTAAACATTCGAACCCTCCATCAGCTTCACGCTAATCTCACCGAACGCTTCTTTCTGCTCAAGCTCCACCTTCTTCTGATTAGCTAAGTGAAGCAAAGGAATGAACGTGTACACCTTATCCTGCCTAGTCTCTCCCGGCAACAGCTCCTTGAACGTAAGCGTCTTCTTAAAAGAGAACAACGAAGTTATACGCATGAACAAATTTGAAACCGCGCCAGTCAAGTCAAACTTTCGCATCGGAAGCGGAAGCGGAGGCGGAACAGTATTGAGAACACGACGCTGCTTGACCTCAAGAGCCTTATCGAGCGCTTTCACGAGGTCGTAGACGCTAACTTTTCTCTTTCGCGCCTGAGGCATCCTCGGAAGCAGCTCAAGGTCCTCCTTAAGACCAATAGCTTCGCCCGCAGCCAATTCCTGCTCAAGACCATCATAAAACGCCTCGGCAGAATTATCGCCAGCTAGCAAACGATCGAAATCATCCAAATCCTCGCCCACAAGCTTATTGCTCTTGATACGCAAAAGAATAGACGCTGCAAGCAAAACCTTTCCTGAAAGCTTCAAGTCACGCTCCTTCATCGCGCGCAAACGCTCAATATATTTCTCAGTCAACAAGGAAATATTGACATCCCACGGGTCCATCTGCTCACTATTGACAAGGTCAAAAATGATAGCCTTCCAGCTAATCTCGTTCTGCTCGACCAACAGGGAAAAAATCTTGTCTTGCATGAGTAAAAAACACCGAAGAGAGTATTTAAATGTTGCTCAATCGTCGCTGCCAATGCCAAACAGCTTATCCTTCTTACGCCAGCCCATATTCTGCGCAGGCCCGCCTGAACTCAAATCATCCAAAATCTCCTTCGCGTCAGCATAAACAGACCTTGCGACATCAATTTGCATACGAATCGGCGGCTGCTCAAGCAGGCGATCGACCGCTCCATCAATATCATCCACGCTTATTTTACGATAACCTTCCAGGCGCTTTCTAACATAACCAACATCCCTGTCATCATTAGAACCATTATTCATCTCGCGCTTTCTCAAGTGCCGCTCTATTTTGGCAGCATCCTTTGGATTCTCCTTCAAATAAGCAGGAACGAGACTGAAATGAAGCTCATCAACAACTTTTCTAATCACATCACCAGGCGCGTCATCTAGCTTTTGCGCCCATCTCTTATAATTCTGCGGCACATCATCCGCGATAGGAAGACTCTTGCTCAAATACATACCAAGCATCGAAGCGCGCTCATCTTGCGTCAGCTGGCCCACGATGTCAATGTAACGGAAACGGCGCAAAATGCCCTTTGGAATCTTCTTTGGCTGATTGGTCATCGCCATAGTGATTATGCCGTTATAATCGCCCATGCCATCTAGAACCTCAAGGAGCACGTTCTGTATCTGCTGCATGTCAGTGCCTGTGAACCCGTGATTATCATTAGCGAACCAGCCATCAAACTCGTCAAGAACTAGAACAACCGGCTTTAACTCACGCCCGTCCAAGTGAAGCTCTTTTGCGGCATCATAAACTCGCTTGACATTGTTCACCGACTCATGCATGTACGCAGTCAACGTGCTAGCAACGCTCACGCTCGCGCCAATCACGCGCTCATCAGCGCACACCGCCCTTGCAAGCTCAGTCTTACCGCAACCATACGGACCGATAAGAATTATGTTGCTGCGCACTTTCTTTCCAGGAGCGCTCAAACGCATGACGCGCGGGAATGCCGATGTCTCAACAATCTCGTTCAAATGCTTTTTCGCCCTTTCAAAACTCGCGCCAATCACATCACCCATCTTCGCACTAGGAGTCGGAGCGCGATCGAAATAAAACATGCCAATCTGACCCTGACGGCCCTCGTAATACTCATTATCCGTCTTCTTGTCCTTTCGCAAACGACGAGCGGAATGAGAAATCATGATTTCATCTAGCTCTGCCTTAAGCTCAACCGCTTTCTCCATCGCCAAGAAAGCACCCTTATCCTTCGCCTCGGCGTCAGGAAGCGTCGAAACATACTCCATCGTCTTCAACAGCAACCCGAACAACTCGCCACGCTTCTTGAAATAATCGCGTTCGGTTCGATTCTCAGGAAGAACATCATCCTCGTTCTGCACGATAGGATCGAAATTGAATGAACGGAACCGCTTTATCAGCCTATCAGTCACCTCATCTTCACCGCTCAACAAAGCATCTATGGCGCCATCATCACCTTGCACCACAACTTGCCCGGATTCAACCGCTGCCTCATAAATTGGTGCCAGCTTCTTGAGGAAACTGTAAAATTGCTCCACCGCACCGCCAAGCCCCTCAAAAAATGAATGCGCATCAGCAATATACCCTCTAACTGACTGCTGAGATAGAACAACCAATCTTGAAGCTGCCTCTTCAAGAGCGTGCCTACTTACCTCTCTCACTTTTTTCTTACTGCGCCCCTTCTTGACCTCACGCTCATGATACGCAGGCAGCGCGCCAACCATCACAAGAAGAGTGTCAGTCAAAACAGCATTATCATCCACTAATTTGACCTTCACATATTCAGCAAGCGGTCCCTGGAGCCGATCATTTATCAAGCGCAGAACCTTAGAAGGACCCTCCTCTTCCTCATCGGACTCGATAAACCTGTCCTTGAGATATTTATTCACAATACCCAACCTTTTGTGGGCAGCCTCAAGATCTTTCACTAATCCCATCCTTGATTTGAAATAGGCATCCACTGCTGAATTAATCATCCCTGGAATCGCAGTTATAACCCGATGAGCATGATTTGAAGTGCGCCTTGCATCCCCTTCAACTAACACATCTGAAACGTGTAACTGATCATATCGCTGGACCAAGTTCAAATACCGCTGAATACTCGAACGAATCAATCCACCAATAGTATCATAGCATGCAGAAATAAGCGCAAGCGGAGGATTAAGCTGCGAACCTACTGATTTGACAGATCGCGAATCCTCGAAAAGATCATCCACCCTATCTCGAATCCCCATCAGAGTCTCCTTTTGCTCCCTCACCTCAGAACAAATCTGTTCGAGAGGCCTTGCCATAAAAGCGGCCTCCTGCAAATCACGAGGGTCAAGACCAGTAAGACGCCTGCTAAGCTCTCCGAAAATCTGTTCAGACTCATCATCTTCTCCCATCAAAATTTGACCACCGCAGGAGTATAATAAGATGATTGAACTGAAAACTACATAAAGCGCAGAAAGCCTTTTAAACAAACACGAAGAAAACCCACCCATAACGGACCGGTAGTTTAGCGGTTAGCTTTCCGCGTGCGGGAAGCCCGCAGATAACGCCTCGTTTACACCGAGGAGGTCGGCGGTTCAAATCCGCCCCGGTCCACTTTTTCTTATCCTGCTACGCATCAGATGAAATCAACAGCCGAATCAACGTTCAATTGAAGATTGGAACTATTGACACAGACGCCTAACAAGAAGGCGAGACAAATGTTTTGTCTGAAAAACGAAAAACATAAGAAGAAGAACGGGATAACCGTGTTGTGGTCAAGAAAACTATGAGGGAGTTGGTACAGGAATACAACAAGATAGCTGAAGAGTTTGGGCCCTATTCGTTTACGGCGCACGAGTTTCTTCTGGACCACGAGGATGATAAAGTATTGAATGAGATCGCTCGGCTGCATAGGACCACCCTCAGAACGATTTTGGGAGAAAAGCGGGTTCCTATCGAAGACGAAGCACTTTTCCTTGAAGACACGCCCGGACTTGCAAATATAACGAAAGCAGCATGGCCCATCAAACTACTCCAGTACTGCTATGTAGGCGTGCCAAAGCCCTGCCCCAAAAAATTTACTCAATACGCCAAACAAACAGGTAAGCATGGATGCTACTCTGCTGAAGCCAGAAAGTATCTGGATGACAACATTAACGTTCCGAATTTCCAGGAATGGGCGCTTGCGCACAGACTTAATGACCGATGCCGAAAAGAAATTGTAGGTGAACAAATTTCCGCATGCGATCAGGAACTTTATACCCGAGATACACCTCTTGCACAGAAAATCATCGAAGAACTAAGAAAGTTCAAAGATACTGTCTGACTCATTCTCTGCACAAGAATCCCTACCTTTTCGCACGATCAACAAATGACAGCCGTGTTCTATTTCCAAACATTTATATAGTCATTTTGACTACACTTTTGTAGATACCTATGTACTTTACTGAAATTAGGAAGTCACAACACTATTGACCATCATGAGAACGAAATGCCTTGGAGCACTGTTGTTGAGATTATCCTCACAACCAAAAATAAGCGCAAGAAAGGAGATAAAATTGAGATTGAAACAGACAGATATTACTTGTTGTGCGAGCTCAAAGAAAGTGTTCTTTGGGTTATCAATGCGAAGGTGACAAAATGAAATGCCCAGACTGCAATAACCAAATGAAAGAAGTTGAAGTGAAAATAGAAGGAGCAGACCAAAAAGTGAAAAGCTATCAGTGCCCTTCGTGCGATCACGTCGATTTCGAACCAGAAACGTCAAAGAAAGTCATTGCTGAATTAAAAGCGAAAGAAAGTCCGCTCAAGATAAAGCAAAAAATAGTGAAACTTTCACAAGGAAGAGTAGGCATCTATTTCAACCGCCACGTTGTCGAAAGCCTCAATCTAAAGCCAGGCCACCAAATCGCGGTCTCAGTGCCCGACAAGAAACACATCGTGCTCAGTATTGACGAAAAGTGATTTGAACAGCCATAATGCGCAGCATATTCAATTAATTACTTCAAACCGCATGCAAAATCCTTAAAACGGCCCAAAAATAAAGTGAGCTCATCCGTAGATTTAAAAGGGACTACGTTCTATGTTCTATTATGAAACTGTTCTTGCTTCCAGGGAATTCTGCATCAAATGAATCATGGATTGAAAGAGTGAAGTCAGAATTAAATGATGTCTTTGAAGACTTGCAAATTCAATACTATGCACATTGGAAACGTAACGATGTTAAAGTTGTCGATTTGGATGCTGAACTAGAAAATCTTTTGGCAGAAACTTCAAGGGTGCCGGCGTATTGCATCTTTGCAAAATCCGCAGGAGCGTTACTTGCGCTCAGAGGGATTTACGAAGCGAAAGTTAAGCCCGCTAAGTGCATTTTTGTAGGCTTACCAGTATTGTGGGCAAGACAAAATGGTTTTGATATTGACAGATGGATAAAGAATTATTCCATCCAGTCACTATTCATTCAGCAGAGCGGGGATCCGGCGTTCTCATTTTCACAACTAAAAGACTATCTTGCCAATAACAATGTTAGAAATTACAAATTAGTGCAGGTTATGGGCAAAGACCACGATTATCAAAATATAAATGAATTGAAAAAACACATTGTTCCGTTCATGTCCCAATAGGCCTACTGAACGTGATGCGCGTACGCAACGTCATCGACAGGGAAACGGACCAGTTCGAATAGACTCATTGGTGTTCGGGTGCGCCAGAGACCCATGATGTTCTGACTCACTACGTACTCAATTCCATCCACTATTGAAATCTGTCCGTCTTTGAGTGATTTCAATCTGCCCTCATACTCTTTACACAATCGTATGTCGTGTCGTTCCTTTGAATCAACGGGCACCCCAACATACACCAGGTCATTTTGGTTAAAACTGTATCCTGCAATGATTATTGGTTTCATAACTACTACCTCCGGTATCATTAATCGAACTAAGAACTGATTAGAGGCACCACCAAAATCCAGCTGCAATTCTAAATATTTGAACTAAGTACAAAAGAAAACTATCGCCAAAAATAACCAACTCTGATCATACTTGCCAGAAAATTTGACAAGCCTATAAATCTTTCGCAAACCGCAGAAAAAGTACTGCCTTCTTTGCGGGTTTGGCTTAAACAAGAACTAGAAAGTTTACAGAACCCCACTTTTTCTCAAGCACAGATATCTTTTTAAAAAACGCGCCTGCACCGCACGATATGATATGGCCATTCGGGAACGACGTCTCAAGAACACTCACGCACGCCCGAATCGCCAAACTTCTCAAAACATACCCTGACACTGAGCTTGTGCGAAAACTTGAACACTACCTATTGAACGCGCCGCTCAAAGAACTTCGCTCGATAAACCTCATAAAGCTAGAACTAATATGGAACGTGAACCGCCAGCAACTCGTCCCACTATTCCTGCACGCCACGCAAAAAAACCTAGTCACGCTCCACTACGTAATACACTGCGAAACGTGCAAAGGAAGCTCAACGCTTGAAAAACTAACCGACATACAGCACCAAATGCAGTGCGCAGGATGCAAAGCCAGCCTAAACCCCGCCCTTGACCAAAGCGTCGAAGTAGCGTTCAGAGTCCATCCCGACCTCGCAGGAACGCCCAAAAAAAAGCCCCACGATAGATTCATTCCCGCGATAGAAGTCATCAACACGGAAACTTTCAGAATCCTATTCGAAGAGGAAAAACCCCTGCCAGGAGAACACGTCGCCATAAAAGACCTGACCTTCCTCTTCACAGACCTCTCAGGAAGCACCGCGACCTACGAACGCCTTGGCGATGGAGGAGCGTACCGCATCGTCAAAGAACACTTCATCATCCTATTCAACCTAATCAAGAAAAACAACGGCACCGTCGTAAAAACAATCGGCGATGCCGTGATGGCCACATTCCTCAACAGCTCTGACGCGCTTAAAACCGCCCTTGAAGCGCGAAAAGAATTCACAGTGTTCAACAAGCGAAAAGACGTAAGAGGAGCCGCAGTGCTCAAAATAGGAATCCACAACGGCAACTGCCTTGCAGTCACTCTAAACTCGCGCCTTGACTTCTTCGGAGGAACAGTCAACAAGGCGGCGCGCATACAAGGAATCGCCGAAGCGAACGAAATATGCATCAGCGAAGACGCCCTCACTTCTGCAAAAGAACGCGCGCTCTTCAACGGAATACGGCACTACCGAAAAACCGTCCAGCTCAAAGGCATAAAGAACGAAGTGCCAATCATCCTGCTCAAGTAAACATTTAAAAAGACGCAAGCCATATTCAATTCCATGAAAAAAGCGGTGTTACTGTTATTACTACTTGCATGCACTCCACTCTCAAGCGTTGATACGCCGCTTAACCAGCTTAAAGAAGAGCTCTACGTCACACAACTGCCTAACGAAATGACCGTGACTGTAAAAGAGATGCACTCACTGCCGCTGGTCACAATACAATTCTGGGTGCACGTAGGAGCGCGCAACGAACCTCTGCCTTACAAAGGAATAGCACACATATTCGAACACATCTGGTTCAAAGGCACGGCAACACAGCCAGTCGGAAGCTTCCACAAAAAAGTCGAAAGCCTAGGCGGAGAACTAAACGCCATGACATCGCACGACTGGACAATGTACTATGTCGTCGTGCCATCCGACAAGTTCGACGACATATTCCCACTCATGGTAGATTTACTCTTAAACTCAGGATTTGATGAAAAAGAAATAGAAAAAGAAAAACAAGTAGTCGTCGAAGAACAACGCTTTAGCTTCAACGAGCCGGAAAGATACCTAGACGACCAATTCGGACTATTGCTCATAGACAAACACCCATACAGGCACCCAATCATCGGCTACAAAGAAACCATACTTGCCCCAAGTAGACAAGACATAATGGACTTCTACCACGCATGGTACGTGCCCAACAATATGAATGTTGTCGTTGTAGGAAATGTCAACACTGATGAAACAGTAAAAAAAGTAGTGCAAGCCTTCAAAGACTTCGCACCAAAAAAATTGCCAGACATCACACTTCCAACTGAAGAACCAATAACTGCCCCCCGCTATAACATCAGCACAAAAGAAGTCGGATACTCATACCTCGCAGCAGGATACGTAGGGCCATCAGCCTCAAACAACGACAAATACGCAGCACACGTCCTAAACACAATATTCTCAAAAGGCGAAAGCTCACGAATGCAGCGCATACTCAAAAAAGAGAAAAACCTCATCGTACGCGGAACAAGCATCTTCGCTCCCCTCAACGACCTAGGCGTATTCGAATCAATCGCGGTTGTGGAACCAGAGAAAAAAGGCGACGCTGTAACCGCCCTACTACTCGAACTAAGCAGGTTCAGAACAGAACTTGTAAGCGATGAGGAACTCGCCCGCGCGAAAAAAGCGATACTCTCAGACCGAGTCAAATCACAAGAAGAAATGTTCCAAGTCGGATTCAACATCGGCGAATCCTGGATAAACGGCGACGTGCACGAATACACCGACTTCATAGAAAACATCAACAAAGTAACCAAAGAAGACGTGCGAGAAACCGCTCGAAAATACTTCAACGCGTATACAATGTACGAGGTCAAGCCAAAACTATGAACTTACGCGCACTTTGGCTAATCGTTTGCAGCTTTCTTTTAATCAGCTGCACTAGCGTGAACTATGAAGAGCACACTGACGCAGGAAACAAATACGTCCTGCAAAATGGCCTCACCCTACTCGTCAAAGAAAACCCAGACACAGGAATGACTGCACTAGACCTTCTAGTCAAACGAGGAATCGCGCAAGACGGCGAGCTTTTCGGCATCGCCCACTTCACCAACAGAATGCTACTATCAGGAACAACCAAGCGAAACCGCGAAGAAATAACTTCTGCCATTGAAAACGCAGGCGGAACAATACTCGCAAGAACCTACGCAGAATACAGCGAAATAGTAATAGAAGTACCGAGCGATAGCGTAAGCATCGCCCTTGACATACTGCAAGATGTCATCTTGAACCCATCGTTCGATTCGCAAGAACTAGAGAAAGAACGAACGACAATATTGGGCGAACTTGAAAGCAAAAAAGACCAGCCCGCAATAGTCGCAGAAGAACTCTTCATGAAAACACTATTCGCGAACCATCCATACCAGCACCCAATAGACGGATACACCGAAAGTGTTCGGCGCATAACACGCGAAGACATGATCAAGCACTACTCGGACTGGTACACCGCGCCAAACATGATACTCGCCATCGCAGGAAACGTCAAAAAAGAACCGCTAGTTTCAGTGACCTCAAGACTCTTCAAAAAACTGCCTGCTAACGGCAAAAAAGAAAACATACCGGTTCCTACACTGCACAAAGAACCAATCACGAACACAGAACACATGCCGATAGAAAGCTTCTACATACAACAAGGATACCAATTAACACCCGCAAAACACCCTGACTTCATCGCATTACGCCTAATGAACAGCATACTAGGCTCAGGAAGCGGATCAAGACTGTTTTATGAACTTAGAGACAAACGAGCACTCGCGTACAGCGTATATTCCATAGCTCCATCCATTCGAACCATAGGGTTCGTCAAAATAGCGATGATATCAAGACCAGACATAGCGAACCAAAGCATCGAAGGAATAAACGAACAAGTCGAACGCATCAAAAACGAAGAAGTCCCTGCAGACGAATTATCAGTTGTGAAACAAAAAATAAGAGGATTCTTCGCGCTAGACCACCAAAAAACAACCGACCAAGCAAACTACCTCGGACTGTACGAAATGCAAGGAGTTGGTTATACTTATGACGTGACCTATCCAGACAAAATAGACGCGGTCACTGCGCAAGACGTCCAACGGGTAGCCAAGATGTATTTGACAGTTCCAGTAACAGCAGTTGTAGGGCCATTTGAAGAAGTGAAGATAGAATAGTTCTATGCGCCGTCCGAGCCAACAGCCCGAAAGTAACTATTACTGTCTATTGGGCGTACTTAAAGCTTGCTCTTCCATCATCTAAGGCATCCTAAAACCGGGTGTGGGACAGAATTGTGCTATCCTAGCCAGTAAAGATTGTGCCACAGGGACGTGAGCATGTTGGCGGTGTCTATTCTGTCTGGTCTTTTCTG
>JAGVZE010000013.1 GCA_018302815.1 Candidatus Woesearchaeota archaeon
TGACATGCATGACGAACTTCCATCAAGCAACATTACACGAATTGATTATTTAATACCGCCGCAGCAAGCTGCGGGGTATTGAACCCAGAAAGGAATAAACAGAGGATACGGCTCGAGCCTCAAAACAGGAATTCGAAACGCAAAAGGACAATGGATACTCATAACCGACTGCGACCAAACTTACCCCATAGAAGACATTCCAAAACTTGTGGCCGGAATGGATGAAGGATACGACATGGTCGTCGGCGCGCGCACAGGAAAAGAAGTACACGTTCCGCTCATCAGACGACCACCAAAAGCAGTCCTTCGCTGGCTCATAAATTATTTATCCGGGCAGAAAATCCCTGACTTCAACTCAGGCCTTCGAGTGTTCAAAAAAGACCTTGCGTTACGGTTCTTCAGCCTGTTCCCCGACAGATTCAGCTTCACAACGACAATCACAATGGCCGCGCTTACAAACGGATATGAAGTCAAATTCATTCCCATCAACTATTACAAACGAGAAGGAAAAAGCTCCATCAAGCCAAAAGACTTCATTAATTTCTTCAACCTGATCATACGGCTCACGCTCTACTTCAAACCGCTTAGCGTGTTCATACCCGTCAGCATATTCTTCATACTAATCGGAACGGTAAAACTCGTCATCGACTTTGCCGGCCTCAACAGATTCGGCCTTGGAGGCGCTCTCGCAGTCATATTCGGCATCCAACTAATACTTCTTGGAATGATAGCTGAAATAATAATCAGAAGGACAAACCTGTAAAATGCAGAAAAAACAAAACGACTGGCTCTGGCAGTGGACACGATACCACTACAAAGAATCAGGCACTTTCCTTTTTGAAGAATGGATTTATCCGAACACGCTCTTAGACTTCAAAGACAAAACAGTAATCGACTGCGGGTCAGGCTCAGGAGACCACCTCATCAACCTCTCGCCAATCATCGCGAAAGGAGTTGGTCTTGACCTCAACGCGGCCCCAGTCACGAAAAAAAGGTTCAAGAAATATCCTAATCTCGCCGTAAAGGAAGGGGATCTTGCCACGGTCAAACTAAAAGAAAAATTTGATATTGTCTACAGCATAGGCGTTTTGCACCACACAGACAGCCCTTTCGCAAGTTTCAATAATATAAAGAAGTTCGCAAAACCCGGCGGAAAAATCATCATCTGGGTCTATAGCCACGAAGGAAATTTTTTGAACAGGACTCTGCTTGAATTCGCCAAGAGATATTTTTTCCTCAAACTACCAAAGCCAATTCTTGCACTATTCGGACACCTTTTCACCGCAGCACTGTATCTGCCTATTTACACGATCTACCTTTTGCCGCTGAAATTTTTGCCATTCTACGAATACTTCCAAAACTGGAGAAAAATGGACTACTACCGCAACTTTGTCAATGTATTCGATAAGCTCAATGCGCCAACAACACACTTCATAAAGAAAAGCGACCTTATAAAATGGTTCACCAAAAAAGACTTCAAAAACATCCACATCTCAGCATATAAAGGCGTTAGCTGGAGGGCCAGCGGAACGACCTTACAAAACGACAAGACAAACGCCGACCAGAATGCTCAAGACAGCGAAAATCCTTTCCAAATTGATGCGCTCGCCCAAGTAATGCCTAGCCAAAATGGCAACGAAAACGTACTGAACTGAAGCAACCGGGAAAACAACCGACACTTCGTTCGAACGCAAAACAAAAATCACGAGAAGATTACCAAGACCATACAAGAACACGCCGAACAAGAAAACCCTATTTCTCCACCAATTAGACAATGAAAGCTTGTTCACACTGCGCTTGAGAAGCGTCGTGCTAAACGCGACAAGGAACGCGGCGAATACAGTCAAGATGAAAGATGACGGATTCATTTGTTCCTTCCTAACGCCAACGCCGCGACTCCGCAAACGATGAACGCTATTCCAACCCAATTAGCAACAGTCATAACCTCGCCAAAAAGCCACATCCCAGCAAGACTAACCCACACATAACTTGTCGCAAGCACAGGAAACACCTGAATCAATTCACCAGTCTTCAACGCCAAAATGAACAAAACACCCGCGATGAAATAAAACAAAACCGCGAGCGCAAGCTCCCAATTCGTGAAAATAACCGGAAGCTTCACAGCCCCAAGCTTATAAAAAATCTGGCCTGGAGTCGTGAACGCTGTCGCGAGCAAAGCCAAGAAAAAAGCGCGCAAGTTCATGACCGCACGCCCGACTCGTTCTTAACAAGGTAAAACTTCAAATCGAACGTCTTGAAAAGCCCGCTGAAATACTTAGGAGCGATACGCTCCTCATGGACAATGGTTCTGTTCGATTCTTGCTCTTCGCTGACCAGATACACAAGCGCGTAACGCGACATCAGCTCATCAACAGGAGTTTCGTAACCTTTGTAGCTGGAACCCTCCATATTCTCCCTCACTGAACGATAATCTCTCGCGTAAAACTCATTCAGGAAATAACTCATCTCTCTTCCTAGCACCAAAGAATTTGGCGAAGTGTTGTCAACAATAGACTGCGCGACCCGCTCATTGCGCTCTGAAGAAGCCTGAATAAGTGCCGCTAGCAAACCGCACACGATGAGCGAGAGCACCACAATTGCGAAATAAGCTTTACGGGAATGCCTGCCAAAAATCCGAGAAAGAACCGAGGAGAGAAGCAAATAATACCCTGGAATCAAAAACAAGGTCAGCGGAAGGATATAACGATACTGCACTACAAGCATAAGAGTCGGCTTTGAAACCTCAGAAGTGTACACTATCATACTGAAAAACAACAAAGCAGTCACGCTGTTGAAAAGAACTTCCCATTCATTTTTCCTGAACAGAACGAGAACCATGCCTGGATACAGAATCAAAAGCAGGACCATCTGATAAAACAAGTTGATGAAAAACAGCTCCCAATTGCCCAACGTGACAAAAGGATTGCTGCCCTGACCATAAAACTGGTCCCAGAACGCATACGCGGTCAAAAAAGGCGAACCGTAGACAACCCAATTATACGCAAGATGAAGCGAGCCGAAAGGAATCGAACCCGCAAGCATCCAAGCGAATTTCTTTCTATTCTTCCACAAAGCAACAGCGAAAAAACCCAAGAAGAACACAAAAGCATTCACTTTGAGCAAGAACGCGAATCCGAAACACAATCCCGCAAGAAAATGGTCTCGCGAGCTTTTACTCAAATACAAATACCAGCCAAGAAGAATGAAAAAAGTCAAAGCATAATCCGTGAAAATCGTGAACGAATAATAAACAAAAGGAGGATATGCAAGATAAAGAAGCGCGGCAATCGATGGAATATTGAGACGCTTAAGAAGCCGCACGAATATGAAAACCCCAAAGATATGAAAAATCATCCCTGAAAGAAAAACTGGCTTTAACCCGAACAATATGAAAGGAGCGAGCAAAACATACATACCCGGCGGGTACCGTGGGAAATAGCGCTCGCCATCACTTGGAAAATGATAGCCGTGAAGCTCATTATCAGTCCAAAACTTGCCTTCAGTTAGAAGATATGCTCCTCTCAAATAATGATGCTCGTCATTAACCAAATAATAACTTGGATAAAACAAAACGCAAAACAGCACATAAATAAGAAGAGATGCGTAAATTACGCGCTCATCACCCGCAATATTCTTGAGCTTATCCACACCCCCCATACCCAAAAATCGATTTATAAATGTTTGCGTGCATACTTTTTATACTCGATACACGGCAAAAGCAGTATGATATACGTAATAGGCTCAGGACCCGCAGGAGTCTCCTGCTCCAAAGCATTGCTTGAACGCGGTGAAAAAATCACCATGCTTGACGCTGGCAACGAACCTGAAGAAAAAATCACGCAAAAACTTGAACTGTTCAGAAAAAATCCAGACCATACTGAAATAACGTCCCTGAAGGGAACTTTAGATACGCGTGGACAGGACAGCCCGCTCAAACTCAGCTACGGCTCAGACTATCCATATCAAGGCACGCCGAAAATCACGGAAAAAAACGTCCTTTGCAGGACAAGCCACGCGCAAGGGGGACTTAGCACTGTTTGGGGCGCGGCAATAATGCCGTATCTTGCAAAAGACTGCTCAACTTGGCCGCTCAAATATTCAGAACTCGACACTTATTTCAAGAAAGTTCTTGAATTCATGCCAATCGCGGGATATAAAGACGAACTTGAAGAATATTTCCCCCTTCATTCCAAGCCCACACCATACCCTCGTTGCAGCCAGACAAAACTCCTTCTTGAAACAATGAACAAAAACAAGAAGAAGCTTGCGAGCCAAAATATATTCTTTGGACACGCGCGCCTAGCCGTGCATTTCAACGGAACAAAAGACAAACCAGCCTGCATAAAATGCGCAAACTGCCTCTACGGATGCCCCCTGCAAATAATCTATTCCTCAAGCTTCACTCTCAAAGAACTCCTCAAAAACCCGAACTTCAACTATGAACAAGGAATCATCGTTGAAAAAATAAGCGAAGAAAACGACACCGCGATAATCCATGCCGGCGATAGTAAAAAAAATAAAAAACTGACCTTCAGAGGCGAACGCGTGTTTGTGGCGTGCGGAAGCGCGCTAACCACACGAATAATGATGAAAAGCCTCGATGTAAAAGAAATAACGCTAAAAGACTCCCAACACTTCGTAATACCATGCTTAACATTACGGCGGGCAAAGGGAGTATCAAATGAAAAACTACACACGCTCAGCCAAGCGTTCATCGAACTAATACCTTCCGAAGGCAAATCGGCACACCTGCAAATATACACCTATAACGACCTATATGAACAAAGACTCAAACAAATGTTCGGCAAAATGTACTCTCCACTAAAACCGATCCTGAACCTTTTGCTTGAAAGAATAATCGCAATTCAAGGATACCTTCACTCGGACGACTCAAGCGAAATCACGATAAAAGAAAATGGAAACGAATTACAACAGGAATTGAATCCTCTGACTGAAACGAAAGCAAAACAAATAATCAAGCTTCTTAGAAGAAACACATTCAAACTAGGATTCACACCAATTCCATTCATGAACAAACTAAGCAAAAGCGCAGGAGGAAGCCACATCGGCTCAAGCTTTCCAATGGGAACAAAAAGCGACCTTCTCGGACGTCCAATCGGCCTTCAAAGAATACACCTAGTCGATTCAAGCGTGCTCCCATCAATAGCCGCGCAAACAATAACGCTAACAGCCATGGCAAATGCTTATAGAATAGGAGCGACAACAAACCTCAAATGACAACATACGCAGTAACCGGAGCCAGCGGATACGTCGGATCAGTTATCTGCCAGTGTCTGCGAGCCAAAAAACACACAGTCATAGAGCTTGGAAGAAATTTCAAACAAAAATTTGTGCTTGGAGAAGAAGTCTACCCCAGCACGCTTAAAGAAGCTGATGTTTTAGTTCACTGCGCGTGGGATTTTAGCCTTAAAAACAAAGAAGACATATGGCGCGTCAACGTAGAAGGCAGCCAAAAACTTCTTACGGCCGCAAAAAATATCAAAACAATATTCATAAGCACGCTATCAGCGTTTGACGGCGCAAAATCACTATATGGGACGGCGAAGCTCGAAGTCGAAAAAACCGCACTTGAACTTGGAGCCACAGTAATCCGCCCAGGACTCATCTTCGGCAAAAACGCAGGAGGAATGGTGGGCTCGCTAATGAAACTCACTAACAAACTTCGAATCATACCAGTAGTTCGGCCAAGACAGCATTTCCACCTATGCCATGTAAAAGACCTAGCAGAACTAATCTACCACCTCTCACTGTTTGAGCCTCCAGCTGTTCCAATAGTTGCGGCCTGCGAAAAACATCTAACTTTTCGAACAATACTAAAAACCCTGGCAAAAGCGCAAGGCAAAAAAATATTTCTTCTTCCAGTCCCATACTTCTGCGCGTATCTGGGACTCAGAACACTCGAACTAATCGGGCTGAACCTTGGCTTTCGAAGCGACAGCCTAAAAGGGCTCCGATACGTGAATGAAAATATAGATTTTGAGCCCACACAAAAAACACAAATCGAATTCAGAGAATTTAACGAAGACACAGCAGTAGAATGAACACATTCAATCTAAAACACACCCTTGAATCAGGACAGTTCTTCAGATACGATCCCATGGGTGAGTGGAACTATCTTGCTGAACGCGACAAGTTTTTCAAAATAAGGCAAATAGGCAAAAAAATAGAATTTGTTGGAACATCGCCGGAACACATAAACCGACTTTTTGGATTAGACCAAAAATATTCTAAAATAATCAAGAACTTAGCTGAAGATGAAACTCTAATTCCTGCGCTTGAAAAATACAACGGACTTCGAATAATGCAGCGCGATCCTTGGGAAACGCTTGTAAGCTTCCAATGCAGCATAATGAGCAACATCAAGAAAATAAAACTCAATTTGAACCTCATCGCAAAAGAATTTGGAAAGCCGCTCGCTCTCGACTCAGTCAAACAACACTCATTTCCAAATCCGGGAGAAATAAACGACTTGGACCGGGTGAAATCGTGCGCTACCGGCTTTCGAGCAAGATACATACACGCAGCGAACGCTCTTGTGGATGACAAATATTTCGAGAATCTAAGAAAGAAGAAGTATGAAGATGCACACTCTGAACTGATGGAACTGCCAGGAGTTGCGGCAAAAGTCTCAGACTGCATCTGCCTATTCGCGCTTGACAAAATGCAAGCGTTCCCCGTGGATGTCTGGATAGAACGAATAATGAAAGAAACGTATCCTGAAACGAAAAACATGAAAAATGATGAAATACGACAGTTCGCGTGGGACAGATGGGGCAAAAACGCAGGATACGCACAGCAGTTCCTTTATCACTGGGCAAGACTTAAGGACTGAACGGAGGAGCCTTACGCACCCTAAAAGCCTGCCGGCGGACGTAGTCGTCATTAGTGTTTTCCATATAAAAACTTTTACCGTTGAAAGCCAATACACCCCCCTTTAAGTAATACGTACTTCTTGAGTGAATCGGCGGAGTACTTAATTCAACCGAATGCACATAGCCATGATGCCCACATACTCCATTCGTCAGTTGATATACCTCGCCAGCATGAACACCACCCGCCCCGCACACCTCTTCCAAAAACCCACCAACCTTCGCGCTCACCCTGCCCGCGACCAATCGCCCACGTAACGAACTACGCCTTGCTGCGAGAACCAAATCCTCAACATATGGAACGCTCACTGTCTGTCGCTTTGAAAAAGAGGCATCTAGCAACCTATATTCAGTTTCAACCTCAACTTCGTTAAAATAAAAACGATTTCCCGTATACTTGTGCAGAGTACACTTATTCCACTCACCACGCAACACCTCGCAACCCGCTATCAAAACAGGATTACTCTCAAACTCCAACACTTTCCTGCGAGTCTGAAAATCAAGCTCGTTTGGAAGCAGAACCCAACGTCCTCTTGTTTTTCTCACATATCTGAGCCAACAAGCAAAAGGCTTATGGGTTTCTCTCATGCTATCTGTACCGTTCAGAAACCCCGTGCTGCGCTCATAGCTTTGCAAACCATCACGCGCAGGAACGTTATACACTCTAACAGAAATGTCCGTTGATTGAACCGGCTGGACATAGAATCCGCCATTCTGCACATAATCCTCAAGGGATGCACCAGCGGACAAGGCGTCGACTAATACTCTTTGACCATATTCATACACGCCAAACTGCACAAAGCGATTCCCTGCAGCAAGCAAGGTATCAGGCTGACCTCCCCACGCGAGCGCATCACGTACACTCTCACGAAGTTGTTTATCCATGTGCACAAACCCCCACTCCCCATTTAAAAATGTTTCTTTTTAATAACTCGACAGTGGTTAACTTACTCTTTGAAAACTTTAAATAACCGCAAGGTACCTGCTAACCTGTCCAATGAAAGCCCTCTCACTCAAGCAACCCTGGGCTGAACTTGTCGTTTCGGGCAGGAAAACTATCGAGATACGCAAATGGAACACGCACTTTCGCGGAGAGTTTCTGGTACACGCATCACTAAACACTAACAAAGAAAGCGAAAAGGAATTCGGATTCTCCAATCTGCCAATAGGATGCATAGTCGGCAAAGCAACGCTTGTCGATGTCAAGAAATATCATACTAGGGCTGAGTTCGAGAAAGATTCCGAGCAACACTTCGCAAAAGGATGGTTCGACCCCAAAGCCCACGGGTTCATGCTCAAAAACGCAGAACGATTGGAGCCGAAACCTCTAAAAGGCAAGCTCAACTTCTTTGAAACAGAATGGGAAGAGCCACACACGAAGAAATTGACAGAGTACTAAGAATCCTTGTCAAAGAAGAAGGGTCTTTGACAATGCTTGGGCGGATGGGAGTCAAATATGATGCTTTCAAAGTCCTGATATCAACCATACTCTCCGCGCGCGCAAAAGACGAAGTCACTGAAGTTCTCGCTGAGAAGTTATTCGAGCTGTACGATACTGCGCAGAAACTTGCGCGGGCAAAACAAAAAGATGTGATTCCGATCATTCGCAAGATTGGGTTTTACAATGCCAAAAGCAGGAATATAATAGAGACATCGAAAATACTAGTTGAGAAATATAATGGACGAGTGCCAGATACTCTTGAACAACTAACTGAACTGCCCGGCGTTGGAAGGAAGGTCGCGAACTGCGTTTTGGTGTACGCGTACAAAAAAGACGCGATACCGGTTGACACACACGTTCACCGTTTGAGTAATAGGATTGGGTGGGTAAAGACAAAAACTCCTGAAGAAACTGAAAAAGAACTTGAGAAGATATTGCCGAAAAAACATTGGCAAGCAATCAACAACGCTCTTGTGACGCACGGCAAGACAATATGCGCGCCAGTATCGCCATTCTGCTCCAAATGCCCAATCTTTAAATATTGCAAGAGAAACGGCGTTGGAAGGAGCAGATAAAAAATGGCAGACGTAAACAAAGCAGCAGCATTGTGCATACAAGACAAAAAACTCCTCGTTGTGAAGAAAAAAGGAATGGAAGAACTTCTCTCACTTGGAGGCAAAATAGAACCTGGTGAAACGGAAGAAGAATGCATCATACGCGAAGTAAAAGAAGAAGCAAGATGCGAAGCCACACATATCAAGCGTTTCGAGACGTTCGAGGGAATGACGCACGATGGAAAACGAACTTTGCGCTTAGCGTGCTATTTCTGCGAACTAAACGGAACACCAACCATCAATCCTGAAGACCAAATAGAAGGACACTGCTGGATAAATAGGGATTATTCCAAACAGGGCATAAAACTCGCAGGAATGCTTGAACTCAAAATTGTACCAGCGCTTGTCAAAAAAGGACTTCTCTAACACAAACCATTTAAAGAAGGAAAGCTGAACAAGCACAATGGTCAACATGATAAAAGTGCTCATAGCAGTATTCGTGCTTGAACTCATAATCGGCATCGCAATTCTTGGAAAGAACCTCACACGAGCGCTCATCTTCAGGACAGCAAAGACCAAAAACAACGAAGGAATATTTCTGGAAGCAGCCACAGGCGCGCTTGCCGCGATAATATCAATTGTGTATTACACCCAAAACAAACCTGACGCCACAATATTAATGTGGCTGGGACTAATCGTATTCTTTTGCGGAGGAATACTGCAATTCATAGCGCGAAAACAGCTTTTCGAGGATAAAACATTTGAGGAGAGGGCAAGACAGAGTTTGGAAGCTGCGACAACCGGAATTTACAGCGTGATTCGACATCCAAGCAAGACAGCACTCCTCCTAATGCTGCTAGGCATCTGTCTTTCAATGGGAAGCTATTGGAGCTTAGGATTGCTATTCGTCCTATTTTTGCCGAGCGTACTATATAGAATAAGCCAAGAAGAAGAACTACTGCTCGACGAATTCAACGACAGATGGCTCGCGTACAAAGAAGATACGAAAAAATTGATACCATACATTCTCTAAACCAGAACACATATAAACACTCCAATGCCTAAAAGAACCATGCCGAAAAAAGAGACACGCTCAGAACGAATCGTCGCATTCATATCTAACGCGACAAAAATCGGCTTTAGCGCGCTCAAACTCTTCCTTCTCTTATTCTTCGCATTCCTATTCATCGGAACATTCGCCAGCATATCTCCTGGCGGACTTGGCGATGGAAATGTCGCAGTAATCCCAATCGAAGGCCTCATAACAACAGGCACGTCAAGCGCATTCAGCGCTGCTGCGAACAGCAAAGACATCGTCGAACTAATCGAAGATGCGAGCGAACAGAAACGAATCAAAGCAATACTTCTTGAAATAAACAGCCCGGGAGGAGCCCCTGTCGCAACTGACGAAATAGCAAGCGCCATACAGAGTACGAACAAGACTGTCATCGCAGTCATAAGGGAAACCGGCGCATCGGGAGCATACTGGATAGCAACCGCAGCAGACAAAATATTCGCAAACCGAATGAGCGTCACAGGAAGCATAGGAGTCACGGCGAGCGGGCTCGAATTCAGCAATTTCATCACAGAGCAAAATATCACGTACAGAAGACTGGTCGCAGGAAAATACAAAGACGTCGGAACACCCTGGAGAGCGCTTGGAAATGAAGAACAAAAACTCTATCAGGATTTGCTGGACACCCTTCATGAACAATTTATCAGTTCAGTTTCAAAGAATAGAAACCTTCCGGAAGAAAAAGTACGCGAACTCGCGACCGGCTGGGTCTATCTTGGCTCAGAAGCCAAAGAACTAGGACTTGTGGACGAAATAGGCGGGCGCAAAGAAGCTCTGACGTATCTTGAGAAATCACTCAACATAACAGCAGAACCAGTTGAATACTCCAAACCTAAAACATTCTTTGAAGAACTCACCAAAATGACATCAGAAGGATTCTACTCTCTCGGACAAGGAATGGGCTCTAGCTTCTCAAACCAAGGCATCTCACTTACCTAAGAAAATCGAGCCTTCACCAATATTCTTCGCTTCGCCCGCATTAACTTCTAAAACATACCTTGCAGGAAGAGAACGGTAAGAAACACAAGATTCCTCTTTGCACGCAGGAACATCACGCTTAACCTCGACTACTGTTCCGTTAGAAGCGATAAAGACCATATCAAGAGGAATATACGTGTTCTTCATCCAAAAAGCTCTTGGCTGTTCCTCATCAAAAACAAAAAGCATACCTCTCCCACTTGGAAGACTTTCGCGATACATAAGACCGTGCGCGTGCTCATCCGGAGTGTTTGCTATTTCTACAAAAAAAGAATCGCCAGAGTCAAAAGATACGGAGTTTTGAGAGCACGAAAGAAGCAGAAAGATTAGAAGCACTCGCCTCATTTCTTACCCTTGCCTTGAGAAAGCCCCATTCCCGACATCCAAATAGGAACCTCGTATGCGGACTTATCCTTCTCAAGCTTCAAAATACCTGCATCTATCAAGTCATCAATGTTAAGCATCTTATCAGCCTCATCAGGAATCCTTGGACAGGCAGTGTTCACCCAAAACTGGATGAACGGAAAGTTCTCGAACTGGCGCATATCCATCTCATCGCACGCGAACAGGAAATACTCCTTGCCGCTTATGCGTGAAAGCTCCATTGCCCGCACAAGATTCTTCTGGCCCATCTTAGTGCTCACGATGATTCCAACCTTATTCGACATCAAAAATTTGCTCAACTGGCCGCGCTTGCGGTTCTCAAAACGCTCAACAATCTTTGAATCCAGCTTTCCTAAATTCTGCGTCACTGGATTCCACAAGTACACATCCTGACGGGTTTTTATCGCGACCTGAATAGGATGAAACTCTCCAGAACCCACAAAAAGCCAAGCATCAACATGCTCTTTTATTTTTTCAGCTTCCATCGCATTACAGCCAAGAACCTGCCCTGCAAGCATCGCGGTCTTTAACTGGTCAAGAACATCCTTGATCTTGTGAGCGTGCTGGATGGTTGTCACAACACCCCATCTAAGCTTTGGAAGCTCATCTAACTTTATCTTAGGAAGCTTCACATCGATTGAGCTCTTAGCGTGAACGTGCATCAGTTTCATAACATATAGACCAGAATGGCTGTTTAAAAAGATTTCCGAAAGCATTAAAAGAACAGCACGGGATAAGAATATCATGAGCCTTGCAAGCATAGTCCTTCTGGCAGTCGTCCTTGTACTCGCAGTCATGGCCATAAAATTTCTAATCGGACTCATAAGAACAGTCGTATCGACAGGACTACTCATAATCGCGGCAGGAATTTTACTTAGCATCGTAACCGGATATGACTTATTCAACATAGGACCAACAGCGTTCGCAGCGCTCGACACTATGAACCAGACAGTTCAGAATTTTCCAGCACCATAACGCGTCTTTTGCCACAAACTTGGAATAACCATCTTTGCCAGCGGTTTTAAATTCAATATGTCCTCTTCATTATACATCACAAGTTTCTCCAAATATTCACGATCGCCCGTCGAACGCCACATCTCCCACAAATAAATTGCATCCTGACCGCTCATATGCTCTACCTCTTCGCACCTCTTTATCTCCATCTGTTTTTCTATCGACTTCAATCCTCCGACAATGCCAAGGCGCTGGCAAACAAAACGAAGGTCGATATGAGGCACGTCAAACTTCATGCCAAAATAACGCTCGATTATAGGCACATCAAACGAGGCCCCATTGAACGTCACAATGAGCTTGTACTTCTCAAGCTCTTTTTGCAAAATATTTTTGTCAAGATTGAAACCTTTGACAAGCGTTTTTGTTTCCACCCCATCAGAAAGCCCGATGACAGTAATACCTGAATGATACCCATTCGTTTCTATATCAAGATAGAGCGCTTCATCTTTGAACGTGTTGAATAGACGCCACTGCTCGGAAAACGGAAGAGATTTGGCGAAAAAGCGCGCGTTTTGCGAGCGAAGGTTATGAGCGGCATCTGAAAGAATCTCATCGCAGCGCTGTTTTCGGGTGGTTCCCATACCATTTATTTTTGATATAGATAGAAAATCATCCCACGATTTGATTGATTGCGCCCACAACATCTGCTCAAAACGCAAACGAACCTTCGGGAGAAGAACAAACGATTCTTGCAGCATACCTCCGAGAATAAAAACCAAAAGCTTTAAAAGCGCTCCGAGCATATGTCCAGTGAGGGTGACAAGGGACAAATGCCAGCATTCGCACATCACATAGATAGTTGTAAACGCCTTTTCGAAAAGTTCAAACTATTAAAAGAAAGCCGCCAATTCGCGCTAGTCGCTGTAGGCAGCGTAATACCCGACCTTGAAGAATACAAAATCCTAAAGAATGTCCACTGGCGAGCCCACGCATTCCTCGAATACCTACTCAAAAAAGACCCGAAATACGCGCCACTCGCGCTAGGAATGATTTTCCACGAAGAAATGGACAAAGCGATAGACAAACACTTCGTCAATCCAAACATGCCGAAAATGGCAAAATTCCTCGACAAATACCAACTAAATTCAGTGCCTGACGCGGCGCACTATTACCTAGATCATGTTTCATGCCTTGACTTCGTAGACAACGACCCAGGACTTGTCCTTCTCGCAGAACAAGCGCGCGGAAGGCTAAAAGGACGCCACTCGCGAAAAATAGCGCGCCACCTAAGCACGTTCTTCGAAGGCGATGAACAACTGGTTTTGAGCGCTATCAAGACATTCCAAGAATTCGACCTGCGCCAATACCTAACAGCAGAACGCGCGGCCGCGATGTACGGAACATTCATGACTATGAAAGAGACATTCGGCCAGAAAAAAGAAGTTGGCATTTTCGATAAAATACGCCTCGTCTTCAACTACCTGCGCTACCGCACGAGCAACAAAGAACAAAAAATAAAGGAAGCGTGCGAGAAAGCGAAACAGACATTCAAAGAACACCGCAAAGCGTACAAAATAGCATGCCGCAACATGACCAAGAAATTCTCCCAGCTAAACGCAATCCACAACCTCGGACTCAAATAAAGAAATTGCCCACCATGAACCACTCCATAAAAGCCATACAGTTCAAAGTTGTCGAAATGACCAAATGCATAACACCTTGGTGAACAATGCCAACAGTCATAAATCTCTTACCATTCACAGCCAATACGCGCTTTAAAAACACGCAAGCGCAACTCATACGAGCAACGAACCTGAGCGTTATCTTCGAACTACAACGCAAGCTCCCTGTCGCCGTGTTAAAACTATACCTGCAATCTTTCGAAGAGAGCGGCGGCGAAACAATTATCTGGAATGACGAAGCGAGCGGACTTATCGAAACCAAGCTAACACCCGATGAAAAATCATACCACCGAGAGAAAAACGCGCTCAACTCCATAACCCACTCCTGCATCCCGCGGATATATCATAGTGGAACCGTTGATGCGACTACTGGTTCCGTACCCTATTTGCTTTTGCAGCACTTCCGCGGAAAAAATCTCGCCGATACCGAACAAGAAAAATTATCTCCCGCTCACATGCGCAAGACATTCATTTGCATCTGCCACGCGCTAGACGCCACCCACTCACAAGGATACCTGCATTGTGACATCAAACCCAGCAACATAATTGTCAACAGCAACCGCGCAGCGCTCATAGATTTTGGCCTTAGCATCCATAAGGACAATCAAGAACTTGATGATATCGTAAGAGGAACCCCTTCGTACGTTAGCCCTGAACAGGCGCAAGCCAGAACGCTTGATGAACGAACGGACATATATTCTCTTGGCGCCACCCTCTACTACGCATTCACAAGACAAACGCTATTTGGCGCCAGATCAGCAATAGGATATCTTACTGCGCACCTTCATGAACCTGTCCCAATGGAACCGCTCGAGAACACGCCAAAACCAATCAAAGAGATTATCTTGCGCTGCCTTGAAAAAGACAGAGACGCACGATACAATAATGCGAGAGAACTCGCGCATGAACTTGAAAATATCACATCGCGGAACCTATCCTCATCGGATCGCGTGTATATCCGCATCTCAACACCTTCAGATGCCACATCCCACCCGTCAGGAGATACAGTGGGTTTCGTGAAGCCTGCACCACTTCGAACATAAAATTCATCAGTTATGCCATTTAAAAACATCCGAGGAGAGAAGAGCAAAGCCTTATAAAGCACTGTCCTCTCAAATGACCTAATGAGCAAGAAAGACGAAATAGCAGCCCAACAACAGCAGCAAGAGGAAGAAGTTAGAAGAACGCCTGTTCCGCGCGGAAAGCAACTGCTTGGAATCTGCGAACAGCGCGTAGGCGGAAGCCGAATGAAAGTGCGCTGCATGGACGGCAAAGTACGAATCTGCAGAATCCCGGGACGTTTAAAACGAAAACTATGGGTGCGCGACGGCGACATTCTTCTTATAGAACCTTGGGAACTAGGCGGCGATGAAAAGGGCGATGTCATATTCAAATACAAATCAATACAAGTCGAACACCTGCGCAGAAAAGGCCTTCTAAAAGAAATGATGCGCGAAGAATTTTAAGGAGCGCAATAAATCCACGCTTCAGCCCTGCTTTTCAACACTACTTTCTTTCGCGCATACGCATCAGTCTCGTATTCATCAAAAATGATAAGCTCCTTCTCCTGCAACTCAAGAACCAAACCGTCTATCGACTCACCTTCCTTTCGCTTCGCGATAAAATATGACCTGCCTTCAATCTCCACACTCTCGCGCGTGAAACCTTCAAGAACATCAGGCACGCCAAACACAATCCTTCCTAAAAGGCGCAATTGCACCGAAATATCTCCAAGCGTTCCATAAACAAATAATCGATCCATAACTCCACAGAAAAATCAAGGTATTAACTGTCTTTCGAAACTTTGATTGCCATAACATCCCGCATACTGCGACCAAGAACTATACGCGGCGCAGTTTCCCCTGCACAACTGATAACGATAACCGATTCCGTACTCATCGAACTCGCAAGGTCCTGTAAAGAAACACTGGCATGATTCCGATCCTCTGCTGCCCTCGACCACCAAGACAAGAGAGATAAGAACAGCGCAGGCCAACGCGATTTTAAGCAATTGACGCGGACGATGCATAAACACAAGAAAGATGCAGGCACTTAAAAAATAAAGAAATTGCCTGAAAACTCGCTATCCAACGCAGCAAACTGCGGGGTATTACGCGAGTTTTCTTCTGCGGGACCGGCAATTTCTGTCTTTCATTTTGGGAACGTCCAGCCGTAGCAAGCTGCGGAGTATTGGACCCAAAATGAAATAACCGATTACTTAGCGTACTCATGCGAAGCCAAAGAACCAGTCACAAACTTATACGCCTCAAGCGCAGCTATCGAACCCATCCCTGCGCTAATGACCGTCTGCTTGTACGGAATAGAAGTAAGATCGCCGCACGCGTACAAACCGGGCGTCTTTGTTCTCGTAAGAGCGTCAACAACAATCTCGCCAACAGCATTAGTCTCTATAAGACCCGTCACCATATCAGTGTGGGTCTCCCAGCCAATCTCTGAAAAAATACCCTGCACTGAAAGCTCACGGCGATTCTTTGTGTTCACTTCCTCTATGATTAACGCTTTCACGAACTTATCACCCTGAATCTCAACAGGAGAATGATTTGTGATAATCTCAATTTTAGGCTCTTTTTTTGCGATTTCAACAGTCACTTCATCAGCCCTGAACTGGTCTCTTCGGTGCACAAGATACACCTTCTTCGCAATACGAGCAAGCTCTAACGCTCCTTCCAATGCGCTGTTGCCGCCGCCTATAACCACCGTCTCTTTATTCGGGAACAAAGGAGCATCGCAAGTCGTGCACGTTGAAAGACCCCTGCCGAAAAACTTGTCCTCACCAGCGATGTTGAGCTTACGCCTCTCTCTTCCGTAGCAAAGTATGACCGTCTTAGAATCAAGTTTTTTGCCGTCCTCAAACTCTATTGTGAAGTTTTTACCTTTTGAAATACTGGCGACTCTGGATTCGAGAATCTCGGCGCCCCACTTCTTTGCCTGCGCCCAAAACTTCTTCATCAGTTCAGGACCAGGACCCTCATAACCCGGATAATTCTGAATATCATTCGTGGAATTCGTCTCACCGCCAATATTCGGACCTGTAACAAGAAGCGTCTTAAGTTTTTTCCTTCCGGCATAGATAGCAGCAGTCATACCCGCTGAACCTGCGCCCACGATAATCACATCATACATAAAACGCAATTCCACTCACTGACTATTTAAGCATTATGAATATGTCAAAAACACCA
Organism: Candidatus Woesearchaeota archaeon; assembly: GCA_018302815.1. Classification (GTDB taxonomy): domain Archaea; phylum Nanobdellota; class Nanobdellia; order Woesearchaeales; family ARS49; genus JAGVZE01. Next base: position 17,159 of record JAGVZE010000013.1, read on the forward strand.
TTACAGAATAGAAATCTATATTAAACGCCAAACTGCGAGCGAAGCTTATGAACAACGAACACAACCTCTCAACGCTCGTCATAATCATTCTTGCGAGCGTAAGCCTCATCGCAACACTCTTCTTCGAAACTAGGCTCACATCCTGGGCCGCGCTTGAAATGGTCATCTTCCTATTCTCCATGATGGTCACGACAGCGCTATTCTTCGGCCTTTGGCTTGATGAACCATGGACGCAATCCCTTGCAATAATATTCTTTAGCGGCTCGATTGCGAACATGCTCTGGATGTTCGGCATAACACCCGCCAAGCTCACATTCCTCTTCGGAATACTAGTGAACGTCTGCGGAATCGCGATTGCGCTCTCAAAAGTAGAGAAGCCTTTGTCATACGACATCCAAACATACGAAGTCGAAGAAGCGAAACGGGACTTGGCTGAAAACAAGAAGAAAGGCAAACGCTGAGCGCCTGCTAAATAAAGAAATTGCCTGAAAACTCGCTATCCCTCGGAGCAAAGCTCCGAGGTATTACGCGAGTTTTCTCCTGCTGGACCGGCAATTTCTGTCTTTCAGTTTGTGTCGTGTTTCCGAAGCAAGCTTCTGGGTATTGAACCCAACCTGAAATAAATCAGTCGAAATCTATTCGAATCATATTCGCGCCAATAATAATCTCATCACCAGTTCGAATCTCACAAGAAATTCCTGATTTAACAGGGGCGGTGATGTTATTACGATAAATACCGGTTCCGTGCTTCGAGCCCAAATCCTCAATAAACCATTTTTTAAAAATCCAAAAACCTTTTTGGTGAATTCGAGCATGAGTTCGAGAAACTACTGAGCCATCAAGAACAAGAGCATTAATAGGATCACGCCCAACAGAAATATCCAATAGTGAAGTCGTCACAATCTTTAATTTATCAGCACCTTTTATGACTGCAGGCTGAACCAGACCACCCCACAATTTAAACCAATCAGTATGGGTTCCAAACAAGGCATCTTCACGATACCAACTGCCAGTCCTCAATGAAAATCTCATAATTAAATAAAATGAGTTTGATTTTATAACACTTTGCTTTCAAAAGAACCACAAGCTGAATCAATTCCCCGAAAAGAACTTGTGCAATTCCATATACAAAAATCCTGAAAAAGAGACACCTAGAATCATCCCTAATTCTGTTGCGGAAAGAGCGACCGTGCTGAAGACCTCCTGCAGCAAAGGCACGTAAAGAACCGCGAGCTGCAGACCCATACTCGAACCTATCGCAAGATACAACCACATATTAGAGAAAGGCTTCACGAAAAATATCGGCTTGTGCAAAGAATGGCAGCTTAGCGCAAGCAACGACTCGAAGAAAACCACTGTAGTGAAAGCAATCGTCTGCGCCTTTGTCAAATCATCCAAGAACAAATAGAACAAACCAAGAACGCCAAGCGTCAAAAGAATAGGACGCACAACCAGGTGCTTTCCTAGCCCATGGAACACGCTCTCTCCTGGTTTTCTTGGCGGAACCTCCATCACGTTAGGCTCCGCAGGGTCAATACCCAGCGCCAGCGCCGGGAAACCATCAGTTACCAAGTTTATCCACAAAATCTGCAAAGCAAGAAGCGGCAACGGCAGTCCCGCAACCAGCGCGCAAAGGATGATGGAAACCTCGCCAATATTACTTGCGAGCAGGTAAGCCAAATACTTCTTGATATTCTCGAACACCCTTCTGCCCTCTTCGATTGCGCGCACTATCGTCGCGAAATTATCATCAGCTAGAACCATGACGCTAGCTTCCTTTGCGACATCAGTGCCTGTTATGCCCATCGAAATACCAATATCCGCCTTCTTAATCGCAGGAGCGTCATTCACGCCATCGCCAGTCATCGCGACAATGTGGCCATTGGCCTTGAGAGCTGCCACGATGTGAAGCTTGTCCTCAGGATTAACACGAGCATAAATTGAAATTTCCTCTACCTGCTTTCCAAGATCAGTCATCGCTCGAAGCTCATCGCCCGCGACAGCACGACCCTCAATACCAATCTCTTTAGCAACCGCCTGCGCAGTAGTTATGTTATCACCAGTAATCATCACAACCTTAATTCCTGCGGTCTTACACTTCTCCACTGCACCCTTAGCGTCAGGACGCGGCGGATCCATCATCGCCTGCAATCCAACAAACACCATATCAGACTCGTACTTCTTATCGCTAGGCGAAAGGTCCTTGTACGCGAACGCGAGAACACGCAAAGCGCTCTTCGCAAACTCATCATTCTTTGAAAGAATAGCCTCCTTCTCTTTTCTTGTCAGACGCTCAATTCTGCCGTTAACCAAAATCTGCGAGCAAAGATTAAGAACAATCTCGGGCGCCCCTTTCATATAAGCCGCCTTGCGTTTGCCAACCGTATGCACAGTAGTCATGCGCTTACGTTCGCTCGTGAACTCGACTTCCTCGAGCCTTGGGAACTCATCATGCATACGCTCATCATCAAGCCCTGCTTTTCTTGCGCTCACAAGCAAAGCGCCCTCAGTAGGATCTCCAATTATCTGCCACGCATCCCCTTCCTTTTTCAAAGAAGCATTATTATTCAAAGCACCAATCCTTAGAAGCAATTCGAATTTCTTGGCATCATCGCCAAACTCGCCCTGCGGAGCGTAACCCGCACCAGAGATAGAAACAACTTTACGATTCACGAACAACTGCCTAACAGTCATCTCGTTTTTCGTTAACGTGCCTGTCTTATCAGTGCAAATGACCGAACAAGAGCCAAGAGTCTCGACGCTCGGCAAATGGCGAATCAGAGCGTTCTTCTTCGCAAGCCTTTGAACGCCAAGCGAAAGACCGACAGTCACAACAGCGGGCAACCCTTCCGGAATAGCGGCCACAGCGAGCGAAACAGCGGTCAAAAGAATAGCGGTGAACGATTCCTCGAGGCGCACAACGCCAACAACGAAAACCAGCACTGCGATGAAAATAACTATCATCCCAATCTTCGCGCTCAATTTAGCGAGAGTCTTTTGAAGCGGAGTAGCCTCAGTCTTAGTCTCCTGAATAAGCGTAGCTATTTTGCCAATCTCTGTTTGCATACCTGTTCCCACAACAACCGCGCGCGCATGTCCGCTAGTAATAATAGTGCTAGAGAACAGCATGTTCTTCCTGTCAGCCACGCCCACTTCCTTTGCGATCACACTAACCAGCTTCTTTTCAGGAAGGCTTTCACCCGTTAACACCGCTTCCTGCGCGCCCAAATTCATCGCCTCAAGAAGACGGCAGTCCGCTGACACTTTATCACCCGTGTTCAATATCAGAACATCACCCGGCACGACCTCTGTCGCATCCAAAATCATCTGCTTTCCATCACGAAGCACTGTCGCTTTAAGCGAGATAAGCTTCATCAAAGCCTCGATAGCGGCTTCAGCGCGGTATTCTTGGAAGAACCCTAACAACGCGTTCAGGACGACGATGATGCCAATCACGTAGAAATCAATGTATTCCTCAACTATAAGAGAGATTATCATCGCGCCGAACAAAATCCAGACAAGCGGGCTCTTGAACTGCGAAAGAAGAATAACCAACGGATGTATTCGCTCGGCCTCTTTTAGCCTATTCTGGCCGTATATCTTCAGCCGCTCACTTGCATCCTCAGTAGAGAGTCCTTTATCAGAAGAACGAAAATGCTCGAGCACCTCTTTTTCTGATGAACGGTAAAAGTCCATGTAAAGATTGCTAGGCAATTCTCCTTTATATAGTTAATTGAGCGCTCTTACGCGACAAAGCTTAAAAACAACACATGCTTTCCAATATCAAAAGGTGATACCATGACAACCGCGCAAGACCTCCTTAAAACCAACTATGTCTCAGCAGACATCAACGACACAATCGCATCGCTCCTTGGCAAGTTCAAGAAAGCAAAACAGCATTTCGCGCTCGTATTCGACAAAAATGAGTATATGGGCGTCGTAGAGCGACGATTCCTTCTTACCAGCAGAATAAACGTGGCAGAGATGAAAGTCAAGAACGTCGTCAAGAAACGAAGCAAATCAAAGACCCCATTCTACGTCCCTGAACTCTGCATTTCGGATGACGTCAAGAAAATATGCAAACTCATGAACGCGGCAAACATCCACGCGCTCCCTGTCCTTGAAAAAGGCAAAGTTCTCGGAGTCGTTCGAGCGTGGGATCTTGTGCAAGCGATCTCTTCAGAATACAAAAAAGTCACCTGCGAACAGCTCGCCTGCCTAGACCTTGTAACAGTCAAAGAGAACGACACCATATCAACAGTAATCAACGCGATCAGCAAGCACAGCATCGACCACATACCAGTCGTCGATACATTGGGCAAAACTGTCGGAATGATAGCGCTATCAGACCTTCTTGAGAACCCTCGAATATGGGGAGCGGAAGGACAGCACGTGCCTAAAGGAGCCAGCAGGCAGCCAGGAAAACGCGCAGGCTACCAGCACGGCGAGAAAACAAGCAACATGGATCTGCCGATAAAAAACATAATGAGCAAAGTAAATGTTTGCTGCACGACCCCATCGACAACAATACCTTCTGCGGTCAAATTGATGGCAGACGGCGGAGTTTGCAGCATCATACTGATGCAAAACGGCAAAGCAGTCGGAATCCTCACTATGAAGGATATTCTCGCTGACTACGCCAAATCATGAAGCTCACAAGCGTATTCAAAGAAGGCGAAAGCATACCATCAAAATACACCTGCGATGGAGCGAATGAAACCATAACCCTTTCTGTGAGCGATGTTCCATCATCGGCTAAAAGCCTCGCGCTTATAATGGACGATCCGGACATCCCTAACTTTGTCAAAAAGAAGTTTGGAATAACTGAATTTGTGCACTGGGTTCTGTTCAATATCGCGCCGAATGTCAAGACGATCGGGCCTTCAACTCACGGGGTAAACGGAAAAAATAGCAGCGGCGAGAACAAGTATGCAGGACCCTGCCCTCCTGACAAAGAACACAGATATTTCTTTCGGCTTTACGCTCTCGATAAAATTCTAGATTTGAAAGAAGGCGCGACCAAGGAACAAGCGCTTGACGCGATGAAAGGACACGTTCTAGCTGAAGAGCAATTGATAGGAAGATATAACCGCGTGAAGTAGTATTCTTACACGAATGTTATTTTATTGTTACTCTCTAGTTTTAACATTTTAAGCATAACTAAAGTCTAAAAAAGACTTATGATAAGCCCAGTATAGACATAACATTTAAATAGAAGTCACAACATTTCTCCAGCGTGATACGCTCAAAAGGTAACGTGAAACGCCAGCGTTCAACGTACCAGGAGATACGCCAGAAAATAATCGACGAGTTCTCCAGGGGCGAGCGCACGGTCAACCAGATCGCCAAATCGACCGGCCTCACCTGGAGAACCGTCGACCTTCATCTAATCTGGCTCACTGGAAAAGGCGCCATCGAACCGGTCTTCTTAAGCGAATACGTCAAGATATACAGAAAGAAAGAACATGCAGAATCCCGACTCGTGAAACGAGGTGGAACATGAGCAAAATCAAAGTCTTGATGTTCGGCTGGGAGTTCCCTCCATTCAAAAGCGGAGGGCTTGGAACAGCCTGCCACGACCTCACAAAAGGGCTCGCGCAAGAAGACGTCAAAGTCACGTTTGTAATGCCACACGCGCCAAATGGAGCAAACGCGAAATTCGTCAAACTAATCGGAACAAACGCTCTTGCCAAAAACGTCAACATCAAGACAGTCGACAGCCCGCTCACACCATACATGAACGAGAGCACGTACGAACAACACCTCTCAAACGGCGGCAAAAATAACGCGATTTATGGGAAGAATTTGATATTAGAAGTCAAACGGTACACCGCGCTCGCAGAACACGTCGCACGCAATGAAGAACACGACATCATCCACGCGCACGACTGGATGACGTACCAAGCCGCGATAAAAGCCAAACGCGCAAGCAAAAAACCGCTCGTCGTCCACCTGCACGCAACCGAATTCGACAGAACAGGAGGACACCCAGACCCGCGCATCAGCCACATAGAATACGAAGGACTAAACGCAGCGGATGTCGTAATCACCAACAGCGAATTCTCCAAAAAAAACATACTCACGCACTACAAAATTCCCGCGAACAAAATAAAAGTCGTACACTGGGGCATCGATGAGGAGAACATACCAAAAGGAACATACAAAGCAGCGAACGAAAACATCGTGCTATTCCTTGGACGAGTCACAATCCAAAAAGGACCAGACTATTTCATCGAGACAGCAAAAAAAGTGCTCGAATACGAACCGAACACGACATTTGTCATAGCAGGCGATGGCGATATGCTCCCTCGCATAATCAACAGAACCGCAGAGCTTGGAATCGCGAACAACGTAATATTCACAGGAGCCTTGCGCGGAGACGACGTGCACAAAGCATTCAAAACAGCCAAACTATACGTCATGCCAAGCGTATCAGAACCATTCGGACTTGTCGCGCTTGAAAGCATCAAAAATGGAACGCCCGTCCTTCTTAGCAAAACAAGCGGCGTCTCAGAAGTCGTACAAAACGCGCTCAAAGCAGACTTCTGGGACATCGATTCAATGACGAACAAAATAGTAAGCGTGCTGCGCCACAGCGCGCTTCGCGAAGATCTAAGCACTAACGCGAAACAAGAATCAGCGAAATTCACTTTACGAGAACCGGCAAGAAAAGTCAAAGAAATATACGAAACATTGAGGAAACATTAAAAAGGACATAAACTATGAACAACAATAAAGGGGTAAAAAGGGGATGACAAACGTTTGCCTGTACTTCCAGGTTCACCAGCCGTATCGAGTACGCAGATATACGCTCTTCGACATAGGCAAAAACAGCCAGTACTTTGATACTGAGAAAAACAAAGAAGTTTTGCACAAAGTCGCAAAAAAATGCTACATACCCGCAACGCGCGTGATACTAGACTTGATTAAGAAGAATCCTGATTTCAAAGTCGCGTACAGCATATCAGGCACGGCAATCGAACAATTCCAAGAACATTCTCCTGAAACACTCGAACTGTTCCAAGAACTCTCTGATTCAGACAGAGTAGAATTCCTGAACGAAACATATTACCACAGCCTAAGCGCGCTATACGACAAAGACGAATTTTCCCAGCAAGTAAAACAACACCAGAAAATCGTCAAGAAATTATTCGGACAAAAACCGACGGTCTTTAGGAACACTGAATTGATATATAACAACGAAATAGCAAAGACAGTCCAGTCGCTCGGCTACAAAGCTATACTCGCGGAGGGCTGGGACGGAGTGCTCGGCTGGAGAAGCCCGAACTACGTCTACAAAGCCAGCGGAACCAAACTAAATCTTTTACTCAAGAACTACAAACTTTCAGATGACATCGCGTTCAGATTCAGCGACAAAAAATGGAACGGCTGGCCGCTCACCACTGAAAAATTCGCATCCTGGGTCGCGCCCATACCTGGCGATAGCGTGAATCTCTTCATGGACTACGAAACATTCGGCGAACACCAATGGGCAGACACAGGAATATTCAACTTCCTAAGGCATTTGCCATCGGCGCTGCGCAAACACAACATAGGATTTAGCCATCCGAGCGAACTTGCCGCAATTGATGCAAAAGACGAACTCGACATACACCACCCCTTAAGCTGGGCTGACGTTGAAAGAGACACAAGCGCTTGGCTTGGAAACAAAATGCAGCAAAGCGCGGCATCAACAATATTCAAGCTCAAAAATGAAGTGCTGGCGTCGGGCAATGCTTCGCTCATAGACTCTTGGAAAAAACTCACGACCTCGGACCACTTCTACTATATGTGCACCAAATGGTTCAACGATGGAGACGTACACAAATACTTCAGCCCGTACGAAACCCCATACGAAGCATACATCGCGTACATGAACATAGTGCAAGACATACAACACCAGCTCAAAATGTCAAAACCAAAACTATTCTCAAGCTTCACAAAATATCTCAAAGAGGTGAGCGCATGAAACGAACAAAACAAGCTAAACCCAAAAAAACTGTGACGGTGACTATCGAGCGAAAAATACTTGGCAAAGCGCCTGAAAAATACACGTTCAACCTCGATGATGGACGAAAAATACAAAGCGTACTCGAACTAGTCGACGAACTCGAAACCATGACTGAAGACGCGTTCAAGCACTACGTCACTGAAACAGAAAACCACTTCGCGAACTGGATAGAGCACGTATTCAGCGAAAAACACCTCGCAGAAGACCTTCGCAAAGTCCATAACAAAATCGACGCGCAAAGAACAGTGCTAAAACACCTCGTAAAAACACTCCTTGAGGAAAAGAAAAAGTGAAAACCCAAAACGTTCCTGAACAGCACACATTCTGGCTCAAAGGAGGCAAAGCCATAAAGAATCTGCAAGAGCTTGTTTCACACCTGGAAACAATGGATGAAAATACGTTCAAACACCACGTCAATGAACACAAGAACGATTTTGCTACATGGGTAGAGCACGCGATTGGAAACAGAAAATTGGCTTTACGGCTCAGCTCGGTTTCAACCCCTGAACACATGGCGCACCACATACAAGACCACTTGGTTGAAATCGTAGACAAAAAAGAAAAATCAGTGAAAAAACCTGAATTACCGACTAAAATAGTCACGCCAAACGTCACTAAACTAAGCCTTGCGCACAAACACGAGAGAATTGTAACATCAAACAAAACTCAACTTATGCTAAACCATCCGCCGCACAGAATACAATCTATGCATAAGACACAACTGTTCCTTTCATTAAAACAAAAACACCTGCCGCTCGAACTTGCGAGCTATCTCGTGTTTGGTGTCGTTGTTGGAGTCGCGCTAGCGATTTTAATGCTACTATGAAATATGAAGTCATAACTATCGGATCGATAAGCACAGACATATTCATGGTCTCGCACAGCAACAAAATTGAGCTTTTGCGAGTGCACGGCCATGAAGACCTCGCCGTGCCAGTAGGCGGCAAAGTTCTTGTGGAAGAGACGCACACCGCCATTGGCGGAGGAGGGGCGAACTGCGCTGTAAGCTTCTCACGCCTTGGCTTTAGAACTGCATATCTTGGCAAAGCAGGAGCTGACAAACGAGGAGATGAACTACTAACTGAACTTAGAAACGAAAAGGTGACCTTCCTTGGACCGCGCGAAGGAGAAACCGGACTCTCATGCATCCTTTCTGGCATCAAGAACAGGACTATTTTTTCATACCGCGGAACAAACAACAATCTGCGAGCTTCTGAAGTTCCTTGGAAAAAACTTGACGCGCAATGGTTCTACCTAGGATCGTTATTAGGCGAGAGCTGGAAAACAAGCGTCAAAATCGCCAAATATGCCTTGCGTGAAGGAATACCGCTTAGCTGGAACCCCTCGATTTACCTATGCGAAATGGGCACTCGAAAATTAAAACCTGTGCTGGATGCGTGCAAAATACTCATACTGAATAAGGAGGAAGCACAGGCTCTTTCAGGAACGAACAAACAAACTTCTGCATTACTACGAGAACTGCACAAACTAGTACCGCTCGTAGTCATAACAGACGGACCCAACGGGGCAGATAGCTTTGATGGAAAAGAACAATGGCACATAATGCCAAAAGATGTAACTGTGGTTGAGCCGACAGGAGCGGGAGACAGCTTCGCATCAGCTTTTGTTGCTGCGCATTTGCTCGGCAAAGACGTTCCTACTTGCTTAAGATGGGGAGCAGCACAAGCAAACTCGGTGATACAACACTTCGGATCCACGCACATACTGTTGAATAGAAGAGAGATTGAAAGAGCGGCGAAAAAAAGTGGGAAACTCACAAAAAATCAGTGAGAAAATGGACTGTCCTTTCACGCACTGAGTCGATTTCTACTTTTGAGATATCCCTTGCCCCATACAAATACTGCACTAATTCTTCAGCAGGGCGCCTGCCTTTTCTTCCGTGAGCAACTCGCAGATTGTCAATGATGAGAAGATCGCCTGGCTTTAACACGAACGATTTCTCTTTTGCGCGAAGATTTATGCCGAACTTGGCGAAGAAATCCATCTCTTTTTGAGCGCCTTTTTGCGATGCGCGTTTCGCGTCCTTATTGAACCACTGCGCGATACGATCCTCACGCATATAGCCAAGCTCGCAGTTTTCCTGCATCGCATCAAAAAGCTGAGCTGCGCACAGCAAACGACCGCTGTTGAAATCCTTCCAACCAGCGCCATTCTTCTTGCAGTACTTCACAAGATTAGATTCGACGTCTTTTTGTTCCATTAACAGACCATCGATTTGAAGCAGACGGGTCGCGACATCGCTTGCGTTTTCTCCTTTAGGAATATGCAGACAGATAAGCGCGTGAACCCTTGATACCTCTTCTGTTGGAATGAGCGGCAAACCCATCTCAAAATGAAGCGACATATGGTCGGTCTCAATCGCATCCTGACAAGACTTGTGCGGAATACGAGCAAGATTGTCCAAAACAACACGCCTCGCAAACGGCAAATCAGAACGAGAACGCCACTCAACAAGAAAATCCGAAAGAACCGCATCAGCGTTTGCGACATCACGCAAAAGAACAAAGCCCTCTCGGAAAAACTCGTCAGCAATGGATGTGGAAAGCAGTTGCATACTCGCTTTTTAGCACAGGTCAATAAATACCTTTCTGCACTCGACCACCAATTTCTTTTTAAACTTTCAAAATAGTTTTGTTAGTATGAAACAAGAATACGTCGGAATCATCCTTCACCTGCCAGGAGAAGAAAGAAAACTACCCTTCAATCAAGGCCTTGCCGAACTCGACATAGGCGATGCACTGCGGATTGCCGATAAAATCCATTGCATAAACGGAGGCGGATACGCCAATACGCCCCAAGGATGCTATCTTAGCATAAACGCAACAATGGATTTAATAGAATACAAACACATACGCGGCATCAAACGAAACCACGAAACCATGCCCGCTGAACCAACAGTCCACGACCTCGAAGAACTTCTTAAGCCGCCGGCGCAATAATTTAAATACCGCAGGAACGTTTCTTAACCTAAAAATCAGGTGACATATGCTTGTAACGCTAAAGAAAATACTCCAAAAAGCGCACAAAGAAGGATACGCAGTAGGCGCGTTCAACATAAACAATATGGAGATTTGCCAGGCAATCGTTCGAGCGGCTGTCGCACAAAAAGCCCCGGTCATCCTGCAGACCTCTGAAGGCGCAATAAAGTACGCCGGAATCGAATATCTAAAAGCCATCGCAGAGGCAGCGTCCAATGAAAAAATACCTATTGCGCTCCACTTAGACCACGGAAGAGATATTGAAACCGTGAAAGCCTGCATCAAAGCAGGCTGGACAGGCATAATGTACGACGGAAGCCACCTGCCCTTTGAAGAGAACGTCAAAAACACCAAAAAAGTCGTACAGTGGGCGCACAAAAAAGGAATAGGGGTCGAAGGAGAATTAGGAACAATAGGCGGAGCAGAAGAATCAATAGTTTCGCGCAAAATAATTTACACAAACCCAGAGGCCGCCCGCGAATTCGTTCGCAGAACAGGAGTCGATGCACTAGCAGTTGCCATCGGAACATCGCACGGAGCGTACAAATTCGAAGGCGCAGGACGCCTTGACATACACCTACTCAAAACACTCAAAGAACAGCTGAAAATACCGCTAGTTTTGCACGGAGCCTCAGGAGTTCCAGCGAGCCTTGTCACAATGGCAGCGCGATACGGCGCACAACTTGGAAAACCAGAAGGAGTCCCTGACGACCAAATAGCAATCGCGGTCAAAAACGGCATCAACAAAATCAACACAGATACTGATATAAGATTGGCATTTGATGCGGCAATACGCAAATTCATAGCCGAAAAACCAGAAGACTTCGACCCAAGACACATTTTATCGCCAGCGCGCGAACTAATACAACAAGTAGTCGAACACAGGATGAAACTGTTCGGGAGCGATGGGAAGGCTTAAATACCACAATTACCACTTTTACCACTATGACCACTCTTAAAACAATTAAAATTAGCGAGGAAAACTACAAATGGCTAGTGAGCTATGCAGGCAAACTTCAGGAAAGAACACAGGAACCAGTATCAATCGATAAAGCGCTTTCCAGCCTACGCCCACAGAAACTCAGCATGTATGCAGGAATGTGGAAAGAATACGACGACAAAAAACTAAAGGAAAAACTCAAACGAGGCTGGAAATGGGAAATCCCGTCATTTTAGACACTGACATAATCATCGACTTCATCAAAGGCAGAGAAAACGCAGTACGGTTCATAGAACAAAATGAAGGAGATATCACATTCGGCACAACGACAATAAACACATTCGAACTTTATCTCGGCGTGCAAGACTCCCCTTACAAGGAAAAACAGCTGCCGAAACTCCAAGAAGTCATAGACAAATTGATTGTTCTACCAATAACGCTTGCCGCATCCAGGCGAGCAGCCCAGATTCAAGGTATGCTGCAAAAAAACGGCAACGCCCTTGACTTCAAAGACCTCTTAATAGGCGCCCTTGCAATCGAAGAAGGATTCGCTATCAAAACCAACAATAAAAAACACTTCGAACGAATACCCGAACTGGAACTTGTATGAAACCAATCATCTGCTACATAACAACCCATGACAAAAAAAGCGCGGAAAGCATAGGCGCAGAGCTGCTAAAGAAAAAACTCGCCAGCTGCATTATGACCATACCAGTAATCCATTCGCAATATGCTTGGAAGGGTAAAATCGTTCACGATAAAGAATCTCTTCTGATGATCAAGACATTTGATACGAAATTCGATGCTCTACGAAAGCTAGTCATTCAACTCCACCCATATGAAGTTCCCTGCATCATCGCAACTCCCATAACGTTCGCACATCCAGAATACATCAAGTGGAGTGTGGAGGCAGTAAGATGAGCTTTAGCAGAATACTGGGATTTTCAGCGATAACAACGCTTCTTGCGCTCGCGGTTGTCGCGCCTTCATTCGTGCCAGTGAGCCTGCCAATATTTTTCGTCCTAATACTTGTCGCAGGATTCGCTAACACTCAATTCTTTGGCAACACGACAACCGAAGACCAAGTAGAAACCGCAAGCATTTTGTTCCTGATGCTTAGCGCAATAGCAATAGTCCTTGGAGCCACCACAAACGTGTTCCAATCCCTAAACTCCCGCGCAACGTATTTCGAACTTCCACTGCTATTTCTAGGACTCTTTGCTCCTGTGTACGTTCAAGCAAGGCTGCACAAACACCATTTCCCGCTTGCTCCTCTCGCATATAATCTTGCAAGCGCAGCAGTCATCTACCTTGCAATACTCGGCATCAATTTGCTAATCGGAGGAATCGCGTGATAGTCCATCTTGGTTCGGACCACGCAGGATTCAAACTCAAAGAACAGCTGAAACAGTATCTAAAGAAAAATGGATATTCAGTCAAAGACCATGGCGCCAACAAACTCGTTACTACGGACGACTATCCTGATTACGCACACGCAGTCGCTAAGGCGTTGCGCAAACGAAAAGAAGACAAAGGAATACTCGTATGCGGCAGCGCGGAAGGAATATGCATCGCCGCCAACAGGCACAAAGGAATAAGAGCGGTCGCGGTCTGGACGCTGCAAAACGCAAAACTAAGCCGGCAGCACAACGACGCGAACGTGCTTTGCCTATCAGGCTGGCAGCTCCCGCTTTCAAAAGCTAAAACAATTGCAAAAACGTGGCTTGAAACTTCATTCTCAAACGAAGAAAGGCACATACGCCGAATACGGAAAATAGAACCATGAAAGAACTTTTACCAGGCATCCTTGCGACAACGCCAAAACAGCTAAAAGAACAGCTCGATAGAGTCAAATGGGCGCCGAAAATACACATTGACATAATGGACGGCAAATTCGTAAAGACGAAAACAATACAGGCCCTCACTCTCAAAAAATACCTGCCAAAAGCACAGCTGCAAATACACTTGATGGCAAACAAACCCCACAAATATATCAAAACATATTCACGCCTTGGCGCTGCCGAATTCATCATACACTCTGAAGCAACCGAACATTCGTGCGAAACACTAGAAGAAATACGCCTTGCAGGAATGAAATCAGGACTAGCATTCAATCCGGAAACAAAAGTTGGATACCACTCGCATTCACTCGTTCATGCAGACCTCGCTCTCGTGATGACAGTCCATCCTGGGCTTTTCGGACAAACATTCCTTAAGACGCCGCTGCACAAAATCGAAGAAATAAGAAAAATCAACCCCTTGATCAATATAGGACTCGATGGCGGGGTGAACCTTGCCAACGCAAGATTAGCATCAGCTGCTGACTTTTGCATCGCAACCAACGCAGTCACCCTTACGCCAAACCCGAAAGAAGCATACCAAGAACTTCTTGACAGAATGTGTCATCAGGCATATAAATCACGAAATGCTCGATAATTCGTGAAATTCGGAAAAATCGCCCGATCAATCACTTTGGCAGGACTCCTAAGCACGACAACATGCACAACAGGCGGCGCGCCAATGCCAGAACCGGTAACACTCGTTTCACGACTACAAAATTCTACAAGTGAACTTTACCGCATAGGAATAGAATCGACAAAAGACAACATAGAGCGCGGAGGAATAGGAGTCATTGAAAGCGACAGGCTTGTCATCTACGAAATAGAAAATGACGTACGCGCTGATGAAGAAAGATACTCGCGATTCGCAAATGGAGAAAACTCACTTTATCCACACCTGATGCAAAGAGTTCAAACCGCATCAACAGTACAGGTAATCTGCACACCTAGCGCGGCGAACGCATTCCTTGGCACGGCCAACTTACTCATAGCAGACCTCTCACGCATAATGACGATGTCATTAGAACTCAGACTCGCAGAAGCCCAAGAAGTTTATCCGAGGTTCGATGCGCACGTACGACACCACATGTACATCGCGGATTCGCAAAGAACTGAAGAACTAAAAGACAAACCGCGAACTTTCTGCTTCCACACACACTGGAATGGAGCTCCACCAAGCGAAGTTGACGTACAACTAAGCCACACGCGCCCTGAAGTAGTCATATCAATAGGACCGCTCGCACGAGCAATATACTACATCAACAAAGGACAAACTGAAATCATCCATCAAGATTCCCCAACCGCCCTGCGGTAATGTTTATAAACAAAGCCAGCTCATTCTTCGATAAAGAGGTGAACCAGTGGATACGCTAAGATTGGCAATCGTCAAAGTCATCGCAGCCCACGGCGGAAACCTCGCAACCAACCTTGGAGCCGCAGACATACTCTCAACGCTCTACTCAACAGCAAAACTTGGGAAAAAAGGCAACGACCGCGTATTTGTGAGCAACGAAGAACTCTTACCCGCAGTCCATTGCGCGCTAGCATACATAGGATACTTCTCCAAACGGGAACTGCACACGAATTTTACGCAAACTGTAAAAAAAGAAATGATTGGAATTGATATCAAAATGCCTCCTCTTGGCCAAACGCTCAGCATCGCGGCAGGATGCGCCCTTGCAGCCAAGATGGACAGGAATGACAAAACAATCTATTGCCTGATCGGAGATGGAGAGCACAACATCGGCCAGATTTGGGAAGCCTTGCTTTTCGCATCCAAACACCACCTGACAAACCTGATAGTAATTATCGATAGAAATGGAATACAACACAGCGGACACACAGAAACCATAATGCCCCTTGAGCCACTTCGAACCAAATACGAAAGCTTGGGCTGGAACGTAATCGAAGTTGACGGCCATAACGCGCAACACATCAAGGAAGCACTCGTTGACGCGAAAAAAGCAAAACGGCCAACCACCATAATCGCCCATACGACACCCGGCAAAGGAGTCTCTTTCGCAGAAAACAAAACAACATACATAGATTCGAAACTAACCGCAAATGAAACACAAACCGCACTCGAAGAACTTAGCGAATGAGCTGCTAGGATTCCTGCTCGACCTCAAGAAAAACAAAGATGAGATAGTCTTATTGAGCCCTGACGAAGTTTGCCATCCTAGCGTGATATCAGCTGGAATCACACACCAAAACATAATAGGCGTCGCAGCAGGACTCGCCCTGGAAGGAAAATATCCAATAATACTAACGAACACCGCGTTCACACCAAGCATGAACTATGCCCAGATAAAACACTCAATCTGCCAAAACGACCTTCCGATAACAATACTAGCATACGGAGAACCTAAAGACCTTGCGATTTTACGCAACCTGCCTCTAACGCTAATATCGCCCGCAAGCATCAAAGAAACAGAACAATTCATCGTGTCCACAATAACGAGCAAAACCCCGAGCTACATACTAATCCCTGAAGAAATCAAACCAATATCAAACGAGACTCGTCCTGGAAAAGCCGCAATCATCCGAACAGGAGAAGACGTGACCATCATCACAACAGGGCCCCTTGCACACACAGTCCTATTAACCGCTGACAAACTCTCGCGCCAAGAGATACGCTGTGAAGTAATCTATTCGCCCACAGTGCACCCAATCGACAAACACCTAATAGTCTCAAGCGTGCACAAAACACGATGCATGGTTGTAGCCGAAAGAACAGAAGGACTCGGACTATTTGTTGCCGAAGTGCTTTGCGAACATTCGCCAGCACCACTAGAAAGAGCCTTCGGAACACCGGATGATAATGAAATAATACGCGCGGTAAGGCACGCGCTCCTTCGTAAAAGCGAAAATATATGCACGACTGTGCCCGAGATTCATGGACACGCGCCACTACAGTCAGATTTGCATTTCAACCTGCACAACGGAGGAGTAATCAGAAGCGTGCCGGGACTGCACCAAGCGATGCTTGAAATGAACCAAGAAATATTCAACCACCACGTGAACGAGAACAAAAATGACTTCGCCACATGGGTAAAAGAAGCAGTCAAAGACGAACTTCTCGCAAGCAAACTTTTTGCGCTTAAGACGAAAACAGGAATGACTGCCACTCTTGCAACTTGGCTGCAACGCTAAATTCTCGCAAGATATTTAAGCCGCATATTCGAAACAACTTCCATGGCAGAAGGCGATGGATTCACTTGGGCGATAATCGGAACTTTCGTCGGCGGAACCTGGTTCTTGTCAGGACTTCGAACATGGAATCTAAAGCGACGAATAGAAAACACTCCGACTAGCGCTATTCGAAGCATAGCAATGGGCCTTGTGGAGATACAGGGCACGGTCAAAGAACACACAAAACTTCTAAACGGACCACTCACCGGAAAACCATGCGTCTACTACAAGTACGAAATACAAGAATACCGACAAAAAGGCAAGCATTCTGAATGGGTCACAATAAAAAGCGGCGAGCAAAAAACACTCTTTTGCGTAAAAGACAAAACAGGACAAGTTTTGGTCGATCCAAATAAAGCAGACATAGACATCCCAGCAGACATTGACAAGCAGACCGGAATATTCAAAGACCTGCCGCCAAGCATCAAAAAATACTGCGAAAAACACATAGAGACAAAAGGCTGGTTCGGAATTCGCAAAACACTTCGCTTCGTAGAGCGCCACTTAGCTCCTGAAGACAAAGTATTCGTGCTTGGAACAGCAGGCGATAACCCATACAAAGAAGAAGCCACAGCGCAACAAAGCGTCGAAGACGTGATGATACAGGCAAAAAGAGGAAATCCTTTTTACATATCAGATACGCACGAAAAAGACGTCCTTTCTTCCATGACGCGCAAAATTTATGGAGGACTAATAGGAGGAGGAGCGCTGATAATCTTCTGCCTTGGAGTAATATTGTCGTATCTTGGCGCGTTTTAGAAATACTTATAAATAAAGCGCGATAAAAGCACAATATGGTATTAGGACCAATCATACTAGTCGTGGCATTGCTTGCCCTGATCACAGTTATCGTAGCCGCATGGTATATCGGCACGTACAACGCGTTCATACAGCTCAAAGCAGACATCCCAAAATCCATTAGTAATATCGAAGTTCTTCTCAAGCAAAGAAACGATGAACTGCCAAAGCTCATCGCGTCCGTCAAAGGATACATGAAACACGAAAAAGGAACACTTGCTGAACTCACTAAAGCACGAACAGCGTGGATGCGAGCCAAAACTCTCGAACAAAAGGCAGCACTCAACGACCAAATAAGCTCTGCGCTCAAAACAGTCTTCGCAGTAGCAGAAAATTATCCAAAGCTCGAGGCGTCCGCCAACTTCCAACAGCTGCAAGGCAGAATAAGCGGGCTTGAGAACGAAATAACCGACAGACGAGAATTCTACAACGACTCAGTCACGACTTACAATGTTCGAATCAAACAATTCCCTGCGAACATAGTAGCGCGCAACATGGGACTTTCGGAAACATTCGAACTGTTCAAAGCACGACCAGAAGAACTCAAAGACGTCAAAGTCGAATTCTGATAGTTATACTTTTTTCCCTTTTAAATCTTATGAATTTCCCTTCTTGATTCTCTGTTCCACCCACATATAAACGACAACACCCACACATATCACAACAAGAAAGAGGTGATTGACATGCACAACGAAACATGTATGATAACAAGACAAGGCGAATACGGACCGATGACAGTAGACCTTTGCAAACTGCTGGTCGTTTAATCGAACAGCAAAGGATTGAACGAACCATCTTCAAGGCGGGCAGAATGAACCTTCAAACGCTCATCCAGAAGATTGGTCAGCATCCACACATCAGATTGTATAACCTTGCCGCTCTTTAACTGCTCTTTTGAGAACCACTCGAGCGTTCCTTTCTTTTTCACATTTGAGCTGACCAAGAACATCAACCAACTGTTCTTCGCTTTACCACCCGACAAGATATGCTCGTCAACAACAGCGCAAGTGACAGCGTTATCCAAATCCAAACCTGCCTCTTCTTTTGCTATACGCTTCGCTGCGCTTTCTATTGATTCATCAATAAGTATCTTTGCACCAGGCATCGCGAAAAAACCATCAAAAGGACGCTTTCGCCTTAATAAAAGACCAAACTCGCCCTTCTCGTTCTTTAGCGCAAGCACGACTACAGGAAGCTTCGAGAGCGCAGAACCATACGGCAAAAGAGGCTCGCTAGATTCACCCAAAGAATAGCCAGCCTCCTCCTTCACAAGAACGCCGCTCTCAACAAGATTGCGTACATGATACGCAAGAGCGTTAGAACGCAGATTCAAACAATCGCCGAGCTCTTTGAACGAGACAGCACGCTTACTTGCGAACACGCCAACAAGATTCTTTAACTCTACCCCCATGAAATCGGCAAGACAAACAACACATTAAAAATGTTTGCTGAGCTTATCAACCATGACAAGCTCATCGTATATGCCCTCTATCAAGTCAAATCCTTTCGCCTCTTCTAAATCCACCCAGCGAAAGGTAGTTAGCGCATCGCAAAGGCGGATTTCACCTTCATGCCCCTCACACCAAAAACTCACGATCACGCCGTGCGCTTTGTCCGGACGCTCGAACGCCATACTAGTCACATAACCGGTTCTCTTGACACTCAAGCCAACCTCTTCCTTAAGCTCCCTTCTTAAAGCAGCCTCGAGCACTTCATACCACAACCCGCCCGCATTAGGAACTTTCGAATGATAATCCGCGCGCTCAACCTTGCCGCCAGGAACCGTCCACTTGCCAGGAAACGCTTTTTCCTTATCGCTTCGCTTGACTATGAGATATCTTCCTTGGCTCATCACGATGCCAGTCACGGAAACATAGAACGCTTTCTTTTCATCCATACAACTCAAAAAACAGAAAGAACCTAAATAATCTCGCTCAAAAAAATTGACTAATTATTGATGATGACGTTCCCGTACATCTTCGAATCCTTAGGAGCAGGATAGAAAAGATGAGGTCTTGGAATCGCAGCGACAAGAACAGGAGGGCCCGGAAGCACATCAAGATCGTCATACGGCTCCATGGTGACTTCTATAGTCTCATACGGATCGAAATAAGTCACGGCCTCATAATTGAACCTTGCTATGCCGCCGAACTGAGTCGTGAAAGTGCCAAGCGATAACCTGTAGCCAGAATCATCATCTACAAGCCACACCTCATACTGAGCGTTAATCCTGTCTGAAGGCTGCAAATCCTTGGTTGAAAGCTCAAGCGAAGCGTACGGGACATTTGCCCAAACTGAACTTCTTAGCTTCGCGCTGCCCCTCGCGTAAAAAGGAGCGTAGCCGCCCCTGCCTACTCCAACAAATTTATCGGCCTGAGCAGGCTCCAGATAAACAAAATCATCTATACGCGGATAGTTCATCCTGGCATCATAATGAGTCACGCGCTCAACGCCAAGCCTGCGCTCGATCTCGAAAGGAGTCTTATATTGTTCATAGAGTGCGGCAAACGAGGGAATAGCCAAAAGCGCTGCAACGATTGCAAATATCAATATTTTTCTCATCGTAATCTATCCTCAAACAATGAAGTTGAAGTGCTAAGCGCAGTCCTTGTGACGCCTATATCTCCCCAAAGAACAACCTCTCCCGGAGTCGGATCAAAATCAGGGTACTGCTCAACAGTCACCATAACCGACTCGAACATCTCAACTTTACGCTGGAATTCTATGAAGCCTGAAAAAGTAAGCTTAACGCTAGGAACCAATGACCCGAGGCTTAACGAATATCCTGAATCCTCATCGACAAGCCACGCCTCGTAAAGCAAACCTTCTCCTATGGGAGGCAAATCTGTCACTGATATGAAAACCTGAGTCCTAGGGCCTGCCTTGTTAAGACCCTGCCCGAAAGCATCGCCGACGCTAACAATTCGGGCAGTTCCTTTGCCATACACTGCTTGGCCCTGGATGATAGTATTTGGCCCCTCAAATGGAAGAAGGTCCACAGACCTATCAAGGCGCGCGAACCCACGCATGTTCGGGTCGAAATTGCTGATTCTGCCAGGATTGCGACCTTGATTTGTATAAGTGTTAGTGTCGAGATTAAAGACGCTAGAGAATGCGCTTGTGGAACCAGTGTTCAGGATACGGTAACTTGGACCTTTCGAACCGAAATTCACAAACTGACGCTCGTAATATTCACCAAAATATTGCTGGCGAGAATACGGGTCATCAAGCCTTCTTTGAGTTCCTGCGTAACCGCTGTAGCCTCCAAAACCAGCCTCATTCAAAGCGACAACAATAGTACCTGAGAGAAGGACGATGAATATTATGACTGAAATTATGTGCCTCAAACATACACCTCTTTTCAGTCCAATATGATGAATACAGTATATATAAAGGTTTGGTCTTATCAAAATGGGTTTTTAAATAGTCCCTCACGAGTGGTGAATAATGGAAAAGCTTATAAAGGTGAAAAGGAGCAAATGGACAGTTAAAAAGGAACAAAATGACCCACGAGAAACCAGCAAATGCGCCACAAGATGCGAGCGGAAAAGGTGAAAACATGACTACTCCCCTATTCATACTCCAAAATACAAATTCGATAAATGGCATCAATCCACGTTCGAGCAACCCACCCGCACAAGAAGAACGCACCATCCCTTTTCCCGTCACACTCATCACGGACCCACGCATACACGAGAGCCAGTTCTACCAAGCACTCAGCTCCCAATTCCCAAACATGAACATGCGCTGGAGACCTGAAGATCCCACTGCACTCTACCTATTTAATGGGGAGATGCCCATTGGAAAACTCCACACAGGAAACAATGTATATCACCCCTCGATGTACGAAGGAAGACTTACCCCAAACGGACCAAGAAAGACGCTCATCCTTCGTAATTATGCTAGAGAAGACCATAACCAATTCCCCTTTGATGTACAAAGATTCACGATTGACGTCCTTTGCGACCATATATTTTTCAAATACCGGGAAGTTGAACGAAAACTCAAAGAGCGAGCAGAAGATCTTACGGTCCTTACACGCTACAAAATCAACGGCCTTTGCGAACCTGAAATCGCAGAACTTGAAGAGCGTCTACGACCCGGCAAAGACTCGTACGCGGGATTCTTAGGCCAGACAGAACGGCTAAGAGATGCCATACGAGCGGATGCCAAAACACTCGCAAGCCACGGCATACGACACGAATACCTCGGAAAAATCCTAGAAACACTCGTTGACCTAGCTCAAACCCGTTTCTTCCAAATATTAAGACGGTACGGGGTTGATGCACATTTCAGAGAACAAAGCAACGGAGTTCTTGTGAACGGAGTGCATAGGGTGCGCGTCCAAGGCTGGTGCGGATACCAATACTGCCCCTGGTGCGAAATCGCACTCAAAAACTACGCCGGCAAAGACCGAATATCAGAAGATAGATTGAAGCGCCACATAACAAAATACGATTATACCCTGACCAATGAACGCAACGGAACCACCATATACTTCTCAGGACTCCTCCCCCACCTCATCAGAGACCACCACTTCTTTGAGGGAAACACCCCCTATCGACTCGACCCAAAAGCAGCACTTGAGTGCCTTGAACTCAACAAACTATGACACTCACTGACAAAATAAAGAAAAACTGGGCGCGAGCAGCAGGCGCAGTCTTAGCAGGAATTTCTGCAAGCTACGCTCTTCGGGGCGCATTCGACATCTCACGCTTTCAAAACTATACTTGGGAAACAGACCCACTAAAAGCAGGAACGTGGATAGGCGGAACAATGCTTGCCGCCGGACTTACGTACGCACTCGGACCCAAAATAGTAAAAGAAACCAAAAAAGCACGCAAAAAACTAGGAAAGCTCGGCTGCATCGCAGCAGGCGTAAGCCTCACAGGACTTTTAGGGCTTGGTTATGTGAACCACAATGTCACAAGAATAGGCGCGTGGGACCCAGTGAAAACAGCACAAGAAATAGGCACTGTTCTTGACAGCGAAAATCCCATAAGAAAGAGGAATGAGCATTTCATCGACACGTACGTACTCAATTCTCCAATAGATGGGTGCAGGCGTTCAGACGCGATACGATTCCCTGAGGGAATTGAACTATACGATAATGGCGTTGAACTAGAAAAAGGAATACCCGGGAAAGTAGGACCTCCTACGTATACTACCAGACGCGTGCTCAAAACACCAACAGGAAACATAACCTTGTTTGATTATGAAATGAAAGACCACCCCGACTTTAAACACGTTGGCATATTCTCACCGGGCGATTTCAACCGAACAAACAGCTACAATCAACGAATTGACCAATACCCTCTCCAACTTATCCTATCCCCCGATAGTGTAATCCGTGCAGAAGCAACAGGCCTTACAGGAACAGTCCTCGCATGCAGGCCAGATTATGGAACGCTATACACCGCTGAAAAAATCACATTCACTGACCTTGCAACAGGCGAACAACTTTTTGGAGGACCCCTTGAAAACATAACAGTACCTGCTCAAGGACCTCTACATTATGATGAAACCTTGGATGAACTCACCCTGCAATTCTACAAAGACAACGAAGTGCGAGTAAGAACAATCGACGGAATAGAAACCGTCGTTGCGCATGGAAAAGAACACTGCGACAAATACGGATACGCTTTCGAGGCGCAACTAAGATGATTCACCCAAACGGGCTCTTCGCGGCAGCAAATTCTGCTGCGACAGGATATCACCGCATCTGGATAAGAGACAATGTTTACACACTGCTTGGTTTTGAAGCGCAAGGGCAGTTCGATATTTCCATCAAGGCAGTCCACGCGCTTCTTGACATAATCAAGAAACACGAACACAAAATAGACTGGATGATAAAACAACCGCACCCGAAAGAAAAGTGGCGATACATACACCCAAGATACGACCCGAACGGAAACGAAGTTCTGCAGGACTGGGGAAACAAACAAAACGACGCAATCGGAGCGCTTCTTTGGAAAATAGGAGATTTGGACAAGAAAGGCAGAATGACCTGGCGATTGGGCGATAAAGAGATCGTACAAAAACTAGTTCACTATCTTGAAGCCATAGAATACTGGCACGATGAAGACAACGGAATGTGGGAAGAAAACGAAGAGGTCCACGCGAGCAGCATAGGGGCTTGCCTTGCAGGACTGCTTGCAGTTCAGCAAATCGTCAAAGTTCCCCTGCACTTGATAGCACACGCAGAACACGCGCTGCGAACTTTACTTCCGCGAGAAAGCGTTACGAAAGAAACTGACCTTGCACTCCTTAGTTTGATATGGCCGTACAATGTCGTGACCGCAGCTGAACGCGAACAGATACTTTTCAATGTCGAAACTAAACTTTTGCGAAACAAAGGAGTCGCAAGGTATATTGGAGATAGATATTACAACAACGGAATGGGCGAAGCCAGCTGGACAATGGGACTGCCGTGGCTTGCGATAATCCATCGCGCGCTCGGCGATTCGCAGAAATACTACTTTTATCTTAACAAGACGCGTGAATCTGCAAACGAGAAAGGCGAACTGCCAGAACTCTATTACGCAGAAACCTCAGTGCACAACGAAAACACGCCTTTAGCTTGGGCGATGAGTTTGTGGAAGGTGGCGGAACATGAGTGATGTGACTTTAAACGATTTAAAACGCTGGAAAAATCAAACACTTGAAACCGCGCTCGCCTGCGGATTCGATCCCAACGATATCACACGCCTATCAGAACAACGAACGGTTAAAATAAATACCTTGCCCGGAAGCCCGCCCGATAATTCAATCGTTCAATTCGGCTGGTGCAAATATGATTTTGGCCGCAGAAAACAAATACGAATTGAAGTGTACGAACAGCCAAGATTCTTCAAAACAATTCCTGAATTAATACAAATATATCAATCCATAAGCCAGCCAGTCTCACAACAAATCGCAGCAGCAAATGAAATACTGGGCGCTGAACAATTCCGAGAACTCGCCTGCCAAAGCGGAATGGACCACGAACTAATGGGACACGGATATCACTATCTAAAAAAATACGACCACGGAGAAGACGTCGCGTGCCTCACACAAATACAACTCGCAGCACACCGCGCAAGAACAAAACCTGAATGGAAATTAGTCGTTCAAACACTACCTGCGCTGCTAGGACAATTAAAAGAACTCGATTTTCTGAAAACATGGAGATACGAAGATGAGTGAAGAACGCAGACTGATGGGATGAGAACCGACAATGCTCAAGCTGCACCAAGAAAAAGGAATCAAAGTGAGGCGAATATGAAACTACCATTCGTATGGGAACTTGAATACACTGGAGTGGTTTCGCACGCAGCAGGAACTCTACACTATGCATTCCCCATTTATCCAAGAGAGAGTTTCACCCCTCTCGTCATAGATAAATCAATGACGCTCACCGAAATTGTATTTCCATCAAGCACGCTCGCATACTCACCCTTCACACAGGAGAAAATATGTGAAATCATAGAGCTTCTAAGAAAAATCCCTAATCGAGCACCACTCACTGAACAAGAAAGAACAGAAATCACCAAACTCATCAACCACCATCAATTTATCGATGTGGCAATAATGCAAGCGTCCCGCGAGCAGGAAACTCCAGTTAGGGAACTGGAAACCGATTCTGAGCACGACAGTCCATATCTCAATCAACATTCAAGAACGTATTCACCAGAAGAAACCTTTGCGATGAAATTCATGTACACTGGAGGGCACACAAATTACTTCACTGACGTTGTCAATGAAGGAAGAGTCCTAACACGCAGAAATTTCACTCCACTCCAATGGAAGAATTATTGTAATAGAAACAAAGTCATGGCTGAACGCGCAGTCCCCTATCTAAGAGAAGCGCCCACGCTTGTCGCTGTAGGCTTGGGGCACTACTTAGGCCCTGGAAACATACTTGAACGCTGGGAAAAAGAAGGAGTCAAAGTGAGGCGAATACAATGAATGGAATCATCAAAATCGGAAGTTTGGAACATCAGGCATACATGGCAGGGCTGAAATCAGATATCGCCTGCTTCAAGCACTCATTCGGAACGATAGATTGGGTCACTCAAAGAATCGCGCTCGGACCATACCCGTTCAATAGAGAACATGAACTCGTGCAAGAAGGCGTGACCCACACGCTAAATGTAGGCGATGGAACATACCATCCGCTCTTCAGAAAAGACATTTTCAAAGAAGTGGCAGGAATACACATTTACGACCTTCGAGAGATACCAGTTACAACGGCGAAAGAAGCGCTTTCAAAACTACACCAAATGCTCCACACGGACAGAGATTCCAAAGTGTACGTGCACTGCTCAGCAGGGCAGAACAGAAGCCCGAACATCCTTTGGCTCTACCTGATCGCATTAGGCCTTGCGCCTCAAGACGGCATACAACTCATCTCAACAGCGCGCCTTGATGCAATACCAGGACATCAACTGCTCGTACCACGAAACTCGAAACTCATCGAAGAAGCGCAGCGTTTCGGAAAAGAGACTTTGCAGACATTCTATGCGCCCGTACTAAATATAAAGATATAATATAAAGAAAAAAGAAAAAATCTACTCGCCAGACAGCACTCCTACGCATCTGCCTTCTACACAGCCGCAGCTTCCGCCGCAGTCGAGCGTTCCTGGAGCGCAGTTCATAGTGCACATAACTCCCTCACAGGACGGCTTTGCAAACAAAGGACCGCACGTAGTTGCATGACAGCACGTGCTTGGAGCGCAGTCGACAGCAGTGTCACACTCCTTTTGAGGAGGATCCATCTGCGCCACACACCTGCCCTGCATGCAATCTACATTTCTCATCACAGGCTGCTGCAACGGATCGATGCAGGACGCCATCAAAACAGAACACTGCTCAGCGCCGCACTTCTGCTCGTAAAACACAGGAGCCTTGTGGACAGTCTTTGGAGCCGCAACCTTGTACGGACCGCAAACACCGCTCACGCCCAAAATCTGACAATCGCTCTTGTCAAGACAAGAGTTCTCGAAACACTGCTCCGGATTTTGCTTCCAAGATCCATCCTCGCACAACCAATGAGCTGAGGACAAATCTGTTGATTCAGGACAGGACGCAAACTCACAGTTCGGATCTGTTCTTTCCACAGAACTTCCATCAGGGCAAATCTTAGCTTCTTCTGTGCACGCAACAGGCTCGTTCCAACCCTGCCTTGGCGCAGTCTGGCACTTGCCGCTCAAACATTTAGTTTCCAAATGGCCCGCGATACCCGTGCAAAAATCAGGACACTGCTTTGAAGTATCAACTAATTCAGCTGGACCAACCAGACAATCTCCCGTTTGCCTTGAAACACCGCAGGCGCAGTCCGTGTCAATTGCGCACTCGGACGACTGAACAGGCATCGGGCACGGCGCGAACTCGCAATTCGGACCTACTCTGCCTACAGCAGAACCGTCGGGGCAAATCCTTGCGTCCATCGTGCAAGCAACGGGTTGCTCAGAACCAGGAGCACAAGAAATGAGAAAAACAAGAAGAAATAAAGAAATCACCTGAAAAATCGATTGTTTACAAATGTTCAGGTGATTTCTGTCTTTCATTTTGGGTTGCTCTTTTGCATCACCCTGCAAACCAGTCAGCCCAAAATGAAACCAAAAAACACCTCTTTTGAAATCAACCATCTCACGCTACCTCATACGCAAGGCTCACCTGCGCAGAAACGTGAACATCGCCAGGTGAAATGGGCGTTGAAGGCGCACCGGCAGATTCTGATTTCAAAGCCATCACATCATAGCGAGCGTACGGAAGCGCAACATAGCTGTTCTCAGAAACACTTCGAACCTTTCCAAGGCTCACTCCTGAACCGTCCGCAAGAGCTACTGCCTTTTCTCTCGCGTTTTGAGCCGCGCTCTTTAGAGCCTGCGTTTTAACCTCACGCTGCTTATCATCAGACAATTCAAAACTTATGCTCTCGACATTGTTCGCGCCGGCCTCGATTGCGACGTCAAGCAAAGAACCGACCACGGAAAGGTCCTTTGTCGAAACAACGAAAGCGTTGCTCACTCTGTAACCTTTGTCGACCATACGCTCAAGATTTCCATCCCATTCCTGAACGCGCTCAACGCGATAATCTGAAGTCTTAATCTCATCATCGCGAACGCCTGCTGAAGAAAGAGCTACCATCACCTGTGAAGCCACCTGCCTGTTCTTATTCTGAGCGTCCTGCGCGGTGAAACTCATCGTCTCAACACGGAACCTTAACTTTGCCAAATCAGGAGCAACATCAAACTCGCTAGTACCCTGCACGTTAAGGGTATGCGACTCACCTTGCTGCTCCATAATCACACGGGTTTGGCACGCGGTCAACAAGACCAGCAATGCCACCAAAAATATAGATATTTTGTTCATGGTTATCACCTTTTCTCTTATTAATGGAGATTTATTAATACCTTATTTTTTAGTTAGCCTTGAACCTAACCTTCCTTGATGCAGTTTCTGCTTCACGACTAGACAAATGAGCAAAAATGTAATGAAAAGGAATGCTCCGATAAGAACATAAGGCCAAACAACAGCAGGCTCAGGAGCTATTGCCGCGGACTTTGCCATAAACAAAGCAGACTCATCAGCCACACTAGATTCCATAGCCATTGACGCAACTTCTGGAACTTTGAATAACTGCCTGATTGAAACTATCCCACCAAGAACCGAGAACACCCAAACTCCAAGCATAAGCCAAATCTTGCCCTGCTCAGGATAAAGAACACCCCTGCCCTTTTGAGTAAGAGAGAAATATTTCCACTTGCGACCCTCATCGTGCTTCTCAACAAGCCCTGCTTTCTCAAGCGCCTCAAGATGCTCTTTCATCGTAGGAACCGCGACGCTCAAAGCGGATGCCAGCTCGCTTTGCATATGCCTCCTTGAACCAAGAAGCTTTAGCGCATCAACACGCACATCGCTCGCGAGCGCCTTCAACGTAACCTTGTCAAGCTTCACATCCATACAAACACCCAAGCGCTACCGCTTTTTATGCTTTGCGCGCTCAAGCCATAACTCAATGAACATCGCCGCGCTCCAAGCCTGAACGGGCGAACCTTCTGACTTGAGCTCTTGAGCGCTGCTTAGTTCTGCACAGTGCCCAATTGCACCCATCGAAAGAAGCTCACGCCTGCTAGCTTTGAAAAGCTGCGCGACATAAGGCTCAAAATGAGCGTAATCGAGCCGTGAAAGAACAACGCCCGCCAAATTATTTATCCAAAACCAACTATCGCCGTTATGATAACTATACGCAAGCTCGCCTGAATGCTCGCGGACAAACGATTTGGAACGCGTATCAAGAGTGGAAAGACCGCCCCAAGAAAGCCACAGATAGGGCAGTATAGCGTCAAAACAACGCACCCATTCCTTCTTGGACAACAATTCAGGACACGCATACGCCGCGATGAAAACATTAGGACGAATAGAATAGTCACTCACTCCATCGATAAGCACACCTGCCTTGTGGAATTCTTCACGAACTCGTTGTTTAAGAGATTCTTCCCAGTCAACAGGAATACCAAGAGTTCTTGCAAGACGGCACGCCGCAAGAGTTAGCGCCTGAATCTCGATGCGCGCGCCAGACCTATCAATGCTATCCATCCAAGTCTCTTTAGCATCGTTAACAACAAGACCATTGACCAAACATTTTTTGACCTCGGACAAATAATATGACAAACGGTCCTTCACGTAAACACGTTCAGCATCACTTAGATCGTCAACAATATTTTCAATTTGAAGGAAAAGCCAGCCGGAATCAGCAATAGTTCGCGTAAAAGTTCCTGCAAGCTTGCCCTTGGGCAAAATCTTTGATAGGTGCGAAAACAAAATAACCTTAGCCAGAACACGCTCATCAGACTCCCACAAAGCAGTCACGCAAATCAACTCATCGCGCGCCCAATGCTGATGGAACCACGGCAAACCAGCGAACAAACCATGACCCTGATGCAAAACTTTGAGCGAGTACTGAGCGCTATGAAGCGCGACATCATCATGATGAATCTGCGCTATTTTGATCATCTCATCCGCAAGCCGCTCTTTTGCCGACCATCCTTCACGCGCAAGCTTCACAGCGGATTCTCTATCAGTTGAAAACGCCGAGCAAAAACTGCCAAAAGCTTTGCATCCGCGAAGCACGTAACGCTCATACGGCGGGCTGCCCCTTAACTTATCAAAAGAATAATCGCACTCCTCCCATTTGTTCAAAAGCTCAAAACGACAGCCGTGCGATGCAAGGTAAAACGAATATTCCTCTCCGGCAGACTCACGCGCATCATTCCTCTTCTCAAAACGAAGGACCAGAGTATCGCCTTCAAACGACCAATCATAATGACGGCCCCAAACACGATTATCGAAATTCTGCTTGCAATCGAAAAAAACATCCACCGCAGAAGCGCACTCGTAGAAAAAAACAGGAAGACGCCTTGCGAACCAAAAAGAATCGGACTCGCGCACGATACGCCACAACTCGCTTGTTCCTTTTTTGCTATTCGAAGAAAAACCGGTGATGGTCTTGAACATACGACCCTTGTCGTGGAAAAACACACCAGAATAACGCGAATCAAGCCCGAACAATGCGAAAGAACCATTCAGGTTCGAAACTAAAAAAGAGCTCATTCGCGATAGAAAGCAGCAGCTTCCTCCGGAGAAACACTATTGATGATAATTCCCGACTGCAGTTCAAACCCAGCCCACATCGCAACCCTCGGACAAACTTCAATATGGAAATGGAAATCATCTCCCTTTGGGCCATAGAAAACCAGCATATTGTAATCAAGATTATTTATTTTCCTTAGAACTCTTCGCAAAATCTTCGAGAGCGCATTGAAATCAACACCATCCAATCTAGCGATATGCTTCTTTGGGAAAATCCAAACCTCATAATTGAACCTCGAAGCATAAGGAGTGAACGCGAGGAATTCGCTGTTCTCAAAACATTTGCGAGCGCCGCTACGTTCAACCTCAACAATCGCGCAATAAGGACACTGCATGAATTTACGCATCGCAGCAAGCTTCTCTTCAACCTGCGGCGGAACTTTCGCAAGCGCTATCGCCTGACTATGAGAATGAACGAGCGATGTGCCGCCGTACAAACCCTGATTCTTGAAAACAGAGACGTATTTGATATTCTCTTTGCGCTCAAGATTTGCGATAACCCTCGCATACGTATGAAGCACATCGGCTACATCTGCCTCGGACAAATCAGAAAGCTGCCTATCGTGCCTTGGCGTCTCAACAATCACCTGATGATGCCCGAACGCTGAAGCGAAAGTGAAAAAACGGTTATGTATTGTCTCAACAGGACTTCCTTCTGGCTTCACCGCAGAATACAAATTGTCAAACCAGCGCACCTTCCAGCCGCCATTCTGAGGAATCCTGCCCGATTCAGGAGGAGTCAAATGCTCATTGCCAGGGCAAAAATTACACACGCCCTCACGCTTGACCTCACCTGGCGAGAGCTCATGAGGGCGCTTGCTCCTATGAGGATTGATAATAACCCAGCGGTCCAAAATGTAGTCTTTACGCAGCTCGCTCATAT
The DNA here is from genome assembly GCA_018302815.1 of Candidatus Woesearchaeota archaeon. Lineage (GTDB taxonomy): Archaea > Nanobdellota > Nanobdellia > Woesearchaeales > ARS49 > JAGVZE01. The sequence goes on from JAGVZE010000013.1 coordinate 48,456, forward strand.
CGCCTCGTTTTGATTACAATGAAAGAAAAATGCGTATTTAAACCCTCCTGAGCAAAAACAGTAAGATTTATAAACCACCTGCTACTTCTTTCAGACATTATTCTCGGAGATTATCAAAATGGCAGAAAACGAACAGAGTGAGGAGCAAAAACCAGCGGGACTTCCAACGATAGCAGGCGCTCAAAAGGTCGTCGAAACAACACCTGAAGAGAAAAAAGAAACGCCAAAAGTCGAGAAGAAACAAGAAGAACTCGGCACGCACATCTTCGCCCTTAGAACAACCGCGAACAGAGAAGACCAAGTCATGGATTTTCTCGTCAGCAACATCAAGAAAAAGAAACTCCCAGTCTATTCAGTCATACGCCCCCACGGAATGAGAGGCTACATCTTCGTTGAATCTTTCGACAAGCAAAGCGCAGAACAAGCAGCATTCAACGTGCCATACGCACGAGGCATACTGCCAAAAGAAATCAACTATTCAGAAATCGAACACATGCTCGAACAGGTCAAGAAAGAAGTCGACATAAGAAAGAACGATGTCGTCGAAATCATCTCAGGCCCATTCAAACGAGAGAACGCTAAAGTCTCGCGAATCGACAAGACCAAAGAAGAGGTCGTAGTCGAACTACTCGGAGCCGCGGTGCCCATCCCAATAACAGTCAAGATGGACTCTGTCAAAGTCATCCGAAGAGAAAACGAAACTCCGGCAGAGGACTCCAAATCCGAAGAAGAAATCTAGCGAAAGGTTTTTAAATGACGCATTAGGGGAACACAACTATGGCAAAACAAACTATTGACGCAATGGTCGAAGGCGGAAAAGCAACAGCAGCGCCCCCACTAGGACCAGCACTAGGACCACTAGGCGTCAACATCGGCCAAGTCATCTCTGAAATCAACAAGAAAACATCAGACTTCAAAGGAGTCCAAGTCCCAGTCAAAATCACAGTAGACGAAGACAAAAACGTTACAATAAGCGTAGGAACCCCTCCTGCCTCAGCGCTAATCAAACAAGAAGCGCACATCGAGAAAGGAAGCGGAAGCCCTAAATCAGACCTCGTCGCAGACCTTAAAATCGAACAAGTCATCAAAATAGCCAAAATGAAGGGCGATGGCCTTTCCGGCAAAACCATGTTCGATCGCGTCAAAGAAGTCGCAGGAACCTGCAACAGCATGGGCGTAATGATAGAAGGAAAACGCGCTGTCGAAACCATAGCGGACGTCAACAGCGGCGCATACGATACTGAAATCAAAGCGGAAAAAACAGAACTCTCAGCCGAAGAACTACGCGAACTCGAAGACAAGAAGAAGAAGCTCGCCGCAGACATCGAGAAGAGAAAAGCAGAGTTCATGGCAACCGCAAAGCAGATCATCGAGAGCATGGCAGGACAACCACGAGGAAGCATCAAAGCAAAACTCATGGAAGCCAAAATCCCTACCACCATCATCGAGGAACTGCTCCCAGTCGAAAGCGCAAAGCCAGCCGAAGGAGCTGCAGCAGCTGCGCCTGCGAAGAAATGATAACTCAGCTGAAACAAGCCAGTATCTTTTCAATTTTTATTCTTCTTTTATCCTGTCAAGCACAGCAACCGCTTCAATCTGAAGAAATATCTTCTGATGAACCATCCGGAATCTGCACGATGGGATTCACCTGGGGCAAAAATATCGAAACAGGCCTTTGCTATTACCACAACACAGGATGCCTTCCGAAAGGATACGAACACGCAGACGTCGTCAAAGACTGCGACTGCGAAAACTTGGATTCTTCGAACAAATATCCCGAAATGGCGTTCGAAACCTGCATAATGAGCAAACAAAACGCCGCGCTCAACTAACACTCCAAAACCTTTTAATACTTTTAAACTGTTGAACAAGTCATGACCGTATCAAGAGGTGTCGGCAACATACTTCTAACAGCAGCGGGCGCCGCCATAGTCATCGTGACAATCGTAATCATCGCAAGCCTTCTTGGAAGCGACACTCCTGTGGACTATTTAATTAGCAAAAGCCTTGAACTAAGAAAAGCGCAAGACCCTGTCCAAAGAGCGCAACTAATCACGGAAATCGATGACATAATAACAAACGCGGACAGCTCTGAACTTCTCGATCAATGGAACAGGATGATGGGATGCCTTGCGACAAGCTGCCCGAATGAAGCATACCTTGATCTGGTACTTGTCACGACGGCAACTTTCGAAGACGATTTGCCTCAAAGCGCGCTATTAATCAACGTCATCGCTACCGCAAAATACTGGGGCGATCCTGAACACTTGCTTGAGTTCTCCCGCGCGCTAAGCATGGCGAATGAAGACATCGAAGAACTTGCCAGCAAAAAAACGCGCAATGCATGGCAGGACGTCGTCGAATGCAACAACACCTGCCCTGAAAAAGACGACCTTCTTTTCGACCTCATAGAGACACTAGTCCAATGAACGCGCGAAAACCAATCCTCATCGCAGCGACGCTCATGGTAGTCATCATGGGCCTGCTCGCGTTCAAACCGAGCGATCAGTTCACAGACATAACAGAAAGAACAAACCTGCGCATCACGCAGACAATGGAGCTTCCGTTTAAACAGCCATTCACAATAAGCGGACTTGCAATCTCAGGAAACTGGATGGGACCAGGATTCGCGCAAGTCTGGCTTGTCGGGCAAGGAGAGAAAAAACTCGTGCTCGATACTGACAATCTAGAAAGACCACAATTTGAAATGGCCTGCGATGAAAGCTGCAAAGTGAATCCAATCGTGCCTGAAAAAATACTCCTAGTCGTCACAGGAGGACAGCTCTCACTCTATGACGTGCACTACGCAGTACCCTTCGAACCTGCAGGAATGGCGCTTTGCCCCAACTGCAGAAAAGTCAGCCAGAAAGGAACACCCGACCACGGAGTGTTCATGATAGTAATCCTGCTATTCATATCAGTTGTCGCGTCACAAGCGCTCACAAACTCCTGCACCACGCAAGGAAGACGAAGAACGGTAACCGGAATATTAGTAGTATCATTTCTAGTGCTCACAACAGTGTTCGGGGTCAGCGTCGCCGCGCCAACAAGCGAGCTTGCGACAACCGCAAAACAAGGAGCCAGCATAGTCGCAGCGCTAGGAGTCCTCGCGCTATTCTCGATAGGAATCATAGAGATACGAAAACGCGACCCTCCTTTTGACCCGCAGAGCAAAATATGGAACGCGCTCGAAGAGGCTGAAGACGAATGGGAAAGAAAAAAGTAAGCCCTGCATTGAACATCACTCATAAAGTGCAAGACCTTCTAAAAGAAATAGTGAAAGCTCCCCCTGAACCTTTAAAACAGGAAGAAGTGGAAGAAACGACAGAGCCTGAAACACAAATCGAACGACACGAAATGGTCGAAGAAGAACCTGATCCTGAAGAACTCGAAGAACAATCTTGGAAAGAAGAACGCGAACGAAGACGCGATATCGCCCGTGAAGAAATACTCTCGAACCTCAACCACGCAACGGAACAGTGGAAAGAAACAGGAGACGTTGGAATCCATCTTGAACCGCCAGTGCCATTTAGCGAAAAAATACGAAAACTGCTTGGCAAAATGCGCGCGAACCAACAAATTCTCACAGGAAAACTGCAAGTCCAACTATCAAATGCGAGAAGCGTCCAACAATCGATTGCTCAAAACCTGAAACAAGTCATAAACGCAAAACTCGAAGAGAGGCGCGTTGCAAAAGAACATGCAAGGCTGATTGCAGAGCAAGCAAAAATAGAATCTATTCATCAAAAACAGGCACCTGAACTAATAGACCCACAACTACCGCAGACACCGCAACGAATACAACAACCAATCCCTACACCGCCACGTCCAGCAGTACAGACTACTCCAGTTACCCCCATAACCCGCGCTGACCATACCACCATAGAAAAAGAATGGCAGGAAGTCGTGCAAAAACTCTCGCCGTCAGAACGCGAGGAGATAGAAAGAATGCTAGACCAACTCTCAAACCGATGATTATATAAACTTGCTTTTTATATAAAGTTTAAAGCAAATTTATAAAAGCTTCATAAACAAAAACAACCTCATGGAATCGCACTCACTGCTCCTTAGCATCGCTGTCCTATTCCTGATGGTGACAGTTCTCGTCACAACACAGCCAAACATAACAGGATTCGTCCCAACAACCACTCATTCACAAACACTAGACCTTGTAAGCTCAGAAACAAAAAGATACAGCCTAACGCCAAGCTTCGGAAAACTGCACCTTGCAAGCTTCGCGGTCAGCGGAAACGTCGCAGGCTCAGGCCTTGTAAACATATATTTAACCGACGGCGAACAGAAACTTTTAGTCTACACAAACAAACGAAAAGTCAAAAGCAACCTAGCCCAAATCACAGGATACGTCCCAGCAGACCTCATAATCTCGCCCGGCGAATCACTAAACGAAACAGACACGCTTCCTAGCGGATACACAACCCAAAGCGGAACATTCACAAGCGTATGCATAGAAACCTGCGTGCTTGGACAACAATTCCTAAAAAAAGACAAAATCTTCCTTGAAGTCATAATAGAAGAGCCCGCGACAGTACACATAACAGAAATGGCATTCTCAACCCTCGACGAATAGGTTTATAAACCCACTTTCTCGAAACCGAACCTATGCATGCATTCATAGAAGAACTAAAAGAGCACATAACAAAAGGAATAGGCAAGGAAGAACTAAGCAGAATAAAGACCAAGCTAACCAAAAAACACGGCCTTGCCAACGTTCCGACAGATTCTGAACTCATAATGCAAGGAGTTGCGCTCGTATCCAAACCTGTACGAACGCTCTCAGGAGTCGCGCCTCTTGCGCTAATGAGTATGCCTTTCGCCTGCCCGCACGGCAAATGCATATACTGCCCAGGAGGACCCGGCAGCGCGTTTGGCGATGTGCCGCAAAGCTACACCGGAAAAGAACCGAGCACGCTTCGAGGCATACGAAACCATTTCGACCCTTATTTGATCGTATTCAACAGGCTTGAACAGTTCATAGTGAACGGACACCTGCCTGACAAAACAGAAATCATCGTACAAGGAGGAACATTCCCCGCGATGCCACTTGAGTATCAGCAGGACTTCATAACATACGCACTCAAAGCCATGAACGACTTTGGCGAAAAATTCGTAACACCCGCAGTAGATCTGAAAAAAATAGCTGAATTCTTCGAACTACCTGGCGAAATAGGAAGCCCCGATAGAACAAAAAAAATCCACGAAAAAGAACTAGCTCTAAAACAAACAAGCACACTTGAAACAGAACAACAAAGAAACGAAAGTTCTGCCATACGCTGCGTCGCGCTCTGCATAGAAACAAAACCAGACTGGTGCCTTGAACCGCACATAAACAACATGCTTCGCCTCGGAACAACACGCATAGAAATGGGAGTTCAGTGCCTACGCGCAGACGTGATGAAACTAACAAACAGAGGACACGATTTGAAAGACGTCGTCAAGGCAACACAGCTCATGCGAAACAGCCTGCTAAAAGTAGGATATCACATGATGCCCGGACTTCCCGGAATGAACGCACAAAAAGACAGAGAAGATTATGAAGAACTATTCGCCAATCCTGCTTACCGCCCCGATGCTTTGAAAATATATCCAACCACAGTCATGAAAGGAACAGGACTCTTTGGCATTTGGAAAATAGGAAAGTACACACCACTCACCACAGAAGAAGCCGCAGACATCATAGTCGAAGCAAAAAAACACATACCAAAATGGTGCAGGATAATGCGAGTTCAAAGAGACATACCAAGCACTGTTATCGACGCAGGACCAAACATGACAAACCTGCGACAGCTAGTCGAGAAAAAACTACAAGAACGCGGAATAAAATGCAAATGCATAAGGTGCAGAGAACCACGCGACAAACAAATAGATTGGAACGCTGTAAAAATGCTACGCGAAGATTATGACGCATCCGGTGGAACAGAAGTGTTCCTGTCATTCGAAGACACCGCGAATGACCTGCTATTGGGCTTTTGCAGGCTACGCATAATCCCAGAAAGCCATCGAAGCGAAATACAAGGCAAATGCGCAGGAATACGAGAACTGCACGTCTATGGACGAGCAGTAGCTATTGGCGGCGAGGGGGAAGTACAACACCGAGGGCTCGGGAAAAAATTAATGGCTGAAGCAGAACGGATAGCGCGCGAAGAATTCAAGTGCGAAAAAATGCTCGTGATATCAGGAATCGGCGTTCGCGAATATTATTACAAACAAGGATACAAACTTGACGGACCATACGTTAGCAAGCAAATTCAATAAGTCAAGAACATGCGTGAGGCGAGCACCTGCCAAGAACTAAAGTGCTTGGCTTGTTCAGCGCTCGCTATCTGAAAACAAGTGCACGCATTTTCTGGATGCAGAAACGCCAGACACTGCTCTTAATCCACTGGTTAAAGCCAGTGACTTTCTGGCTTTTCTTTGTAAAACCATCAAAAAGCTCCATAGATAGTTCGCATTACGCCAAAAACAAAAGAACATTTAAATAACAATTTTGAACGGAATCTTAAAGTGAAAATACTAACCGCATTTGGCGCCATACGCGCTATTAAAAATTGGCCAACCTACCTCAAAGACTACTTTAAAAAAATAAAAAAGAAACACATAGTATACTTATTTCGAAACGGCCTTAAAATAAAAACACGAGCAGGCAGCTCAGATAGAGGAATCCTAACAGAAGTCCACATATTGAAAATATACCAACGGCACGGAATTGAAATACTACCAAATGACACTGTACTCGAGATTGGAGCTCACATCGGAACATTCACAATTTTAGCCTCAAAAAAAGCAAAAAAGGTCTACTCTTTTGAACCATACCCTGAAAATTTTAACCTGCTCAAAGAAAATCTTGCGTTAAATAAGATAACAAATGTCGCCCCAATAAGAAAAGCAATCACTGAAAAAAATGGAACGTCAGAATTATACATCTCAAATATCAACACCGGCTCACATTCAATATTCCCGAAATCGGAAAAAGACAATAGTGTGACCGTTGAAACAACATCACTTCCTGACGTCATGAGAACGCACAAAATCAAAAAAATAGGCCTTCTCAAAGTAGACTGCGAAGGCGCTGAATACCCTATATTTTTCTCACTACCCGATAAGACCTTTGAAGCCATACGACAAATAAGCATGGAATACCATCCTACAGAAAAATACAACATAGAACAACTAAAAAACCTTCTTCAAAAACACCAATTTAAAGTTACCATGACCCGCAACAAATTCCGAATGATTTACGCTAAGAAAACAGCCACAAGCGCAAAGCTCATGCCCCCTTAATCCGAATGTTGCTTTATAAAAGTGCAGAAGAAGAAAGTTATTTATTCCCCTGATGATTGATACTTCTTATCGACCTCACAAACGTCATCCGCCCGCCATCGCTTGAACAACTTCTAATAGAACTACCAGTGACTTTCAAACTGACACAAGGGGCTTGGCTTAATGTCGATCTTGAAGATGAAATAATCTACATAGAACCCCAGAACGGATATCTATTTGAAATCGAACCGGGAGTTGGAGCCACAGCGGAAGCTAGCGATGAACACACACTGCTGGTCGGGTATAAACAACAATTGTACGCGTTCTCATACCGACAACAGCAGAAACCCTTTTAAAGGCCCCTTCTGAGAATAGAGATATGGAACTAAAGCCGTTCGCGGACGCAGGCAAATACGTCTTCAAAGAAAAGTTTGTAGAGCGCTATACAAAGCTCACGGACTGGGAGACGTTCAAGAAATACACGCTTAGCTTTCTTCGCAAAAGCATCCGCATCAACACGCTCAAAATAAACGTAGAAGAATGCCTTGCGCGGCTTGAGAAAGACTGGAACCTAGAACCAATCCCTTGGTGCAAAGAAGGATTCTTCATCGAACACAAAGGCGGACGATTGGACGTTGGCAACACAATAGAACACGTCCTTGGCTACTATTATGTACAGGAAGCCGCAAGCATGATACCTCCTGTCGCTTTGGACCCGCAGCCAGGCGAAACCATCCTTGACATGGCAGCCGCGCCCGGAAGCAAAACATCACAAATCGCACAATACATGCAAAACAAAGGAATACTAATCGCAAACGACGTCAAAGGCGATAGATTGGCCGCGCTTGGAATCAACCTTCAACGCCTTGGCATAAGCAACGTCGCAGTGACTTTAATGCAAGGACAACAATTCGCAAGCTCAGGAATAATGTTCGATAGAATCCTCCTAGACGCGCCCTGCACGGGCACAGGAACAATACGCAAAAGCCCAAAAACAATCAACATGTGGAACCCTGACTCAATACGACGAATGTCCAAACTGCAGCAGAAATTGATAGAAGTCGCCTGGAGCTGCCTTAAACCAGGAGGAACTTTGGTGTACAGCACGTGCAGCACTGAACCAGAAGAAGACGAAGCTGTCGTAAGCGGACTTCTTGAACGACACCCTGATGCCAAAGTCGTCCCAACAATGCTACCAATATCACACAAACCAGCATTCACCGAATTCGAAGGCGATCAGTACAACCCACAAGTCGCCAACTGCCTGCGATTATTCCCACAAGACAACGATACAGAAGGATTCTTCGTCGCAAAAATAGTGAAGCAAAATGACTGAAGTCTACGATTGGAAAGCCCACGACAAATGGGAACAAATGACTCGCAGCCAAGAATTAGCTCTAAAAGATGCCGAACGAAAGAGAGCATATGGAGAACTTACTGATGCGATAAACCAAGAAAAAGAACACAAACTAGAAACAATACTCGCAGGCGCGACAACCTGCATACCACTCTACGCGACAATCGCCGGCATACCTTACGCCCACGAAAACGCGACCAATCTAACACTCGCAGCAATAGGAGCCGCAACAACCATCGCGCTCTCCAAATACACCATGTTATTCTATCAACGGTACGTTCAAGCACGACAAGAAACGCTGTCCGTCAAAGACTATGTTGAAAGAGTGACACGGGAATTTGATAAACTTCTTCGAAGAAAAGAAATGAAATAATCACCAATCGATAGACAAGCCAAAATAACTCGACTTGCCATCAGAATAAAACACCGGCCGTATCTTCCTTTCCTCTTCACCGTAAAATTCCTGCCCCGCCAAAACACCAACATATCTTGAAGGACTATCCGTCAACAAGTCATAAACATCATAAGACATTCCTCCGAGAAGAAAACTGAGCGAAACCCACAAATCCTCTTTGCCCAAATCCGAATTTTTATCACGCGCGATTCCTCGAATAGCATGAACGTAAAAACTAACCTTGTTGCATACTGCAAGCCATTGCAAAGTGGGCTGCAAAGCAATTGGAACAATCTCGTTTCTAAGCAGCTCCCTTAAAGTCACCTGAGAAACAAACATTGAAGCCGGTCCCGCGATATTAAAAAGCGATTCTTCAATATCAGAAATTTCAGCATACTTAAACTGAGTATCTCCAAATGTCAGATTACCAGCAGAGTAGCGCGGCAAAACATTCACCTTTATGGAATCAGCGCCAATCGCTTCAGCCGCAAGCGCGTGGCTACCCTCATGAATGCCAACAGACCCGAAATACCCCAAAGCAACGTTCGCAGGCATAGCGTACAATCCAACATCGCGCTCCAAAGACGAATCCGAAGACTTACAGCCAGAGAGCGAAATAAGCGCTGCAATAGAAAAATTACTTATGAATCCTTTTAATCCCACTAGCAGAAAAAGTTTAAAAACGCATTTAAGCGTTCCGACACATTTTTAACCTAGCGCATTTACGAAACGCGCATGAGATACCTTGCAGTCATCTTATTGATGCTCATCGCGTGCGGAGCGCAAGCGCCGATCGAATCCAATCAAACTATTGAGAATCACGGCACAGACAACATAACTAATGAAACACCGCCTGAAAGCGTGCGCTGCACACAAGATGTCCGCGAATGCCCAGATGGAAGCTTTGCCGCGCGCGAACCGCCAAAATGCGAATTCAAAGAATGCCCAGCAAGCGCGCCAAAAGCAGAACTAGCCCAAACGGAGGAAACCACCATGAACACAATGATCGAAATGGAAACCACACTAGGAAAGATGAAAATCAAACTCTACGATGACAAAGCGCCAAAAACAGTCGAGAATTTCAAAACACTCGTTTCAAAAGGATTCTACGACGGCACAATATTCCACCGAGTAATCAAAAACTTCATGATACAAGGAGGAGACCCAACCGGCACGGGAATGGGCGGCCCAGGATACGAAATCAAAGACGAATTCAGCCCAGGCTTGAAACACAACAAGAAAGGAATACTGTCAATGGCAAACGCAGGACCAAACACAGGAGGATCACAATTCTTCATCACGCTAGCAGCTACGCCATGGCTTGATGGCAAACACGCAATCTTCGGAGAACTAGTCGAAGGCGTGGACGTGCTTGACAAAATAGGAAGCACGCCAACAAGTTCAGGCGATAAACCAAAGACAGAAGTCAAGATAATCAAAGCCAAACTAGTATAATCCTATTTTAATTAATTTTTATTCAATTCTTTGATGATATGAAGTTATCGACGATAAAGTTTGCACTCTCATATGTAAACATAGGTAAGACATATGATATTAGAATTCACTTCTCTGAAACACCGAAATGAATTTAAAACTAACACGCAGAAGCGCCAGATAATGCTTGATTTGATACTAGACTATATTTCAGGGCCGCCGATTCTACGATCCAATATGAGTCCAGAAGAGATTCTAGATACAATCCACACTGAACTAGTCAGATACCCTGATTACACAATTGAATTCAACGAAAGCATCTACCGAAATGACGAAGACGGACCTAATGGAGTCATTGCTGAAATCGGAAGCGATTACGATTATTGCAAAGGCACCCGCACAGGATATATGCGATACGAACGATTTCACATCATGACTGGCAACTGGGCGATAGGAAAAGGAGACCCTTGCGGAGATTACTGTGTTTCTGGAGATTATACTAAAGACCTCATCGCTATTCCCGTCAATGCTGGCTTGTTCAGAACAAAAAACAATGTTCGAAACCAGATCATCAAAAGACTCCAGCCAAAAATACCCCGACCATTTGTCTATTCACTGTTGATTTTACAGACTAACCGAGGCTTAACAATACCAAACCACGGAATATTCACAACAGATCTAAAAAGCGCACCAATCGATCTTGAAAACCATAGACTTCCCTGCGGAAAATACGAAGGCGCAGTTGCAGACATACTTCTTGGCAAAATGAAACGCGCGATGCTGAAGATTTAAAGCAGCTTCACAACGTCAACCATCCTGCAACTGTAGCCCCACTCGTTGTCGTACCAGCCCTGAACTGAAACCATGTTGCCGTCAATAACCATAGTCTGGTCGGCGTCAAATATGCAGCTGTTCGGGTTGTGGATTATGTCGCGGCTTACAAGCGGTTCCTCGCTATATTCGAGAATACCCTTCATATGATACTTCGCGACTTCGCTAAACAGCCAGTTGATCTTCTTGATATCCGCGGGCTTTTCAAGCTCGGCAACAAAATTGACAATGCTGCCGTCGGGAGTTGGAACACGCCAAGCAAAACCATCAAGCTTGCCTTTAAGAGCAGGGATAACCTCGCCAACAGTCTTTGCAGCGCCAGTAGTTGTTGGAATGATTGAAACTGCGGCAGAACGCGCTCTTCGCAAATCCCTGTGAGGCGCGTCAACCAAGCGCTGGTCTGCAGTGTAAGAGTGCGCGGTTGCCATAAAACCGCGCTTCACGCCGAAATTGTCATGCAAAACTTTAACGATCGGCGCTAGGCAGTTAGTTGTGCAGCTAGCGTTGCTGACAATGTGATGCTTCTTCTTGTCGTAAAGATGCTCGTTAACTCCTTTGACTAACGTAATGTCCGCGCCTTTGGCAGGAGCTGAAATGAGAACCTTCTTCGCGCCAGCCTTCAAGTGCAAGGACGCGCCCTCGCGCTCTGTGAAAAAACCAGTGCATTCTACAACGACGTCAATCTTGAGCGCCTTCCACGGAAGCTTTGATGGGTCTTTCTCACCCAAAACTTTAATGACCTTCTTATTCACAATAAGATTCTTCTCATCAAAGCTAACAGGATAAGGAGAAATACCGTGAACACTGTCGTATTTTAGAAGATGAGCTAACGTCTTCGTGTCAGTCAAATCATTTATGGCAACCCATTCTATGTCCTTATCAGTTATACCTGCCTGTAAAATCTGACGACCAATACGACCAAAACCGTTGATAGCGACACGAACCATACGAACACCTCTTTTTCTCATTTAACGACTTACAACCACCAAGAAAGAATGCTACTATTAAAAACTAATCTGCCGCGCGCTTGGCTCTACGACCATACGCTTCAACAAAACCCAAACCTGCGCCAAAAGCGATGCCCGCATAAGTAGCTACGTGCGGAAAGTAATCATTATGATTGATATCAAAAAATGACCCGATAAAACCTCCAATAAAAACTCCCCAAAACGGCTTACTCAAATCCAAACCAACATTTTTTGACTCATCATAAATCGTAAGCCCAGCTCCAGCCGCAGCGAAAAGAGGAGCGAGATAATATTGCGGAGGAATAACAGCTCCAAGAACGCCACCCTTGACAGCATTCCATGCGACACGGCTCTTGTTAATTGAAACTTTGCCTTCTAAATCATCAGACACATTCAATAGAAAAGACAGAGAAATATATTAAGGTTCTGCAACGGATCGATTCGACTAGCGCATGTCGGGGAATGCCTTTTCAATAACGTACCCTTTCTTTTGCAGCTGAACTATCTGCTCTCTTTCAAGACGAGCTACACCGATAAATGCGTCTTCATACTCGATATGCGTCCCAACACTCATGCAATCTTCATTAACACTCTGCTCAAATGCAGCCATTGCATCTTTTATTTCCGGTTTCGCATCAAGCAGTGCTTGAATCCCCTCCTCAGTCATCGAAAGCATGTACGTATTCGCAGGATCCTGGAATTCTTCAGCACGCGGGTCCACCTTGTTCCAGATAAAACTCACAGGCTTATCAGAATACGAGCACACGATAAGCTGTCCTGGAGACATTTCCATACAAAGATCAAAATAAGGCAAATTATTCATATGTTCTTTGAGCGTGGATACAACAATCAATTCGTTCGGCGTCTCCACAAGACAGTTGATAGTGATGCCATACGTGGTCGCTGGCCTTTGACCCTGAAACACTCCTATTACCATCTCTTCGCTGAAATTCGGTTGGTATTCTGGCAGGCATTTTTGAAATTCGCCAGCCTCATCTGTGATAAAACCAAAATTCAATTTCGCATACAAATCGCCAAGCGACTGCGCATCCTTTACCACAATACCGAACGATTCTGGACTATAGTCTCTCTCACGAAGACAATCAGAAGAAAGCGATGTCTCCGATTCATACAAAGTCGTGAACGCCACTGCAGAACCAACCGGCGCTAGAGTAGAAGAACTAACCTGAGCGATTGGTTCAACCGCCTGCTCACGAGGAGTAGGATTCTGACACGCGCTAAGACCGCCTGCCAACGCAAGACCTGCGAGGATTGATTCAAGACGACGCATCATTATCCACCACACAAACGAGTAGGAACTCTCAAATGACCAGAAAGCGATTTTAGAAACTCAGCACACTCTTTGGCAGAAGGCTCGTTCGGAACAGTTTTTTGTTCAGCCGCAGTCTTCAAAACCAAGCCATACCCTCTCACTTTCTCAAGAGCGCTGTTTGTGTTTGCTTGAAGAATCCCTTTCACTAATTTCCCTAACCCTTGAAGCTCAGAATATCCATCGAATCCGCTAACTTCAGGACGCGGCGCTCTACAGGATTCAGGCAAACGCAAGCCATACTCTATCGCTTCAACAAGCGTGTTCGTGTGTTCCAAGTATGATGCTTGAAAACCAGAAAGCTGACCCGCAACCATGCCACGATTCAGCATAAATGACGCGTTCTCAGTGACTTGGCTCCAGCCATTCATATTTTCAACGTGATTCGACCTATCGCACATGAAGAAATCAGCTCACAGTCACCTTAATAACATTTTGCATACTCTAAACTAGAAATCACTCGGTGAGCGACAAAACCCGCTCATGCGCCTTGACAATGTCCTTCTCTTGGACGTAGATTAAGAATTGAGGCGGGCAGACAAGAAGTTCGTGGATGTTTATGTTCGCAAGAGCGATCTCGGCAGCTATCCTTGCCATGACTCCTTTCGTCTTGGTAGCTTTTTCAGCCACAGTCACGCTAATCTCGCTCAAACCCTGCTCTACAACAGTATTCTTGAACGTCTTGCTGATTTTATCCGCATGATCAGACTTCACAAGAAGCTTGACCTTGTCAGTTCCAGTGACCATACGAACATTTGGAATCTTAAGCTCAGGAAGTTTATCTATCATCTCTGAAGGGCTCACCTGAACAGTCAAACACGCAATGTTATTAGTCGTACTCACGACAGAATCGCGGAATATGCCATGAAGAACACGCTCTTCCTCGTAATAGTTCGGCATCGGAAATCGGCGTATGCTTGAAATCACCGCGTCAAGAGAAGCAGGAAGCTTATGTGCGTCAATTAAAAACTTAGCTAGCGCGCGCATATTAATGAGCTTTCGCTGCAAATCACGCATAATCGCGGGATCAGTTCGCATTGCGTGCCAGACTTGCTGGTTAATGCTCTCCATCAGTGAATGAGTAAGACACACTCCTATAAAAAACTACCGATTATGACCGATACGTGTCAAGATGAGCGTAAAATGGTGAATTTTGTCATAATTTATATAAAAATAACAACCCACTTAATATGAAAAGATGGCGCAACTACAAACAACACAAACAACAGAACTCTCTGACTTACTCGATATCGCATACGCGCTGCGAAGCATCGAACAAAACCAGATAGAACCATGGATGCTTGGAAAAAACGAGCTTCTGCGGCCAAAAAATCCACACTTAGGACTTGTGACCGCAGTACGCATGCCAGTAATCGGAGTTGAAAAACATTACGAAGTCGAAACACCTAACGAAACGTATACGTTCATTGTAATGCCAAACGAAGATGATGGAATCACCAACAACAAAGTCGCGCTTCGCGTTTCAAAAACATACCATGAAGGACAACGAACACCCGGCGCGTTCATCAAAAGCGACCAGCACGAACTGCCTTATCTTGTACATTGGGTAAAAAACCTGCCGATAGCCGACGTAACTTACGAAAATGCGCGCGAATTCTTCGCTAGAAACAACGGATTTGAAACAGAAGTTAGAAGACCTGAACTTAGCACATTCTACGACCAGTATACGCGAACACGCGCAGACGGAACAAAAGACACCCTTGACTGCTACGTGCGCATAGAACCTAAGCGGAAAAACGGCGAAAAAACAGTAATACTACACCTAGACATCGAAGTTGCGCCAAAAAAGATTAAATAGTCAACGAACGCTCCTCCATAACAAAAAGAGGACAAATGGCAGCAATAACATTCTTTGAACTAGACCAATTCGGACTTGGCGACAAAAAAGACTACATAAAAGAACACCTAAAAAAACACAACATCACGTTCGTCAATGAACAGCTAACCGAAAAGACTGCTCTCAAAGCGAAAGACTCGGACGCAATCGCATTCTTCATCTACAGCAAAGTCAATGACTCGCTTCTCTCAAAAATGCCCAAGCTGAAACTCGCGGCGACCATGTCAACAGGATTTGACCACGTCGATACTGCCGCTTGCAAGAAAAAAAAGGTCACCGCGTGCAACGTACCAGCCTACGGTGAAAACACAGTCGCAGAACACGCAATTGGGCTGCTTCTTACCATCTCGCGCAAAATAATCCCAAGCGTAGAACAAACACGCAAAGGAAACTTCGAACTCACCGGCCTGCGCGGATTTGACCTTAAAGGCAAAACAATAGGAATCCTCGGCACAGGACGCATAGGACGACACATGGCCCACTACGCGCAAGCGTTCGGCATGACAGTCATAGCATACGACGCATTCCCAAACGAAGCGCTCGCCAAAGAATGCAAGTTCAGCTACGTCCCACTTGACGAACTATTCAAACAATCTGACGTCATCAGCGTACACCTGCCCGAAAACAAAGACACACACCACATCATCAATACAAAAAATGTTCGAAACATCAAGAAAGGATGCGTACTAATCAACACCGCACGAGGAGGACTAGTTGAAACTGAAGCGCTGCTCGTCGGACTCAAAGAAGGCATTTTCTCTGCGCTTGGATTAGACGTGCTCGAAGAAGAATGCGCAATCAAAGAAGAACCGCAACTATTGCACGAAACATTCCAAAAAACGTGCGACCTTAAGACACTCCTTGAAGAACACATGCTCCTAGAAATGCCAAACGTCTACATCACACCCCACAACGCATTCAACAGCACAGAAGCCTTAATGAGGATACTTGATACCACCATCGATAACTTGAACTCGTTCTTTGAAGGCGTACCGAAGAATACGATTGGGTAAGTAGGACGCAAGATGTGGGAAGTAGGATGACGGTAGGCCGGAAGACGGCAGGAAGTAAGACGGATGGACGGTGGTAGGACGTAGGTTGGACGGAAGACGGCAAGTACGGAGAACGGCGGGACGGCAATCAGTAAACTGTTCTCAAAAACAGCAATTCACACATCTGTAAAATTCGCGCGCCGGCGCTACGCGCCGATTACTGAAATATGGGCTCGCCATGCTCGCATTTGGCTCGCTCTTCGAGCTCGCAATTTATGGCGGACAAACCCTGGCGAAACGGCCACCGCCGTCAAGATCCCTGAAGCCACCACAATCCGAATCAATACCAAGATTGTAGACAGCAAGCGGCCGCAACTGGTCCTGCGCCGAATTCTGAACCACCCAAAATTGCATAGCAGTATTTCTATTCAACAAACCAAACACCAAAGCAGCATACTCCTTCAACAAATC
>JAGVZE010000005.1 GCA_018302815.1 Candidatus Woesearchaeota archaeon
GCCATTCATCCCCGACCTAAAGGTCGTCCGCTCGCGCCAACTGATAAAAAAAGACCTCACTCTAGGCGCTCGCTGGATTTCTGGCTAGGTCACTTAAGATTTTCTGAGTTGGTTCGTAAACTTTACGACGTTTTCACCGAAGAGTTTCTTAAGGGTGAAATAATCAAGAGTATTGCCCAGCAAGGTCCGCAAAAGAGCTCGCAACGCGGATCTTGCGGGCATCTTGATCAAAAGAGGTGAAATGCATGAATCTAAGCACAAACCACAACTTTTATAAGTATGATTATCATACTAATATGAGTAATGGAGGTTCTGTGAAAATGGACGTTGAACTCACAACAGTAGGAGAACGCGGGCAGGCAGTCATTCCAAAGTCTATTCGTGACCAAATGCCTGCGCCAAAGGGAACGCTTTTCAGCATTGTGATGATTGACAAAGACACGTTAATACTCAAACGTGTTGACAAGAAGAAACTTCTTGGCGAATTCCGCGATCTGCGAGCATCAGTGCAAAAACTCAAAGAGGCCGATATCCTTGCAGAAATCAGGAAGCCTTAAGATAGTATTTGATACAAGCGCATATGTTGCGGCGCTTCTATCCCAAACAGGAGGCGCCGCTGCAGTATTCGAACACGTAATACTGCAAAACGTCTTCAATTTTTACACGGACAGTATTCTGACAGAAGTCAAGACTGTGCTGGCAAGACCAAAATTTCAACTTAAACGCGAAAAGCAAGACCATTTTCTTCGTCTCATTATAGAAGTTTCTCATGAAGTTCAACAATTGATTGAATTTGAAACGAGCCAGTGCCGTGATCCAACTGATGACCAATTCCTCTCGCTCGCAAACCAAATAAAAGCAGACTTTATCATCTCATTTGATAAAGATTTACTTGCTCTCAAGCGTTTTGGAAAAACAGACATTGTGACTCCCGGTGAGTTCTTATTCGCGCAACGAGAATATTGAGGTTGCTTGCCGTATACACTCATTTTATCGTTTCTAACCTCTACATTTAAAAAGGCCCATTTCTCCTCTTTATATATGAATCTTCAGGGATTAGGCAAAGTAGAGACGTATCAGACGTATTTGGATATGGCTTTCAAGAACGGGATAGCTCAAGCGGTCAGAATACGTGAAGATACTACTAATCCTAATAAGCTGTATCGAAGCAAAAAGATAGAGACTTTGCGAATCGAAACCATGGGAAAATCGCTTATGTCTAATCTAGACATGCTTAACAGGAGTTTTCCTATGTTTGATGAATTGGACCCGTTCTATCAGGAATTAGTCAGGTGCACTCTTGACTATGACATGCTAAAAAAGAGTCTTGGAAGCCTTATGTGGGCAAAACAGCAGATTTTCACTATAATGACCAAGCAATTGCAAACTTTACGCGGTACTCGCGAGCTGGGGCAAGTGAACAAGGTGCGAAAAGCGTTCTCTGGAAGAATCAGCTCTGTTATGAAGCAGATTAAGGAGAATTTTGAATATCTTGAGGTCGCAAGGAAAGTCCTGAAAGGTTATCCTTCTTTGAAGACGAGCGTTGATACTATTGTTCTTGCAGGAATGCCCAATGTTGGAAAGAGCACTTTGCTCGCAATCCTAACTGGCAGCAAGCCGCAAGTCGCGAGCTATCCATTCACCACGAAGAGGATAAATTTGGGGTATGATTCAGAAGGAAAGCAATTTGTGGATACTCCTGGTCTTCTTGACCGTCCGCTAAGCGATAGGAATCCGATAGAAAAACAGGCAGTGCTTGCGCTCAAATACGTGGCGAAAATCATAGTTTTTGTTATCGATCCTACTGAAACGTGCGGATACACTGTTCCTCAGCAGGAGAGTCTTTTGAAGGAGATAAAGCGCTTGTTCGACCTTCCGATAATTCTTGTCGCGAATAAAGCTGATACCGGAGCCGATTTCAAAGGCGCGCTCATGATCAGCGCCAAAGAAGGCATAGGCATAGATAAATTGAGAAAAGATATCGACTCACTTCTCGCCAAAATAAGCAAGGAGAGTTCCTAGTAAAATATACGTTCCTGCGAGGAACCATCCTTTTGGGACATAATTCTGCACGTATGTTTGTATTAACGGACTAAGTTTTCCAAAAGATGCGACAAACAAAATTAGTTTCTTTTCTCCGAGCACTGTAAAGATTACCGCTAGCAGTCCTGGAATGAGTGTCATAATGCCTAAATTGAAGATTGTTCTTTTGAAAGACTGAGTGTACCAGAGCAGCAAAAGAAAGCCCATGCATACGAACGCTATTGAAAACACAAGCAAAACTTTGACTGTTGCAAGATGTTCTGGAAAGAGCAGAAGCGGAATTAGAGGAATCAACGAGGTTAGTCCTGCAACGTAAAACAGCCGTGCTATCCACTTTACAAGTCCGAACTTTGCATACGTTAACACTTTCTTTGATATGGACATAAATAGCAAACAAGCAGGAAGTGTTTAAAAATCATCCGCCTTGATTGTCCATGCGCGCAAGGCCTTTTCGGAGCAGATACCAGGAGATAAGTGTGAAGAAACCTATCCACAATAGTTGCTGACAGATGCTCCAAAGCGCGCCATAGATTGTGACTCGCTCCAAGAAAATGAATACTGGTGTGAAGACAAGGTGTTTGAATGGAAGAAAAGATGCGAGCGTATAGAACCAAGGCGTTATGGTGAGCGGTATTATTTCTCCTGAAAAGAGCCCCATTATGCCATCCCATATGCCCCACACGCTCCACATATCGTCAAACCAGAATGTGCCAAGGAGTATAGTGTACGCCATCATATATCCGAGCAGAACTGCAAGTGCGAGCGATAATGCAAATAGAATGAAATACAAAATTGCCGGAAAAGCGTACACTATATCGAATAGTCGCAGAACATTCGCTCCTAAAAGAAGCGCTATCACTATCACGACGCTAAGGTACGACTGCGTCGTGGTCTGGGCAAAAAGAAGTATTGGAAAATGCACGGGTTTTGTCAAATAAAGAGCGATTCGTCCTGTCTTGATATGGTCGCTTATCGCTTCATAAACAGTCCACGGATTATTGCAGTATGCGCAAAGTCTTGCGACAACTATGTAAAGAATGAACGTCTCGACTCCCATTCCCGCAATTGTGGGAGTTTTGCCTAGCGCGAAAAGAGTCGTCCAAACAAGAACCAGTATTCCAACGTGGATTGGTATGCGAATTAAGCTGAACAGAAAGTTCAGTTTGTATTCGCGCAGTTTGTTGAGTTCGTTGATGATGAACCGCGAATGTTTAACTGCCAGATGACTCATATCGTTTTAGCCCCCGATTCCATATTATGAGGAATATTGAAAGCCATATTGCGAGCGCTATTAACGCGTAAAATAGTATGGTTGCGATTTCCCACGTATTTGAAGAAAGCAAAAGCTTTACCTGCGCTGTTCCTGTGAAATAGAAAGGAAGTATGAACGTGAGTCCCGCTCGTACCCAGATGGAAAATATGTCAAGTGGATAATTGCGCAGTAAAAAGAAGCTTCGAAATATTGTGCGAAACGCTGTTGTTTTGCCGAACCAAAAAGATAGGGAATTGACGCTCATATACAAAAGGTGCACCAAGACCACGCCCACTAAACAAAGAATAAGCGCAAGAGTCAACCTGAATATGTTTAGCGAATAATAATTCAGAAGCGTGTAGACAATTATGCCAATTCCGCCCAATCCTGGAAGTATTGAGAAGAATTGGAATTCTTTCATCACGAGCGCGTAAAGCGGGGCTATTGGACGAACTAAATACAGGTCCAAATTCCCTTTGCTTATGTCGTGATAGAACGCGACTGTGTACCAAAGCATCTGCCAAAGCGCGTCTGATAGGTAGACAAATCCGACCAGCATCAAAAGCATAGGATACTTCCATTCAGCGACTTCGGGCATGCTTCCGAAAATGAAATTCCAAAATAGTATCCAAGTTATTATGAGCGCAAGATAGCCGAGGGTGTTAGTGATTATGTTGAACTTGTATTCTGTTAGTTTTTTGAAGCTTAAGCGCGAATAAGGAATGATAAGTTCGAGATGCTTTCGCAATTTGCTTTTCATGCTTCACCTTTTGAGTAGATTTCCTGTATTATGTGCTCAAGTTTAGGCTCGTGGACCAGAAGATCGTTCACTTCGCAGCAAGAGAGTAGTTTGTTGAGGATTTCCTGTAAATCATGTTCTCTTATGTCGACTCGCAAAGAATAATGATTGCCTTTATGCGTCATGATTTGAAGTTTGCTAAGCAGCGCTTTGAATGCTGGCGCGTCCTTGATTTTTTCAGCTTCGAATTCAAGGGTTTTATGGCGCAGATATTTATCCTTTAACTGTTCTATCGTTCCATCGTAGATGACTTTGCCATCATCAAGAACTATTATGCGCCTGCACAGAGCTTCGATGTCATCCATATCGTGCGTTGTCAGAATGATCGTCGTCTTCTCTATTTTGTTTATCTTGAGCAAGAAGTCGCGAATTTCTTCTTTAGCAAGAGCGTCAAGCCCGATAGTGGGTTCATCCAAAAATACGACCTTTGGTTTGTGAAGGAGCGATGCTGCTATTTCGCATCGCATTCGCTGTCCTAAAGAAAGTTTGCGCACGGGAATGTGTAAAAGCTCATCTATTTTGAGTATTCTTGAAAAGAATTTCATTCGTTCATTGAACGCTCTGTCAGTTAATTCATAGATGCTTTTGTAGAGCAGAAAACTTTCTATTACCGGTATGTCAAACTCAAGCAAAGATCTGTGTCCAAAAACAACCCCTATATTGTACGCATAGCGGTACCGATCTTTATGGGGCACAAAACCGCAAACTTCGACTGTTCCTTTTGAAGGGGTAAGAACGCCGGTCAGTATTTTGATAGTTGTGGATTTTCCCGCGCCATTGGGCCCTATATACCCGACAAACTCGCCTTCATTGATGTCAAGGCTCAAATTCTTAAGGATTGTTGTTCGCTGCCATTCACGATAGAAAATGGACTTCACGCTATGCCAAAATCCTTCTTTGGTCTTTTTAGGTACCAAAAAGTCTTTTTCGATATTCTTAAGCGAAATTATTGGTTTCATGTGCGTGTACATCTTGCACACCAAAAAAAATCAACGAGCGTGCACCTCTCACCATGAAAAAGTGAGGGTTTGTTTTAAAATCTTGCGGTCGGCATCGCCTAAGTTAAGCTACAGTGCACACGACTTCCGAATTATTGATTCGTGCATCAGCCGCCTCTCTAACAAGGTCTTGACCGTGTCTGATTGATGGCTTATTTCTCATCACAGAAGTGAAATAGAACTGTATTGTGATTACCTTTTCTTCGATTTTTGCATTAAAATCAAATTGCTTGATGTTTTTGAGTGAAAGTTTAGACAGTCTGAAAAGTTTAGAAGCATCAAAAACACGCAGTCCAGTAATGTACCCTTCCTTGTCTATATCAACAACAAAGTCATCAAAATCGATTGATTTCAAATAATCCCTATCCTTGACTTTGAATAAGAGGATATCATTAGCGTAATCATAGTTGATTTCTCCCTTTCCTGTTGCGTCCAAATGTCGGTCCATCATCGTAACTTCCCAAGAGTAGGCATGGAATCTGCGTTTATAAATGTTATTACCTCTAGCCTCTGTTCCTTTTTCTCCAATATTATCTTTAAAAAGCCATCGGTTCTCCGATAGTAAACAGCATATCGCCCATTCTTTTGAATTCCAATCCCTCTTGGCTCTTCCGAAAGGACAATCTTCTTGAGCGAGTCTTCGTTGAGAATTTTTCTTTGAGCAATGCTAAGGTGGTCGAGCGCATGTGCGCTAACTGATAATTTCGATTTATAATCTTCTATAATCTGCTTGAAAATTGCGATGTCCAATGAGTCTATAATTTTAGCGCTCATGGAAAAAGTCAGTTGGGTGTAGCTTATAAAACTTGTTTGCAGTTATGGACAAAGTTCTTTTCGCGTTCGTTCCAATTCCTTTAACATGATGTTTCCTTTCGAAGATTTTTTCACGGCTCGCTTCACCCTAACGGCCTCATCAAACCTCATTTGAAGACTTGTCCATCCCTGTTTATTCTTGGCAAGTTTGAAGATCATAAAATGAAGATGCGGTGTCGAACTAAATCCAGTATTCCCGCTCAGAGCTATCGATTGTCCTTTACGGACAGTTTCACCTAGCTTCACGAGAGCTCCTTTGAATTTCAAGTGAGCGTATTGAGAATATTCTCCACCTGCGTGTTGAAGGGTAATGTAATTGAGGTATTTGACATCGTTATACTTCGGATTCAATCCTCCTTTGTTAGAATCAAATTTCATATCTACTACCTTACCAGCACGCACAGAAAGAACCAGAGAGCCCTCTGGGATGACAAAGTCGATTGCGTGTTTGAAGTGTGCAAAATGCGCTCTTGGATCGGATAGTGTAACTAAAATGTCCTTCTTTTTGCACGGCAGTCCATAGGTATTCTTTGCGTACGCCATATGATAATACAAGCTCGTATATTTTATAAACTAATCTGAATGCGAGCAACATATGAACGTCATCGCCGATCTTCACCTTCACAGCCGTTTCGCGCGTGCCTGCTCAAAAGACCTCACAGTCCAAAATATGGAGAAGTTCGCGAGGATGAAGGGCGTTGATTTGCTCGGCACTGGCGACTTTCAGCACCCGAAATGGCTTCCTGAGCTAAAAAACCAGCTTACTGACAACGGCAAGGGGGTCTTGATGACTAAGACTAACTATCCGTTCGTTTTGCAAACTGAAATTTCTCTTGTCTACAGTCAGGATGGTAGGGGAAGAAGGGTTCACAATGTTGTTCTTGCGCCGAATTTTGAGGTTGCTGATCAGATTGTTGAATATCTTGGTTCAAAAGGGCGTCTTGATTATGATGGTCGTCCTATTTTCAAGATTCCTTGTCCTGAGTTTGTTGAAAGTTTAAGAAAAATAAGCAAAGACATAGAAGTCATTCCTGCTCATGCTTGGACGCCTTGGTTTAGCGTGTTTGGTTCGAAATCGGGTTTTGACTCGCTCCAAGCTGCGTTTTTAGACCAAACAAAGCACATCAGGGCAATTGAGACCGGTCTTAGCAGCGATCCTGGGATGAACCATCGCCTTTCAAAGCTTGATAACATCACGCTCATCAGCAGTTCAGATGCTCACTCTCATTGGCCTTGGCGCATAGGAAGGGAAGCGACAGTGTTCGATATGAAAGACCTGAGCTATAAAAAGCTCATAACTGCCATCAGAAACAACAAGGTGGTTGAGACGCTTGAATTTTATCCGCAGGAAGGCAAGTATCATTTTGACGGCCATCGGGTGTGCGGAACTTGTCTTTCGCCAAGAGAGAGTTTGGCTCTGAAGAAAGTCTGTCCTAACTGTAAGAAAGAACTCACTATTGGCGTTGCGAACAGGGTTGAAGAATTGGCGGATAGAAAAGAAGGAGATAAGCCAAAATCTGCAAAGCCTTACCGCAATTTAATTCCGCTTTCAGAAATCATTGCGCATATGATTCATTCGCCAGTCGCGAGCAAGAAAGTCTGGGAGCAATACCTAAAACTCATCGCGGCGTTCGGAAATGAAATCGCCGCCCTTTCAGCAACAGAAGCAGAACTCTCAAAACACATTGACAGTCGCATGGCAAAAGCCATCGCGAGTGTCGATCGCGTGAAATGGAAGCCAGGTTACGATGGCGAATATGGCGTTCCATTGTTCCCGGGTTGTGAAGACCGCCCAATCAAGAAGAAAGCCAAGGCAAAAACGAATTACGAGAATGATTTATCAGGGTTCTAGCCTTCTTTAAAGTTTAATCTGAATTCTTTAAAGAGAACTTATTGCTTGTCTTACGATGGAAATCGAGAAAAATCAATTCGTCGTTAATATTAGCGTAAATATCTGACTGGAGAAACGTAGACTTCTCTTGTTCCGCCGGCAAATCTTATTGATTTACCTAGCCATAAATGATGCATGATCAACATTCACGGATGAAATCATATGCGACAAAAAGCGGTCCCAGATAACTCTTTTTGGCGTTTGTAAGAACTTTTTCAAAATCACGTTCCTTATGAAAATAGACTTCTGCTTCAACTTCGACTCCTGATGGGAGGCAAGCGATTCCAGCTATGCGCGTTTCATCTTGGCCATAAACTGTCCGAAAGACATCTGTTCTTAAAGCTTGCTCGGCAGAATCACAAAAATCAATTACCACAACACGACCATTCGGTTTTGTTTTTGCAATAAGCGTTACAAGTGAATGCGTAAGTTCAGGTACAGTATGAAGCACGAGTGAACATAGTGTAAGGTCAAAGTGAGAATCAGAAGCATCAAGAGCATCAGGAAGCCTTCCCAGACTAACTGAAAGGCGAGGATGAGTTGATTGAGCCACAATATAGTCCAAGAATTCCTGAGTTGGATCAATTCCACGATACTGCTGATCTGGTCGAACGAAAGAAAGCGCAAAACCCCACCCGCAGCCCACGTCAAGAATGGTTTTTACATCTGGCGCCTGAAAAACTTGTTTCAAGTAAGGCGCAAGATAATTTTCTCTGAAAACCTCCTTTCCAGATTCGTGGTTTCTAATCCACGCGTCTGCATAAGTAGAATCATACATAACTCAAACCTGCCGATTTCTTCTAAGCACCATCGCCACAATCACAAGCGACAAGCCAAGAATCGCGGCAGGCGTTGTATAATCTGTGCTCACAACTGTCTTATTCACAACCGGGTAAGAGTGGCATCTAAAATCGCTGCCGCAGTAAGAAGTGTCTGAGCAGTCGCTGTTGAAGTTGCACTCGTGCATTCCTTCGGTGTACTTCATGATAGCAGTAGCTCCTGCTACGCTAAGTGAGAATACAAGAATCATCACGAATGCTCCCCATACTGCGTCTGCCATGAATAATGCGCAAAAGAGGCGATATTTAAAGGTTTCTCCAGTTCCCACTAAAAAGTGACTACTTACGAAAGGTTTTTAAAGCGTCGTTCGATAAAAAAGTCATGATGCAATTAGAGTTAGGACAAAGATTTGAGCAGCGAGCCCGCCTTGAATTACGTCTTGAACAGCGCTTGGAAGAGCCCCATTCATCTATTGCGAATCCTGAGCTTACTATTTTAGCTAATAATATGTCAACTCCCGATAAACCTTCTGAGCTTTTGAATTTGAACAAGGACGATGAAGACCTGCTATTTGACGTTGAACACTATTTGCTGCAAAAATGGAGTTTCCGTCACGTCTGGAAACACTTGCTTGACAGTCCGATGATAGTCCATGCTGATGCTGCGCGCCAATTAACTGGTTATTATGATTGCGCGCTGGCAGTTAGCAGCGCAGGAATTCCATATGGAACGATTTTCAAAATGGCAGGCAGCATGCCCATTTTCACAGTCGACTATTCTCATCATAAAAGAGCGATGACTGATGTGGCGCCAATGTCAAAAGAAGTCTTGGATTGTTTGAGGGAAAAAAGAAATGTTTTGCTTATAGACATCGATTGCTGCACTGGAAAAACTCTTCGCACAATCAATACTTATCTCAAGAACGAGGGAATAATCAATACCGGCGCATATCTGGGATTGAGTCGTTGGAAAGGTCTGGGCATCGAAGGCTCTCTTGGAAGGGATAATGTTGACTTTAATAGGTTCTGGTCAAAGTCCCAGTCCGGTCTTGTTGAATGCGTTTCAAAGACTCCATACAAAAACGGAATCCTTCCAAACGGATTTGAGCTATATGGTCCTAATCAAAGAGTCGCAACCCATCCTAAGCTTGCGATGCAGTTGGCCAAATGGGTCGCTATGAATTTGAGGTAATCGCATGTCCAAGTTTCTACTAAGCACAGACATAGGTTCAGATCCTGATGACGCACTCGCTCTTCTTGCACTATTCAACTCAAACGCAAATCTTCGCGCGATTTATACAATAAATGGAGATTCTAAGGGCAGAGCGTGTATTGCGAAAAACATGGTTCGTCTTGCGAAAAAGGACATACCTATCGCTGCAATAGCTGAAAAGGACGAAACAGGAAGGCCTTTTTATTTTTATGAAGATTATTATGTTCCTGGAAAATGCATTGATGACGATGTTTGTGAAAAAAAAGTGGTCTATAAACCTCTTCGCTCTCTTGGAATACACGAAGATGCAGTTGAACACGCAAAAACTACTCTGACAGAGCCTCACACGATCATCAGCATAGGGCCTTTGACGCTAATTAGCAAACTTCTTGAAAACAAATCTGCGTGCTCGAATATTGAGAACGTGGTAGTGATGGGCTGCAATTTTGATGATGGGAACTTGGACCACAACTGCCATCACGACCCGTATGCTGCAACGCAAGTTTTCGCATCAAATCTTCCAATCACAGTGGTTCCTGCGAATATCTGCCGAAAATATCGCCCGCAAACCGCTTGCCTAGATAATCTATCAACCCCTGCAGGAAATTATGCTAAGCGCATGGCCAAAGGATTTTTGATTGCAAAACTCGCGCAAGAAGTACATCATCCAGTCATTAATGGAGAGAGCATAGAATCGCTTCTAACCGTTCATCTCAAATTTAAAAAGCTTGATTGCGAGATGCTTATCGATTCAGATTTCGGAGCTGCCGAGCCTGATAACTACCTTGAACATTACCGCCAGCTAATCAATTCGGCAAAAAACCATCCTTTCAAAAGAGGGTTTGGCAGAATTATCGCTTAGGAGATGGAAAAGTTAATTCCCGTTCAGTTCTCAGCAGCGGATGTCTATGCAGTGTACGCCGCTCTGCATCCGGATAGAATTGAAACAAAAAACCACACAGTCGAGATAGATGAGATGGGAAAAAGCTTCATCGGAAGTGGAACGAATCACAAAGTGGTTGTCGATTTGGATTATGATGATTTTAAGCGATTCATGCGGGAGTTCGTAAAATGAATTACGGGGAACTTTATTCACAAGCAAGAAGAATAGTTGAGAATGAACTTAATCCTCCGGCTAGCCTGCCAAAATTGTGCAGCAGCAAGGATACATATTTTGGCTGGGCGACAGTTCAGCTCAGTCTTTTAGCGCAATACCACGCGCTAAACGCTCAGTTCAAAAGAACATACGCCACTCAGCCAACTTTTCAAAATATTGAAAATGTTTTAAAAAACAGAAACGAAATAGCAGTATCGAAAGAGCATTGCCAAATGATAGAGTCTCTTGCGAAAAAATTGGCAGAATGGTATGATAAAAATTGCCCCATTCAAGAGGCGCACGGCATTATCGCGGGGCGAGAACACGCGCATCAACTGATTTCTCTCAAAAAGAAGTTTAAATTGCGCAAGGCGCCAAATCCGGTGAGTTACTGCGATATACTAGATTATGCGCTTCAAGTGCGCGAAATAGTGATCAGCAATTCTTTTGACTGCGCAGTTAGCCTTTTATGGAAGGGCGCGCCGTATGCGTACTTCTTTGCGATGCAAGATTTGCCCACATTCCATTGCGAAGTCAAAGGAGAACGGCCCAAGCGCAACTTAAAGCTTGAAGATGCGAATCTTGAAGGAAAAAGAGTTCTGATAGTGGAAGACGATTTTTATACGGGAAATACTCTTCGTAAAGCGATTCAGTATTTTGACAAGTTCGAGCCGGCATCTCTTTCATTGTACTTAGGAAGTATCCGAAAGGGAGGGATGCATGATACGATGAATAATTTCCCTGACTTTTTTAGTGAGTTCGAGCAAATTATCCTTGGGTCGGGAAGGGATGCAGACGTAGCTTCAGAAAACGACCCTGAGCGTCTCAAAGCTGCGCATAAAGCGATAGAACCTCTCCTTCGCCCGCACTACAAATAATCATTCGTCTTTGTGCGTGAGATTCAGAAGTGTTATTCCAAGAATTCCTATTGCTGCAAGAAGTACTACTCCTACTTGCAGTGAGTCGGTCCAGTTTCCGGTGACAAGTGATAGGGCTTGTCCTGTTATTCCGCCTCCGCTAAGGGAGAGCACTATTACTGAGCCTAAAAGCACCAAACTAAACACAACTATTGCTTTTTTCATGGGCAAACGCACCTCGTGGCATATATTGGGTCTGAAGTACTGCACTCGTGGCTTCCCATACGCATGGTGGTTAGAACGCAAGTCCTCATCGATTTTGCCTGTGCTGAAGAAATGCATCCTGCTGCGTATCCGTCATAATGCGCAAGGTATCCGCCGCAGGCAGGTTCAGGTTCTACACATACCGCTTTCCAAGCGCAGTTATCTCCTTGTATAGTCCAAGGCTCTGAGCCAGGAGAAGTTCTTTCTGCTGCAGTCACTGCTCCTTCGAGTCTGAGCTGCAATGTTAAAAGTCCGAACATCGCAACGACTGCGGTGATTCCCAAAAGGATTAGTGATAGTTTTTGTTCCATTGTTCCTCTTTTGTTATTGTTAATCATTCATCATTTATAAATCTTTACGGGCAGACACAGACGTATTTGTTGCTAGTATCTGGTTTGCAATTCATCGAGCCTTCATTTTTGAGCGTTTTAACGCAGGGAGTCATATGCTCGTCAAGGCTCATGCATCCCTGATACTCGCCGTCCAGATAGTAGGGCTGCATGCCAAATCCGCAAGTTGTTTCGCTTCGCCTGCAAGGTTCAAGTTTCTCGCAATTGACTCCTAAAGGCTCTGGTGTTAGCCAGTCCCATATTGCCGCGCCAAGTTGTGTTTCTTGTGTCAAAAGCCCGGCTATCCCGAATGCTGCCACGATCAAAAAAATGAATATTGATAGTTTCATTGGTTTTCCTGAAAATCAAATCAAGTGACTACTATTGTTGCAGTCATACTTGAATGGAATTCACATTTGTACGTGTACGTTCCGGGCGTGTTAAACTGCAAAGTTTTGCTCTGTCCGAAGTCAAGCCGTCCTGTATCGAATGATGCAGGTCCGCCAGTGCTTGTTGCGGTATGCGGCGCAGTGTCTTTATTCGTCCAACGCACGCTATCGCCGGAATTGATATTAATCGTTTGCGGACTAAATGCAAAGTTTTGCATATTGACATCAACTGTCTTTTGGACTATGGGTGTTTGTTCGACTGGCTGCGGTGATGGTTGAGTTGTTGCCGCGGGTTCAGTGGTTGTTGGCTGCGTGACTGCTGGTTCAGATGATTGTGTTGCTCCTGAAACAGTGAACGGCACAGTGAGAGTGGAATTCCTGCCTCCTGCATCCGTGCAAGAGAAAACAACAGTGTGCGTTCCAATCGCAAGGTTCTTAGAAAGGGTCCAAGTTATTCCTGATTTTACCAGCTGTTCTTTGGTTCCATCAGTCGATGCATCGCAAGTTACTGAAGTTAAATCGTGCACTTGTATTTCGTATGTGAAGAACTGGGGCATTATTGATTGAAAGCGCGGGGTCGCAAGGTCTATCAGCGGGGGCGTACTGTCTGTTGGGCAATCTGGCGCGCAGGATATTGATGTCTCGCCTTGCTCGCATTTTCCGTTTCCGCATTTTGGATATGTTACGCTTCCTGGAACGCATCCGCATTGTTCATTGCAAACTCCAAGTCCTGTTATTTTGCTGTTGAATGGATCGCGAAGGAAACACCAGCTTCCTGATACGACCTGTCCTGTGACCAAGTCCCTTTTTTGAGGTGGTTCGCAATTCTCAACAACATTAAGTGAGTTAGGTCGTTCTACAAGGAAATCGCCGCATGTTCCAGTTGATGTCTCTGCGAGAACTAAGCAGGTGCAGTCAGGTTTGCAAAGCCCAAAGCAAGCAGTATCGTTACTTGTATCGCAAATTTCATCGCCGTCCACTATATTGTTTCCGCAAAAGCCGGTTTTGCCTTCCAAGATTCGTTGGAGTTCAGGTATGAGGAAACAATTGCTGGAATATTTCTGGTTATAAGCGTTGACGAGGCTTTCATCGAGCGTTGTTCCGGTTGTCTGTACGACAACCCTGTTCGAATCGGAAAACCAGGAGAATGTGGTTGTAGGGCCTGAAATGAGAAAACCGCAGGTGTTTGCGCGCGTGGTCGAAACAGATTGTAGGAATGCGAGGTTTTGGGCGAGTGTTTTTTTCGCGGATACTATGTCTGAGAACGCGGTTATCTTGACCGTGCTTTTTGTTCCGGTTGTTGTTTGATAATCTGCTAAATAGTCGGTTCCTTCGGTTGTTGTTTCTTGGCGGGATTCAAGATAATTCGCTTGTCCTATGTTTTGCTCTATTAATTGAGGTATTCCGCGAGGCAGTAATCCGAACGCTCCAAGTCCCCATTTGCGGTTGTTGCAGTTCCATATTTTGTTGCCGTTGTCATCGCGGGCGTCGGTGTCAATGCACCAATATACTACAAGGTAATTGTTCCCTTGTACGAATCTGTTCGGATCCGCGTTAAAACTGAATACTGCTTTGTTTTCCGCCCATTGTTGTGTGACTTTTCCGCTTTCTCCCGCATTAAGTGATACTTTTTCCCATACGTTGCTTTTTTTGTTGAAGAAATACATGAATACGTGAACGTAGAATTTCGTGCTGACAAAGCTTGGTTTTTCTACTGTGACTTTGATTGTTTCTCCTTCGCGGGCTTTTGCGGGAGAGATATCGGTGTAAAGTATTGGTCCTGCCCAAGATGGTAATTCTGTTGTTGAAAGAGCGATGCCTCCGATGGCGCGTCCGGAAGTTCCTGAATCTCCCAAAGGTGGCGGGCTAGGAGGTAATTCTTCTTGCGCGCAAGCTATAAGAAGCAATAATAACAGTATCGCTCGCTTCATATACACCTCATTTTTGAATCAATTATGCAATGGCCGTTTATAAATCTTTTCTGGGCTTGATGAGCGCGTACGCGCTAACGAATGCTATGATAAGCCCGAGAGTTCCTATCATCACTCTATCATTATGGCGCAGTATTCCAAGTCCTGCGGATATTATGAGTTTTGGTGGCAAAAATAAGTACACAAGAGCGATAGTGCTGCCTATAACCAGCGCTGAAAGTGCTCGCTTATTCATACGGCACCTTTAGAATGGCTTGGCTAAGATAAATGATTGGCGTGTGTAGTGCGACAAAAAGCGGGTTTGAAGGCATTGCTGCGTTGAAGAATGCTATTTCGAGTAGAACTGCTGTAAGAAGAGATAATGCCGCAGTGGTTCTTGAGGAAAGCCATGCGCTTGAAACAATCATTGTCGCTACAAGGATCACAAACACGTAGGCAAATGAACTGAAAACGTGTAATTCATTCACAAGTCCTAAAGTTCGAAGTAGCATGTGTGCTCCTACTTCAAATAATGCTGCTAGCAATGCTGCAAAAAATGCAGGGATTAAATTATATTTCAAATCGTATTTATCAACAATGAACAGTGTAAGTCCTAACAAAAGCAAGAAGAGGCCCAGAAAGGGGCTTTGGCTTGCAGTGAGTTCAAGGTGCAATCCTGTTTGCTCCAAGAAAGTAAATGGAGTGAATAAATAAAACGCGCCAATCACTCCAAAAAGTAGTGCGAATTGTTTTTTCGGAAAGTCTGCTGGCTCTTTTAATACGTGGACAAGCATGAACCAATACGCTATGAAGAGCGCTGCAGAATGTACTAGCACATACCCTACGTTTTCATCGAGTACAAAGAGGGTTCTATCGAGTGTTGGCGTTGCAGCTACGTAGTACATATAGAATATCATTGGTCCTGCAAGCGCGCTCACGATTCCTTCTTGCAGCCCTATTCCCACATGGCGCGATACGAGATAAACCACGAGAAAAATGACTGTGAATTTGACTGCGACGTAATTAAGATGAACCGCAGTATGAGTCAAAAGATGGTAAATCACATCTAGTGAATTCATTAAGAAAGTCACAATTAATGAAAAAAGGGCTTTTTTCATCTTACTACTACTTTACCAACCATGTTCGGATGAAGACCGCAAATATACTCGTACGTTCCTGGTTTTGTCGCTGTGAACGAATAAGAATCTCCCTGATACAATTCTTTTGATGCGAATTCCTTATTTTTTGATTCCACTGTGTGAAGTGCGCTATCTTCGTTGACCCATTTGATTGTTTGTCCTTGCTCAACGTTCACAGTCTCTGGAACAAATTTGTAATCTTTTATGAGCACTGTGACATCTGCCTCTTGAGAAGCTTGTTCTGATTGTCCGCACCCTAATAATAGCAAGAATATGCTTAAAATCATGTATTTTTTCATGTGTATCACCTTTGATGCAAAATATTTAAACGGTACATATATAATTACTGTTTTTTCAAATCTGATGGGTATTTCTTGAGATAAGCGTCGATTATTTCTTTATTTGCGCTATCGCTTTTGTGCGTTTCCACATATAGTATCTGCTTTCCAGATGACCAAACAGCCACTCTGTGGTCGAACTCATCCAAGAAGACTGCGACGTTGTTTCCGTTATGTTCTTTCCAGCCTTGATTTATTATTTCTTTAAACAGCGCCAACGATACTTCTAGCTCTTGTCTGTTTTTGAAATCAAATACGTGTACAAGAACTGTGAGTCCGCCGGATTCGCGGTATCTTGCGTCATACCGGATTACGTCAGCAATTGGTATTGTTTTTCCGGTTTCAGTGAAATTGTCTTTTTCTGCGGTGACTCCCATGATTGCGAACGGAGGCAGTCCTGAATTGATGACGAATTGATTCACATACGCAAGTTCAGGTATTGCGCCTGCTTTCGCGTTGACTTTGAAACTAAGTAACATCCATTTTTTACCGTTGCATTCCCAGTTTTCTCCTGATTTGTTGCAAGCATAAACGACAAGATAGTTATCTCCTTCCTTGAACTTTGTAGGGTCGAGATTTATTCCGCCTATTGCTTGGTTTCTAACCCAGTCTTGTACTGCATCGCCCTGAAGAGTTGTTTTTTCCCAAACTCGCACTTGGCTGTTGAATAGATACGCGTTCTTGTAAATATAGTCGTAATTTGAAACTGAAACAATGACGTTATCGCCGTAGAATCCCTGCGCGGGTGTTGCAACAAGGTTTTTCGCGGGTGCTGCCCAATCAGGCATAGCTCCTGCAAGGCCAGCTACTGCCTGTCCGTATCCTGAGCCTCCGACTGGCGGAGGGGATGGCGGTAATTCTTCAGAAGAACACGCGGCTAGCACGAAAATGAGTAGCAATAATATGGATGATATTTTCATTTTGCCTCTTTTGGTAATTATATACTCTAATCTGTATTTAAATGTTACCCGAGTTCTTTGAGGCAGTCCTCAACGAACTCATCTTTCCACCCACAGGCACGAAGGTGCATCCGCAGCGTGGAAAGCGGATATCCTTGAGATTGGTAGTTGGATAGATACTGTTTGATCATGCGTTTGTTTTCTTGGAATGATGTTTTACGTTGGTTTATGCCTGTCACGATAACAGCTATGACAAGTAATAATGCGAATATGGCAAGTCCGAGGCTGAATATCGCGTTTGTTTTTATGCTCGAGCGTAAAGCGTCTAGTCCTGCAGTGAATGTCGGTTGTTCAACTACAGGACGGTTCGCAGCGTATTTGACATTCTCAAGATCGACTTTCATGCCTCCCACTTGGCTTTGCAGCGCATCGACGCGTGCGCCAACATTGCTTGCTGCGGATCCTTGCGCTTCAGCTGTGTTCAATCTGGCTTCGAATTCTGGCAATAGGCTGAGCGCGCTAATCTTTTGCTCGAGTGATTCGACACGGCCGGTAAGTGATGTCACTTCTCCTTGCGCTTGTTCAAGAAGTTCTGCTGCTTTTGTGGTAGGTTGAGCAGGTTCAGGCGTTGGTGGTGTTGGTTGGGATTGCGTTGCGGCAGCGGTTACAATCACTGTTGCAGTCATGCTTGGATGGAATCCGCATTGGTATTGGTATGTTCCGGGTGTATTGAATTGCAACGTTTTGCTTTGTCCTTGGTCAAGCCGTCCTGTGTCAAATGATGTAGGTCCGCTTGTGCTGGTTGCAGTATGCGGCGCGGAATCACTATTAGTCCACGTGACGCTTTGGCCTGCCGTGATAGTGATTGTTTGCTGTGAGAACGCGAAATTTTGAATATCGACTGTTGTCGAACCTCCAGAAGTAGATCCAGGCTGTTCTTGTTCAGAACCTGGAGGAGCCGGTGGCGGAGGAAGATCCAATGCCTGCGCTCCAGTTATATAGAAAGATGAACCGCTTCCAACTTCTCGTGAATAACTCTTGGCAGCGAAAGCGACAGGTAGCAGAAGCAAGACTAGTATGACTGCCACGCTCTTTTTCATATTGACTTCAATAGAAGAGGAGTATTTAAACTTTCTGGGGTGTGTTTAGAGCGTCTTGAATGCTTCAATCAGCCGATCATATGGATCAGTAGTTCTAACGCTTTGCTTCGCAAAATGACTTCGAACTCCAGTTATCTTGCTAAGGAATAAATCCATCTTCGGCACTGCCAGTTTGTATTTGGAAGCGATTTTCGGCAATGAATATATGCCAACCGCATCAACCGCGCTTTCATCTGCTATTGTTCGCGCCAATTTAATTATTGATTCATCAACCTTTTCCGCTTCAACCGCGACTGTCTTTGCCAAAACGTCATCCCATAACCTGCCCGTCCATAGAGGTCCGGCCACGCTCATGGGCGCGTTGCAGCACCGTTCAGGAACATTTAATTGTTTGACTTCTCTTTTCAGGCACCTAAAACAGTGATGTATGTAGCCGTGTTGTTTGAAAATGTCCCGAACCGCGCCTTCTTCGCGAAGGAATACTCTCACATAATGTGTTCCAAGATGGCAATATATTGGAACAAGAGATTTTTCGTATTGTGACGCGATTAACTGCGCTTTGCGGATAAGAATCCGAATTCCTGTTTCGTGTTTGTATTCGTTGTTAAGCGGCATCGCCCAGTATTTTCGCTTACAAGCCTGAACTGCGCTTCCTGCCAATGCGGCAGTATCTGTTGCGGTTAGCGCAAGTATGCCGCCAAGCGATAAACTTTGGCACGCGGAATCAAGGAACGGAACAGGGCTTCCAAAAGGGTCGATGTCGACAAAATCAAACGCGCCATTTGAGTGCAAAAACACATTCGCATCCGTATTTTCAACCCTGCCAAAGAAATTTTGTTTTACATATTCGACTGCGTTTGGATTCGCATCATTGCAAATAATTTCCTTCACGACTTCAGAAGATTCGTTCATCAAACGCGCGGCTCGAACTCCAGTTCCTGCAAGCGGGTCGGCAATGCGCATTTTTCTGCCCAGCGATTTTAACAAGGCGATTGTTACCGATCGCTGAATCCCCATCAGCGGATTGTAAAACGCCTCCATTCTTTTAGTTGGCTTGCCTTGCGGAACAATGATACGGGTTGTGCCTTCGATGAGCTCCATTGGAGTGAAAAATGACGCTCGATTTAAAACACTTGAGGAGAATAAGTCACCATTCTTTTAAATGTCTAAGTTCTTAGTTCATTGTGGACGAAGAATTACGGCGTCTTGAACGCAGTCACGAAAATGACTTGAGGTATCCTGCAGCGCTGTTTCGCGCAGGAAGATATCGTGACGCTGCAGGTCCGCTTTCCGAGTATCTTAAATCAGGCGATATTGAAAATGTGATACCTTTTCTTCCGAATCTTGCGAAAGGCGCGCCTTTGCTTTCTTTTATTGAGAACGAAAAACTTGTTCAACGGCCCGCAATTGATGTTTGCTGGCAATACGCCTCAAGAACTCCTTCATATCGTGTTCTGCTGGCAGAAGAAGGATTGTTTTCTTTCGATCTTCTCGCACTTCAATGGTTTGATTTGAACATATTCGGCGTGAGAAACATCCCTGAACCTGAGCGAAACGGTTGGTGGTATCTTCCTATTTGGGAGTCACGGCAACAGTCGGATGAACTGTTTAAATTGTACACAAAAGCGGCGCTTGAGAATTTGTGCAGACGTGCGGCATGACTCTAAACTAATCTAGAGGAACGCAGTTTATCTATGTCTGACTTGACCATCATTTCGACGAGCTGTTCGAAACTCGTTTGGGGAGTCCAGCCCAATGTTTTTCGCGCTTTCGAATAGTCCGCGAGGAATGGTTTTGTTTCTACTGGCCTGAAAAATGCAGGATCAACGCTGACAACGCATTTCCCGTCAAGATATCCTTTTTCAGCCAATCCTTCTCCATCCCATTTGATTTGTTTATCGGCAGCGTGGAATGCGCTTTCAACAAACTCTCGCACAGTGTGTGATTTTCCGGTTCCTATCACACAATCATCTGGCTTTTCTTGCTGCATCATCAGCCACATCGCTCGGACATAATCGCCGGCGAACCCCCAATCCTTTACCGCGTTCAGATTGCCAAGCGATAATACGTAATCTTCGCCGCTCGCGATTCTTGCGACTCCCGTGGTTATTTTCCGAGTAACGAATAATTCTCCTCTGCGCGGGCTTTCGTGGTTGAATAAAATTCCGCAGCAGGCGCGAAGTCCTTTCTCTCGGGATAACTGGACTGCTTTGTGAGCGCGCAGTTTGAATTCAGCATAGGGACTGACTGGTTGGAAAGGAGTTTTTTCGTTTTGAGGCGTTTCATTGACGCCGCCATACATTTCACTTGTCGAAGCTTGGTAGAATTTTGCATTTGGGCAATTAGCTTGAATTAATCGCAGCATTCGTTTGACGCCCATGAAATTCACGTCACGTACCAATTCAGGCATCGACCACGAAACACCTACGAATGAAAGAGATGCTAAATTATACACTTCATCAGGAAAGGCTTCCTTGACCGCGTTATCAAGTGATTGGATATCAGTCATATCCGCGTAGTGTAAATGGATTCTATCAGCAATGTGCCCTATATTCGTAAGGTTGTTCGTGCTTGCGTATCGTCTGATTCCGTGTACTTCGTATCCTTTTTCAAGAAGGAGTTCCGCTAGGTAAGAACCATCTTGTCCTGTGATGCCCGTGATGAGCGCTTTCATTGAAAGAGTCAAAGAGAGGTGATATAAAAATGCTCTAGAAAAAGCACCCTTCATCCAGAAGCTTTTTAAACAGCCTTGACCTCCTCCTTGGGGCAAGCCCTCAGCCTGCGGGCTGACCCTCGCTGCGGCTCGGGCAAGGATTCCGTTGGTAGTGTGTTTGGCGTGGTGAGCCTT
>JAGVZE010000006.1 GCA_018302815.1 Candidatus Woesearchaeota archaeon
CTAAGTAGTCCGAGCGAAACTTGCGGACCCAAGTAATAACATTTATAAAGGAAGCAGAGGCATTTCCAGATGTTAGAATACACTTTCACGGGGATACAATCTCGCTTTCTTTGTTCCACGTCTTCATTGACGACAAAAGGCGTTTTGTGCGAACATGTGACGCACAAAGCCAAAACTTCCAGATGTGACTTCTCGGGTTTTGCTTCGGTTAACGACGAGCACGAAGTTCAGAAAGAAGAACTTCAATAAAAACCTTTGTCCCATAAGCTAACATCTGGAAATAATGTTTCATCAATTCTGCTACTCGCTCGAGAGGTTGATTGCGAGTTCATCTTCGTTTAATCTTCTTTCAATAGTTTCCTGAAGGTCATTCGCCAGTTTCTGTCCGCGAACAGTTCGGAATTTTTTGATGATGCTGTTCAATGCATGCGTGATGTACACTTCTGCGAGAGGGTGTTCTAAACTGAGTGGTTCTTCAGGCGTTGGTGGTGAGATGCATGTTGCCATTTGTTCGTATGCTTCTGCAGGGGTCAAGAGTTTTTGGTCGCAGTGGCTTACCCATAGTTCTAGGCTCTCCCGTACGGTTCTTGGAGGTGGGTTCCGAGTAAAATCACGAGTGAACAAGCACAGGTATACTAGCGATTGTTCTTGGATGAACGTAAGATGCTCTCGCATTTGGTCTTGTGACCCATACCGGTCATACCAATTAAGATTCTTGATTGCTCTACTGCGCGCAGGTTCATCTAACGGGAATAATGATTCTAAACTTTTTTCCATTTGTTCATCGTATAACTTGCGCACGACTCTTAACGGTTCATACACAATAGAAAAAACATTAAGAAACTCCTCTCTCCCAAGATGAGTATCCTTGACTGAACAGAGCGCCTTAACTGGCACCTTATTGACATCATCTTTGTATATCGCAATGAGATGACGTTTGCCATCAAAAGGCAGAACGGGATCAAAAAGAACCGCACTATCCCAATCAGGAGGATGAATACAAAAACCATGTGTGAATCCGCAATACGGCTCCCAAACCGAACCTTCTTGGAGACTTGTCTCGCACAAGTCAAGCACGCCATTCGCGTCAAACGGGTGCTTTTTGTGATTAGCGACAAACCCGTGCACGAGATACTTTTCAAGTCCATGAACTTGCCAGAGCTCCCGTTTAGGTTCACCAATTGTGTAGAATGGACATGGTTTTTCGCCCGTTCTCGCATCTGTAGGCCAGCATATTGCTCCTGCCACTTTGAGCGATGCTAAATCTATCGGAGCTCCATCTATGGTGACTCCAGTATAATCTCGAATCGGCGGTTCAGTATACGTAAGCATCATTCTTTCACATCCGGTCGTCCCTGTTGTTCGCAAAAATTGAAGAAGTCATCAAAGAACCTCGCAGAGGTATTTTCATCCTTGCTATAGCCACCATAAAGTGGTAAAAATAACAAAGGTTTATAAACTATTGGTTTTTCCATAAAGACTGGTGATCATAAAATGAAGCTCATAAAACCTCAAGCTATACCTGGAACATATGGTGTTCTCGATGCGCCAGTATTTGGGACTCTTGAATTCACTTCAGATTTTCCTTCACGGGATGGGAATGATCTCAACACTGCACAAGCGTTTGAGACTGCGCGGCATGAAGCTCGAATATTTCAAAGAGATGTTCAAGTGCAGAGTTTGGGCCACGCAATTGTCGCAAGAGTTGCCTTTTATAATGATAACAAAGACAGCAAAAAGGGCTGGTACCGCACCAATGAGCCTCAGAAAACAAGCACGGTTAGTTTGAAGTTCAAGGATGCAAACGAGATTTTTACCGCATTTATCGAACTTGGTACTGATGGCCAAAGCCTTGCGCTTGTGTGGGAAATGTATGATGCGGAACGCCATGGGCGAGAATTACTCAAACCGCTTGACAACCCCTTAGTTTCGAGGCTTGTTCAAATCGCACGCGATAATAAGAGAATTTGTCCTGCAGTTGATGCACGACCCCTGAAGCTTTCAACCTCACAAAAAAATGGAAGATCTGATTACGGCCAAAATCCAAATATCATCGCTGTTATTGGCAACGTTGAACTAGCCGAGCTTAATGCCGCTTACTTACAAGAAAGAGGAGCTGAGCATGGATGTCTTTGGACCTTCACCCGGGCAAGCCTTGAGAATATTCTGGCTAGAAACGATCACGAATTTATCCCTGCTGATCACGCGCTCATCCAACCTGTTGGCCTCGGAGGAATCAACTCCCATGGCCATATCGGCTACGTGAGCATCGGTGCTTTTGGCTTTTTCAGTGATGCTCGCGCTCGCGGTGTAGTCGGCGCGCGAAAATTCAGTTGGTAAATAAAGAAACTCTGTTTTTCAAAAGTAAAATCAAGCGAATTTCCAAGCCTCTCTGAAATTATCACTCTGGCAGAAAACGATTCCTTGTTGCAGAATTCATCCGACCTGATTCATTCCAAAGTTAGCTTTTGGGAACGTTTCTCACTTGGTTATTCTCCACTTTTAAATCTTTAAAAACAAAAACGCAAACCTTTAAAAAGAAAATCTGGAATTCAATGTTAGATTCGGGGATACAAACTCACTTTCTTTGTTCCACGTCTTCATTGACGACAAAATGTGTTTTGTGTGCACAATTGGCACACAATGTTCAAACTTCCAGATGTTACTTCTCGGGTTTTGCTTCGGTTAACGACGAGCATGGTGCTAAGAAAGTGGCTCTTACATAAATAGCTTCGCCCCATAAACTAACAATTGGAAGTTTACTCTTGATTCAGTCCTTCAAATGACTGGTCAATCGAACTGCCTGAGAAGGTGACACTCTGCACCGCTGCACGCCAACGTTTCGCCCCCCCCCAATGGTCATAAAAATTCTTAAACAAGGGTGGTATTTCCACAACCAGTTTACAAAAAGAGGTGAATTTTAATGGCAGAAGATGAACATAAAGGGCATCACTTGGCTATCCTGGGTATAGTCGCGGTGCTTGCAGTTGTAGGACTCGTGTTGTTATTCAAAGGAGGAACGACTGGAAGTGTGACTGGAGCGCCAACGTTCCAAGTCGGGCTCAACGAAGTCTGCAGGAACACGTGCCAGGGTAATGGCTGGTCCGCAGGGCACCAACTAATAGTGGCGCTATCGGGTTCAGGGTCTGAAAGAATGTGTCCACAAACAATCGTTGACCCTTGTAATGAGCTTGCCTGCTTTTACATTACATGCTGTTGCGTTGGAACCAATTCAGGAATCCTGCCGGGCAGCTACGTCCAAGGATAAGAAATCAGTTCAATTTTTATTTTTTCTTCTTATTTCTTTGGCTAAAATCGGAAACACGTTTCTTCCAAGACTATTACATTTCCTCTGACTTATCGTGTAATGTTTGCTATTGGTTCGAAGCTTTAGTGTGTTCTGAGGTATTCGGATATTTGGGTGAGTGTTCGTGGGTTTAGTGAGAGGTGGATGTCTGTTCCTTTGCCGGTTCTCTTGGTTGCAGAAATGACCCAGTTTTCTTTGATCAATTCATCGAGTGCTTGTTCGAATTCTTTTTTGTCCTGTTTTGAATGTAGTTCTATGCATGACTTAACTCTGTCGAGTGGGGTGTGTGCGCCGCCGATGCAGTTTTTCTTGAGCAAGAATTCGAGAATGGTTGCTTTGAACGCCTCTTTCATACTTTAATGGTATTTTTGAATTATTTAAGCATTTGTACGCTTGTTCATTTAGTGAACTGTAGTGTTCATTAAAGAAACATTTAAATACCATGGTGCTTTCCAGTATAGCTATGAGCGAGAAAAACGCATTCCTTGATGTTTTAGGGTACAACCCTCAAGCAAAGATACTCGACGTACTTATTACGGGGAGAAGGTTAGAGTACAGTGCAACAGGGATCATACGCGCAGCAGACATCGGGAGAGCGACCTTTTACAAGATTTTTCCACACCTGATCAAACAAAGCCTTATTTTGATCACAAAAAAGATAGGCAACATACAGTTGTATACGATCAATCAGAAAAACCCAACGGTTCAACACCTCATAAAACTACACGGCCAAATACTCAAAGGAATTCTTGAACAGCACAAACAAACAGAAATTGAAACTCCTGAAACTGAAAAAGTAATCGCGTAGATTTCCTATAACGAAGGAACTAAATTTTCAATGATATTTCCTTCGTTATATTCACCGGAACTTACTATTTTCTATTGATCATTAAGTTCCGGCGTTATAACAACCCAATAAGTCAGCTGTCTTTGGAAGGGATTTTTTCTTTGTTGAATCATCAACATTTGAATTTGTGCGAACATATGACGTACAAATCTTAAATACTCAACTTTTCAGAGTTATGATTGTCCGAGCGTACTTTGCGGATCGTGGTAATAACATTTATAAACCATCTAGTGTGATTTCCAGTTGTTAGAATACACTTTCACGGGGATACAAACTCGCTTTCTTTATCCCAGAAACTCATTGACGACAAAATGCGTTTTGTGTGCACGAATGGCACACAATGTTCAAACTTCCAGATGTGACTTCTCGGGTTTTGCTTCGGTTAACGACGAGCATAACGCATAGAATGTGGCACGTGCATAAATAGTTTTGCCCCATAAACTAACAATTGGAATTTTACTCTTGATCCAACCTTCAAATAACTGGTTAATCAAACTGTCTGAGAAGGTGAGCGTTGCTAAAGGAAAACATTTTTATAAGATCCGTTGTTTTGTTTAAAAATGGTAAGATACGTATGCAAAGGGAGCTGCAAAGGCTCAGTAAGCGAAGAAGAATTCAACGCAGGAAAGAATACCTGCGCAATGCAAGGTTGCGAGAATTTTGGACAGCCATTGGTTCCAGAAGAGGTCGCGTCAGAACATCCTATGCCGGAGAAATCTGAAGCGCCCGCAGAACAACCTGCGCAAGAACCAAAACAATAAGATTTCTTCGCAGCAAGACCTTTTCTTTTTTATTTATCACGCCCATATCAAATTCTCTGCCTTTTTGTTGGATCTTTAAAATGACCGCACAGTGCATTGCGCTTCATCCAATGGAATTTGTCCGTACAAATCTTTTATACTCATCTTTCCAGAGTTAGGATTGTCCGAGCGAATGTAGCGGATTGTGGTAATAACATTTATAAAGCAATTAGTGAGTTTTCCAGATGTTAGAATAGTGCGAACATGTGACGCACAAAGCCAAAACTTCCAGACGTTACTTCTCGGGTTTTGCTTCGGTTAACGACGAGCATAGCATTCAGAAAGTGGCACTTGCATAAATAGTTTTGCCCCATAAACTAACAATTGGAATTTTACTATTGATTCAGTGTTTCAAATGACTGGTCAATCGAACTGCCTGAGAAGGTGACGGGTTTAGATCATTGGAAAAGTTTATTAGTTCTGCTTGTGACTTTGTTCTGTTATGGCGCTCAAAGAGTTTGTGGAAAGTGTTGAAATGAATTCTCTGATGATAGACAAGTTTATTTATGAGTGTATCGCGCAAGGCGTGACTGATTTTGCATTGTTTAAAACTGCCTACGGGGAGTCAGGGATGCAGGCAAAAATGGAGCAATTTTTTGATCTCGTTCAAGCACGCGAGAAAAAGATTTCGTGGCCAACACTTGATGATTCACGGCGGCGATTTTTCATACTTGTACCGGTAAAACTGAGTAGTAACGTCATTGATTTGTTGAACGGCATTCCGGTGCAGGTGAACTACGAAGATACACCATCTCATTATTCTGCTGAAGAAAATAAGCTTTATGTAAGTCGCCTTCAATTTGCCCGATTGGGGATTGATCATGGCCTGGATGAGAATCAAACAATCACTTTATTTTTTGCGATCTTCAGCCACGAATTGGGACATGCTTTGGATGCAATTACTATCAAACTTCATGATCCAATCGAGAAGGAGCGGTTTGGAACCTATTTTGAAAAAGCGTGTTTGGGTTCTCTTTTTTCCAAGGCTACAAAGATCAGGCATAAAGAAAGCTGGCAACTCATCCAGAGATTTGTAAAAGACGGGTTTGCTCAAAAAGCATTCGAGTTACTTAACCAACTCATGCACTACTACTTTGACACGAAATACGACCCCGCATTCACATCTTTTTTCTATAATAGATCAACGAATTATCCTCAATGGAGTACTACTGGAGTAAGCGTATTGGAAGGGTATACCAACCCCCTGAAGAAAGAAGAAGTAGAAAAACTCCTAGAGTCCATCAGAGATTAACCAAAAACCCTGCCTTTCGGGATGTTGTTTACTATTGGTTCGAAGCTTTAGTGTGTTCTGAGGTATTCGGATATTTGGTTGAGGGTTCGTGGGTTTAGTGAGAGGTGGGTGTCTGTTCCTTTGCCGGTTCTTTTGCTTGCGGAAATGACCCAGTTTTCTTTGACTAGTTCATCGAGTGCTTGTTCGAATTCTTTTTTGTCCTGTTTTGAATGTAGTTCGATGCAGGACTTAACTCTGTCGAGTGGGGTGTGTGCGCCGCCGATGCAGTTTTTCTTGAGCAAGAATTCGAGAATGGTTGCTTTGAACGCCTCTTTCATAGTTTATTGACTGTTTTGAGTTATTTAAGCATTTACACAGCTGTTCATTTAGTGAACTGTATTGTTCATTAAGGAAACATTTAAATACCGTGGTGCTTTCCAGTATAGCTATGAGCGAGAAAAATGCATTCCTTGATGTTTTAGGATACAACCCTCAAGCAAAGATACTTGACGTACTTATTACGGGGAGAAGGTTAGAGTACAGCGCAACAGGGATCATACGCGCAGCAGACATCGGGAGAGCGACCTTTTACAAGATTTTTCCACACCTGCTCAAACAAAGCCTTATTTTGCTCACAAAAAAGATAGGCAACATACAACTGTATACTATCAATCAGAAAAACCCAACTGTTCAACACCTCATAAAACTACACGGCCAAATACTCAAAGGAATTCTTG
Organism: Candidatus Woesearchaeota archaeon; assembly: GCA_018302815.1. Lineage (GTDB taxonomy): Archaea > Nanobdellota > Nanobdellia > Woesearchaeales > ARS49 > JAGVZE01. The sequence goes on from JAGVZE010000006.1 coordinate 6,923, forward strand.
AACAGCACAAACAAACAGAAATCGAAACTCCTGAAACCGAACAAATAATCGCGTAGATTTCCTATAACGAAGGAACTAATTTTCAATGATATTTCCTTCGTTATATTCGCCGGAACTTACTATTTTCTATTGATCATTAAGTTCCGGCGTTATAACAACCCAATAAGTCAGCTGTCTTTGGAAGGGATTTCTTCTTTGTTGAATCATCAACGTTTGAATTTGTGCGAACATGTGGTGTGTAATCATTCAGTTGTTTGAAGTGGGTTGAGGATGTTTTGGAGTCCTTGGAGCACGTTTTCTTTTCTGAACCTGAGTGTTTGGATTATGCTTGTGAGTTGTGCGGTGACTGTTGCGCCACGGCGGCTTCTGCTGCCGTGGCTGATTCTTCGTATCATGACGAGGTGGCGTAGTTCTCTTTCGCTGATGTTGTTGGTTGGGTCGATTTGTGGGTCTGTTGTGAATCGGAATAGATCTTCAAGGTCGCGGTGCGCGAGGTTGTTGACGAACCTTCTAATTGTCGTATGCTTGTAGTGTCGGTATGTGAGTTGGAGTATTTCGGCTTTGAGTTGATCTACTTGTTCTTGTGTTGCTTGGTGGTTAAGGCTTTTTGCAAGCGCAAATATGCTCTTGAGGTTTTCGTGCACGTATTTGCCTTCATTGCCAAATGTGTGCTTGAGTTCTCTGCTGTCTTCGAGTATGTGCGACCAGCACAGTTGCAGTAAATATCCTGCTTTGCGCGCGAGCGTTCGAAAGGCAGAGTGCCTATCTACGACGAGAGTCATGCCTTTTATTGCTTTTCCAAGGACGTGTAATGGCAATTTGTGACTGGTACTTTTACTGATCTTGTACAAGACTACTCCTGTAGCAATGAAAACCCATGCAACATAGTTTTTACCTTTTATTCTCCAACTTGTGCTGTCAGTATATTTGACTCGTGCTGCGCGCACGAGTTTTTCAAGATGTGCGTAATAGTTTCCGTATTCGCGTGCGAGTTGTGTGAGAATGTGAGGAATTTCTCCTGTGCTGATATTGATGTCGTGAATGGTTTGAAAATACTCGCATATTTTCGCTCCGGGCACTCGTAGTGCGAAGTGTAAATACATGACGAGAAGCATGATGTTAAGGCCAAAGCGTGCTTTTGGAAGCACGCCTGGAATTTCTGGTTCGACGAGTTTTTTGCATTTATGGCACCATTTGCGGTGCAAAAGATATTTGATGACTTGCGCGGGATTAATGATGCGAATGGTCGTCACAAAACGTTCTCTGATGCTCGCTGTTTTGCCTTGCAACTTCGTGTTGCAATTCGGACATGCCTCAATAACGAGCGGTTCTTCCTTATCGAAAGTCTTGGGCGATTTTCGCCCATGACCTTTATGCTTTAGTTTTGCTCCGATAGGGTTTTTTGATGGTTCGATGTTTGGTTTGATCTTCAAAGCCTTCTGCAAGTTCTCAACAGTTCCCGCATGCTTGGCTTTAAACTCCTCAAACTCTTTTTTCGTATCCTCGAAGTCTTTTTTCGTATCCTCGAAGTCTTTCTCAATTTGTTTTCTGAGCTCACGCTCATGTTTAAGCAGCTCCTGCAACCGCTTGTTTTCTTCTTCCAACTTTTCTACGCGTTTATTCTTTGATGACAAGTACAATCACCTTTTTGCCAATATATTCTTTTTGCGTGTCTACTTTCGCGCCGTTACCAAACTTGGTAACGGTCTTCTCGAAATACGCTTGAATGTTTTTCACTGTTATTTCATTTGACAATTCTGTTTTAATGCGTCTCATCTTAGTATCTACATAGTATATACTAAGAATATAAAGATTTCGGTGCTACAGAATACAAATTCCTCATCGACGAGCCGTTTCAGAAAGCTGAATGATTACTGTGGTGTACAAATCTTAAATACTCATCTTTCCAGAGTTAGGATTGTCCGAGCGAATGTAGCGGATTGTGGTAATAACATTTATAAAGCAATTAGTGAGTTTTCCAGATGTTAGAATATGTTACTTCTCGGGTTTTGCTTCGATTAACGACGAGCATGACATTAAGAAAGTGGAGCTTGCATAAATAGTTTTGCCCCACAAACTAACAATTGGAAATTTGTGAGTGAATTTATCAATCGGGTTTTCCGTGAACTCCCCAAATAATCAATAGTACTCCTTGCACCCAAGCAGCACATAATGCTGCAAACGACAAAAAAATCACTATGAATTTTAAAAGAGTGAACCACCAAACTTCAGTAAGGTATGCTGAAAACTGGTCGGAGATTTCCGTGTAAAATCCTTCGACGGCTGGTTGAATGCGGCCCTCGACATTCCATTGGTATGTGAATTCCTTGCCCTCGATACGTTCGCAAACAGGACTTGCGTTGATGAGCAGCGGTCGAATTTTTCCGTTATAAATGACGCTGCTTTTTATGTCATAGCTGGATACTGCGCCATTGTAAAGAACATACGTTCCTGCATTCTCAAAACAGATGTTTCCATAGGCTCCATGCTGGTAGGCTGCTTCGTAGATTGCTCCCGCGATGTTACCTATATCTGCGAGCTTATCTGGGACACTCTTCGGTACCGAAAAGTAAGTTATATTGTCTCGCGAGTGTCTCTCAAGGTGATCCTCTGTAAGGATCGGCGAAGGAAACACATACGCGGAAAGAAGAATAGATGACGCAAATATGAAAGAAAGCCAAGCAAAGCTTTGTAACCGACACATAAAGTAGTCATGCAATACTGATTATTTAATTCTATGCACGGAAGGTAGGTTGACTATCCTAAAAACTAACAAAAGGAATTTCCCAGAGAGCTATCCTTCGTTCCACCCCAGACACCCGCGATCAATGTTAAGACAAGAAGAACGGTCAGTGTTGCAAGAACGCCCCAACTTGCACGACCGGCCTGTGCATCAACTGCACTAATGAACGCAAAGATCGCGTAGATGACGCACGCTGATGCTGTTGCTCCAGGCATAAACCACGAAAAAAGCAAGCATAGAAAACCGAACAGTAAGACTGCCAAAATACTTCCTTGTGTGGCAAAGTACGTTGCAGCAAAGGCAAGAATACCGCCTGCTCCAAGCCCAAGGACGAATTTGATTGCTTCAATGTTCATTTTTAACCACCAGACCTTCAAGACGCTTGAGCACTGTCTTATTTAAAACTACCAGATTGTTGACGAATGCCATGTGCGCTGCGATTATGAGTAGAAACTCGTTCTGAATCGAAGCGTGCCAAACGGGGTTTTTTGCCCAGTCATCATGAATTTGTTTCTTACCCTCTGTTCGATGCGAGATTTTACCGTATAGGAAAATCTCAAAAATTTGTTGATTCGTTAACGCAGTACCATCCTTGATAAAGTTGGCTGGACTTTTGTTAAACCTGTCTAACTCAGCCATGATTGATTCATAATTTTTTTGCTCATCAAGGGTAATTTCTTCCGAGTCGTATATCTTCCTGAGCTTTTCAGCATTTAGTGTGTCGTTTGGCTGGATGAACTTACGCAAGTCATTACAAATTGCCTTGGTGTCATTAGCATCAGGTCCCCACTTCTCGATTTTCAGTGGTGAGCCCTTGCTGGCTGATATCTTCAACCCGGAATGCTGCATTTTTTGTATGAATGGCAACTCGAATAATTCCTGAGCTTCTGCGTTGAATTCCAGTAGTCTTTCTTTTATTTTGCCAATACTCATCTTGTCTAACATGATCGCTTCCCTCTCTTGTTTAGTATTGTCGCTCAGAACTGAATTGCCGGCGCCCCAAACGAATCAGACGGTACGCGATTAATAAATTTTTTCCACAGCTGTCCAGTGTCCAGTGGAGTTGTACGTACAAAAGGCGTACAAATCTTATATGCGCAATTTTGTGCGAACATATGATGTACAAACATTAAATACCGCTCTTTTTCAGTATGGCTTGGGCTTTTTGGCTCAAGAATAAGCGGGGGCGGGCAAGGTCAGGCCGACTTGCCTGCCCTTCATGTTCAAACCGTGGAAGGTGATCTGAATGAAACAAGATAGCGATAGCTCTCGAGAAGGAGATTGTGAGCGGTGCGCGAAAATCGTGCGCGCAAAGGACAAGAAAATCTGTATGCACTGCTATGTCAGCTTGCTGCATTTGCTGGCACGGAGGGTGAAGCGATGAGGTTTGTCGAGATTTACCTTTGGTGCATTTTGTATCTTTCAACGTACTTGCTGGTGAGTCTTGTCATCAACCTGCTCACTGGCTGGGGCGACCTCATTGGAATTACACTCATCGGTCTGTTTTTGACCCTTGTCCTTGCGATAATTATGCTCTGGCAAGACGAGCGAGAAGAACGCGAGTTTGAGGAGATGGAACCTGCCGAGATTGTGACCCCTGAAGCACTTTTCTTTGAAAACCAAGAACTATTGGAGGTGAACACCAATGCCGAAAAAGAAACAACCAGAACCGACCCCACCGCTCCCGCCACCCGCGGGAGCGGTCCGGAGATTCGCACCGATGTTCGTCTTAGCGAGCTTTCTGCTCCTGACGATGATTCTGCCAGTTAGCGCCGCAAGCGCGATGCCTCCTGGCGGAGCGGTCGATACTGCGACCTTTGACCAGATATTGCAGCCAGTTTGGAAGATTTACAACTTTGTGAAATACATCGCAACAGCGATCGCTGCAATAGTTTTGGTTATCGCAGGAATCGGGATTATGACGAGTGGCAACGATATGATGAAGCGCGAGAACGCCAAGAACACCATCGGTTACGTCGTGATGGGCTTGATTATCATTTGGGCGGCTCCGTTCATCATCCAGCTCTTTGCGGGCTGATTTTTTGGGAGGAGCGGGGCGATATGTGTACAATCCTTGACATCGTGGACATTCCGCAGTGCGTGCTTGATACGATTATCGAGTTCGTGCAGTCTGCGATAAACGCCCCGCTCGTTCCTTTTCTTCAAACCATCAAAATGCTCCTTACCCAACCCGCTAACATCTCGCCGTTTGGTGCGCTCTGGGCGCTCATAATCTATCTCATCAGCATTTTTTACGGCCTCTTCATTATGTTTGCAGGGGTGAACTTCATCATCTCCGCGTATAGCCCGGAACGGCGCTACAGAGCCAAAGAATGGCTTCAGAACGTGATTTTGATGATTATTTGCGTTCAAGCCAGTTACTTGATTTACAGTCTTGTTTCACAGCTTGCTTCCGGCCTTGCGGGCGCGATAGTTGGACTTATCGATCCTAATTTTTTCTACATCACACTTGATAATTCCACGAGCGTGGCGTTCAGTATCGCTCTTGGATTCGCCTATTTCTTAACCTTGCTCGTCACCATCGTCACTTTCTCCGTGAATTACTTTCTCGCGAGCATTGGTGTTGTTTTCTTTCCATTTGGCGTATTCTTCTACTTTATTCCACCACTTCGAGACGTTGGTAAATTCATCATCAGCAAACTGACCTTCATTCTATTCCTACCCTTCTTTGCAAGCATCATGTTGTTAGGAGTCTCTCAACTCATGAACATAAACGGGTTTTACGGCATCAAAATTGTGTTCATGATAAGCGCTTTTGTCGCAGTGAACACTTTGATGATTATTCTCACCATTCTTGCCATCTTCCGTAGCGTGATGGGGGTCATGCGCTCGGATGTGGCTCGCGGGCTGTTGTTCTTCAAAGGGCATCTTGCGCCAGCACTGTCAAAACAGGAGCCAAGCCCGCCTAATGAGCGCGATTACTACGGACGGTTCAGGAAGGACTATTATGAGCGGGGGTCGAGATGACTTACGAAATTCCTCAGTCGTTGCAGTACAAGGAAAAAATCGTTTTCAATCTCACGCTTGAACAACTCATTTACGCAGTTGGTTTTGGTCTTCCTGCCTTCTTGATTTACGCTTGGCTGAAAGCATCGTTGTACGTTCGAGTGGGGCTGGCGCTGATTCCAATTGCACTTGGGCTCGCGTTCATGTTTCTTGATCTCTACAAGAAAGCGACCGAGTTGTTGGGATATTTGCGGTTTCGAAGGGTGACGATGTTTCAGCGCAAGATGAAGCGTTTCTTGCAGTTAAACGCGGTTGAAAACAGGTGCTACAATGTGCAGACTAAGGCAGGCGATAAAAGAGTGGCTCTCCTGCGCGTTGAACCTCTGAATTTTAAAATAAAAACCAAGGATGAGCGCGACAGCATCATTTATGCTTTCCAAAAACTTCTCAACGGTTTGGATTTTCCCTTTCAATTCCTAATGTACACGGATGATCTCAACCTCAATCAATATCTGAAAGAGCTGGAGCTGAAAAGTAAGGCATCGTCGCAAGGAATCAGACAAGAACTGCTCAAAGCCCACAAAAACTACCTTGACACATTGATGCAGGACAAGCTTGCAGTAAATAGGAAGTTCCTTGTTGCTATTCCTGAGAGCGAAACAGGCTTGGACGCGCAGATAAAGATTGTGACTGAACTTTTGCGCACGATGAACCTCAAGACTGTCAGACTTGGTGGGCGCCAGCTCATCAGCATTCTCATCAAGCTTTTTAACAACCCGCGAGGCAGGACAGAACTTCTCAAGGTTGAGAAGAACATTTACACGATTGTCGCGCCGGAAGAGGTTGTAAACAGTCCTGATTACATCAAGATAAACGAGCACTACAACCGTATCATTTACGCGTCTGGCTACCCGCGAAGCGTAGAAGAAGGTTTCTTAGATAAAATCGTGACGGCTGCGGGCAATTTTGACCTGAGCATTCACATCGAACCCTTTCCCATAGAAAACACGCTCATCATGCTCAATAAAGAGGTTCAGAAACAACGCGCAGACCTCTACGCTGCGGAGATGAAACACCAATTTCAGCCCAGCTTGGAGATTCAATACAAAGACACGACTGCGGTGCTGAATAGCATTCAAAAAGGGCAAGAAAAACTGTTCAACGTGAGTCTTTACATCAACATCAAGGCAAAAGACCTGAACGAACTGAACATTCTGAGCAGAACCATCCAATCGCGGCTGAATAGCATGCTCATCATTCCTCAAACGCCAAAATACCGCATGGCAGACGCGTTCAAATCCATACTGCCCTTTGGAATCAACCAACTCGGAGCGCGACGCAACATCACCACAAAAGCGCTCTCCGCTTTCTTTCCATTCACGAGCCCTTTCTTGATTCTTGAGAAGGGTGGAGTCTTCATGGGTTTGAACAAGAACAAGCTGCCAATCATCAAGGACATTTTCGCACTCTCAAACGCCAATGGCGCGATTCTGGCAACTAGTGGCGGTGGCAAGAGCTATACTGCGAAGCTCATCATCTCGCGCTACTTGATGAATGGTACGAGAATCATCGTTATCGACCCGCAGGGCGAGTACATCAAGCTCACAGAAAAGTATGGCGGGAGCGTGATTACGATTTCACGAGAAAGCCCCACCATGATAAACCCTCTTGACCTCTTGGGGCACACGTACGTGGAAAAACGTCTCGTTCTCATGGACGTTTTTCGCGCAATGTTTGGCGAAATCTCCGAGATCCAAAAAGCAGTGTTAGACAGAGCGGTGAGCGAAACCTACGCAAAAAGAGGCATAACGGAAGACCACTATCACAACAAAGCGCCACCTATCTTATCCGACCTCTACGCAGAGCTTGAGAAGCTCTCCAAAGGGGCATCAGTCTATGAACGAACAACCTATGTGGCTCTTCTGAATCGGCTGCGCATGTATGTTGATGGCGTGTTCAGCTTTGTAAACCGACAGACAAAAATCAATATCGAAAATGACTTTATCACGTTCAACATTGGCGCAATGCCAAAACAAGTGAAGCCCGTGATGATGTTTTTAATTCTGGATTACGTTTATTCTCAGATGAAAGCAAGCCGAGGGCGCAAACTTTTGGTGATTGATGAGGCGTGGAGCCTACTCCAAAATGCAGCAGAGGAGGGATACGTCTTTGAAGTGGTCAAAACCTGCCGAAAATTCAATCTCGGATTGCTTTTGATCACCCAAGACGTTGCAGACCTCCTCCAAAGCAAAGCAGGCAGAGCCATGCTTGCCAACAGCTCATACAACGTCCTACTACGCCAAAAACCCGCAGTAATAGACAATCTCCAAGATGTCTTCCATTTGAGCTTTACAGAACGCGAACACTTGCTTACCGCAAGCGTAGGGGAGGGAATACTCATCATGGAAAACGACCACCAAGAAGTACGAATCGTCGCAAGCCCAGAAGAACACAATCTGATAACAACCAACGCGGATGAATTATTGGCAGCACAACACGGAATCCCTGCCGCTCTCCCAACGGAGAAGAAGCGGATGCTCATCGACCTTGACTTGCGCAAAGGATTCTACAAGAAAAGCGCGCTCAGTGAGGAAGAAATCGATTACTTACTCAAGCACGACTATCGGGAGAGCAGGCACGTCCCCTTGCGCTCAAACACGCACTCAATCTTTCTGGTGAAAAGAGTCGGAAAACATACTCCTGAGCATACTTTCCTGCTTCATGCTGTCTACGAAGAGATAATGCGCTATACTGCGAAAGTAAGGACTGATGAAACCGCGCGCACGGACGGGATTAACCCTGATGTTCTCTTTACGAATGAGAAGGGGGAGGAGATAGCTCTTGAGATAGAAACAGGCAGCAACCTCAAACACCACCCTGAATACATCAAGGAGAAGGTGAAGCAACTTGACCAGAAATACCCGAACAGGTGGCACTTCATTCTCACCAGCAACGACCAGCGCAGACACTACACTTACGCCTTCGGACGCTTCGTTCTCCTGCGTCACCACATACCTCGCTTCGTGAAGCGTCATTTTTCCAGTAGGGAGGTACAAGATAATGTAACAACGCTCCGCCAATCACCAAACATCGACGACAAAAAAAGCGTAACTGGCGGAGCCAAAACCGTGCATGGCGGAGAAAAACAAGGCGTGCAACAATGAAATGTCCCGCACACAAGCACGAAATCACGCTCTGGATTGACTGCGACACATTCGCACGGATCCAGCAAGCAGCACAATACGTTGGGTGTGGGAGCGATGTTGAACGGTACATTATCGGGCTCATAACTGAACATTGCTGAGGGGTGGAACATGAACCAGACTGAAATCGAACTAGTGTGCGGACCATTGACAGGCCGAAAATGTCGAACCTGCAGGGATTGTCTCTATCGTAGTGACGACATCCTCTGCGGGCCGTGCAGTGCGGGGTGGCAATGATAACGCAATTCAAACAAGATATGAACGCATTAACGGGCTTTTTGCGGAGTATTTTGAGTAAATTCAACAACTGGCTAAACGGCTCTATAATTCTGCGTAATGGAGTGCGATTTTGTCTGGGGCTTGAACTTCTCTACTTTGCACCTGAGAGTGCCATTATTATGGGCTATTTGTTTTGTGGCGCCTCTTTGGGAACAGCAATCTTCGAGCTTGGTCAGAGATCAGGTCGCCGAGCTTGCGAATCTGAACACGCACCAGCGATTCAACAGAGGTGGTCAAGATGAGATGCCGTCAATGTATGATGCCAATAGACCAATACGACATTGAAGAAGGGTGCTGTGATAATTGTGGGAGGCAGACAGGAGTTCTATAAACACTGCGCGATATCGCCACAGAGTAGTTTGGCCTGTTCTAACACAGTGTCAGTTGCTCTTTGTTGTTTGTCTGGCGGGTAGCCGTATTTTCGTAAAATTTTCTTTATCATTACGCGCAAGTTGGCTTGCACATTTTCTCTGATTGTCCAATCTATTGTCACGTTTTTCCGTATCATTTCTACAAGTTCTCTTGCGATTTTCTTCAGGATATCATCTCCGAGAATTTTAACAGCGCTGTCGTTGACTTCAAGTGCATCATAAAATGCCGTTTCAGCTTCAGTAAGTCCGAGCTTTTTACCATCTTTTGCTGCTTCTCGCATCTCGCGAGCAAGATCGATAAGTTCTTCAATGACTTGAGCTGTTTCGATACTTTTGTTTGTGTATGATTTGATGGCTTTTTCAAGCATTTCTGCGAAGGAGCGTGCTTGTATGAGGTTCTTTTTAGAGCGGAACTTAATCTCGTTGTTCAAGAGCTTCCTTAACATTTCAAAGGCAAGGTTCTTTTGAGGCATTCCTTTTACTTCTGAAAGAAATTCTTCGGATAGAATTGCAACGTCTGGTTTTTTCAGGCCAGCAGCTGCAAAAATATCAATCACTCTATCTGAAACGATGGCTTTTGATACGATTTGTTGTATTGCTGAATCGATGTCTTCGGGTTGTGATTCTTTGGTTTCTGTGTTTTTAGCGATTGATGCGCGAACTGCTTGGAAGAAACCAACGTTATCCCTTATTTCAAGAGCGTCTTCATGTGGAACTGCTAATGCAAACGCTTTGGAGAGTTCTGTGACGCTTTTGAGATATCGCTCCTTGCCATTCTGTTGTTTCAAAACGTGTTCTATCGCTTGTTTCATGATGGACATCTTGTCAGTAGGTTTTACTTCAAAGAATCTTTTATAGTTGAAACCGTGGAATATTCCTTGGACAATTTCATATTTTTCTTGCATGAGCGCTACTGCGTCTTCTTGAGGGATGCCTGTTTGTCTTTTGTCACCCTCCGTGTATTCTGCAAGCGCTTTTTTGAGTTCGTATGCTACACCTATGTAGTCAACAATGAGCCCTCCTGGTTTGTTACTAAATACTCTATTCACTCGAGCTATTGCTTGCATGAGGCCGTGACCTCGCATGGGCTTATCGAGGTACATTGTGTGCAAACTTGGAGCATCAAAACCAGTAAGCCACATATCCCTTACTATGGCGAGTTTCAGCGGGTCTGATGGGTCTTTCATTCGCTCACCAATATCGTGGCGTCTTGGCTTGTTTCGAATGTGTTCTTGCCAGTTCAGTTGGTCAGTGGCCGAACCAGTCATGATAACCTTAACAAACCCTTTAGTGTCATCTTTATGATACCATGCTGGCCGCAATTTGACAATTTCATCATGCAAAGCAACACAGATGCGTCTGCTCATACACACAATCATAGCTTTACCTTCTAAAACAGAGAGACGGGTTTCAAAATGTTTAATGATGTCTTTTGCGATTCGTTTGATGCGTTTTTCAGAACCTACAACTACTTCAAGACGGGCCCATTTGCTTTTGAGTCTCTCCTTTTTCGCCGTTTCTTCCCCCTCGGTTACTTCTTCAAATCCCGGATCTATTTTTGGCACTTCCTCGGGTTTTAGCTCAAGCTTTGCCAATCTTCCTTCGTAGTAGATTCGAACTGTTGTGCCATCTTCCACTGCTTGTTGGATGTCATAAATGTCAACGTATTTCCCGAAAACTGCAGGAGTGCTTTTGTCTGCTTTTTCTATTGGAGTTCCGGTAAATCCGATAAAAGATGCGTTGGGTAGCGCATCTCGCATGTGTTTCGCAAACCCGTCAATAAAGTCGTATTGGCTGCGATGGGCTTCGTCTGCGATAACGATGATGTTTCTCCTGTTTGAAAGCAGAGGATACTGTCCTCCCTTTAGTTCGGGCATGAATTTCTGGATAGTCGTAAACACGATTCCGCCAGATGCGACTTTGAGGAGTTCTTTGACTTTATTTCGTGAATCTGCTTGCACTGGTTCTTGCCTTAACAGGTCATTGCATCCGCTGAACGTACCAAACAATTGGTCGTCCAAATCGTTTCGGTCGGTGAGGACAATAATTGTGGGGTTGGAAAGCGCGTCCTCAACGGCCAGTTTTCCTGCGTAAAATACCATCACTAAGCTTTTCCCTGATCCTTGCGTGTGCCAGATGATGCCTGCACGCTTATCCCCTTTGGTGGCCTTCACGGTTGACTGTACTGCTTTGTTGACTGCGTGGTATTGATGATACGCGGCGAGTTTTTTAGAAACTCTGACCGTGCTTGTTTTTTTGTCCTTTTCGGTTTCAAAAACGATAAAGTTTCTCACGATATCCATAAAACGTGCTTTTTCGAACATTCCTTTGAGCAAAACCTCGATTTGAGTCATCGTTTTCGGAGGGTCGTCTCCATCAATAGTCTTCCAAGGAATAAATCGCTCTTTGTTGGAAGTAATCGTTCCTGCACGAGCCTCCAAGCCGTCGCTAATGACCAATATCTCGTTGAAACGGAAAAGTGATGGAATTTGCTGTTTGTACGTTTCAAACTGGTTAAACGCAGTCCACAAAGTCGCGTTTTCATCAGCAGGGTTCTTGAGCTCAATGACTCCCAGCGGAAGCCCATTTACGAACAGAATTATGTCGGGTCGTCGATTGTTGCGTTCTTCAACGATAGTAAACTGGTTCACTGCTAAAAACTCGTTGTTCTTTGTGTTCTTGAAATCAAATAGGTCTACAGTGTCGTGCTTCACGTCACTACCTTTCTTGTACTCAACAGGAACCCCATCAACTAGCAATTTATGAAAATCCTTATTGTTCAGCGTCAAATTCTGACTATCAGTTCTCAAGACCTTCTTAATTGCCTCTTCAATCGCGTCTTTTGGCACTTTAGGATTGATTCTCTCAAGAGCAGAACGCAAACGTTCAACCAACACTACTTCCTCTGGACTTTTTCTCTCAGGAGACGAACCGTCTGGCAGAATATCAGGACCGTGAATTGTCGTGTAACCTAACTCTCTCAATATGTCCAAAACACCGTTTTCAACTTCCTCTTCAGTTATGATATGGGGCATTTTTATAGCGCTACGATTTTGATTTTTCTTATTTCCTTAACTAATGAGGAGATGTATGCATCTTTAAGCTTTCTTATTTCTGGTTTCTCTCCTTGCTGTTCATGTTTGTGAAGGTTATTCCACATGCATATGAACGCCAGATGATCCGCCAGCATTATTCCAGCAGTATGATTTGAAGAATGTACGCTGGACGGGTATTCGACAAGATAATAGTTCTTCTTACTCAACTCTTTGAATGCCGCACTGATTCGTTCTGCAGCTAACTCATTTCCTGCGAATCCCGTGTGATCAAAATATAGACAAACAAGATTTTTGCCGCCCTTTGACGTTTGCGCTTTAGGCAGCTTTTTGAATATGGCTGCGATGAGTTTCTCATAGTTTTCTGCACTTTTTGAGCCCTTGAGAAATGAAAAGAAAACTGAAAAACTCGCATTTGATTTTGAAAGGTTTGTCTGGATCATCCTTTTTGCCATTTTCATTCTATTTTTTACAGATATTTTCTGATCGCCTTTACTGGATGAGAATATGTATATTGATTTGAATTCAAAATTTAACCCCCATTTTGCTTTATTCAGAATGTTAAGAAGAGACTTACTTGTTTTCAGGTATTTTGATGAATCCAGTACTATTGCGCATATGCCGAAGTGACCCAATTTTTCAGTTTCATCAATAAATACGAACTTCATTTCTTCATTCTCTTTTCGGAAGGGGTTTCGTCTACTTGCTCGATTGTGATGAACGGTAGCCCCTTGATTATTCCTAATGCCTCTTCAATTTTCTTTTTGTCCAATATCATGCAGAAATATGCACCTATTACTATGTAGATTGCGTACTTGAGCGTTTCATCATTGAAGATTCCGTTTACCTTGATTGAGTAGATGTAGTATGCAAGCACGTTTACGCTTGCAAACAATAGCGAAATCCAAAGCATAACCGAAACTATTGCCAAAAACCAAAGCTTAATGGTATTCCCGAGATTTATGTTTACGATAACCGGTCGAAGCGCCTTAATTTTTTGACTCATTAAAGCCACCTCAATGGTTGGCCACAGTTCGGACACGAGAAATTTTGCTTGGTGACTGGTTGATTACAACGAGGACATTTGTACTTGTCTTTACTGAGAAGCCAACCAAAGAAAGCAAGACTTCCTGCTGCGATGAGTAAGTCTCGATCGTCCTTGTTCATACAGGCACCCGGATTTTACCGGACATAAGCCGTGGGAGAAGGGAGTCTCTGAGTTGAATCAGATTTCTTGTTTCAGCGCACTTTTTTTGCATAAAGGAAATGATCGATTTCGCGAGAATATCGTATTGTGCTAAAATATTTTTTTTAGGAATAATTAATTCCATTTTAGATAGAGTTCCCAGGTATATCCCTGGCTGAGCTGTTGGATTTACTCTGGAGCCCAAAAACATTTTAAAATTAGTACTATTTAACAGAAAATACAAATATGAGTAGCTTATTTGTTCATTGGCTCTCATTACGGCAATACTTCGTTGTAACGAAAAAGGAAGGTCGGATTTCTTAACTATTGCAATATTTCCAATGGTTCCAACTATTGTTAATAGAACGTCGTTTTCTTTTAGTTCCCAGACTCTGTGCATTTCTTTAAAATCTTGTTCAGAGATATAAGAACAATTTTCAAAATCTATTTCGAAATGGGACAGATCGCTTGCTCCAGCAATAAATCTTATTCCTGATGTGGTTCGTTTTGGAGGATTATGACTTCCATCTTTTAAAAGAGATAAAACGTCGCCAAGTTTGCTCACTTCCCATCCTTCCGGTATATCTCCAAGTTCACTCTCAACCATCTCTCCGCCTGAGCTCTTGTACGGCTTGCCCTTTTCATTTGGGAATTCAAAGTCAATGAACCAGTACTTGAAGAGTGCTTGACCGAGTGTTTCAAGAGTTTTATTCATTTGTTCGTTGAGCTCTATTTTTGCGTCAAGGTCGAAGAGGATTTTGGCGATGGCAATTTGTTCAGGAAAAGATGGGATATTGATTTCATAGCTCATAATCGAATTTTTATCCCCACGTGGCATTTTGGTTCCTTTAGAAGTCAGAACAGTAAATTCAAAAAAGTTATCTTGAGATAAAAAGTAGTAAAGATATTTGTTGTCTATACTTAATCTTTTCCTTATAACCAATACATCATTAGAGCAACCACCGGAAAATTTTGCCAACCAAAATTTCTTAAAATATGTCCTAATATTTGAGAACAAAATATCTCCTTTTTTAAATTGAGTTACTTTCCCAACTTTAGGTAGTGATGACGCAATAGTAATTCCACTTTTATTAGGTAACATATTTTCGGTTGAAATAAAATTATTCGGATTTATTTCATCAAGACTAATCTTTTCATTAATATATGAGGCAATCTCTTTTAACACTTTAACTTCCCAGTCTTCAGGAATCATTCCTATTTCCCTTTGCTTGAATTTTGATTTGATTTTCATTTATCCTTCGTTTTTCTTTTAAATAAACTAAATTTTCCTTTATTAATTCCAAATTCTGTTTCAACTTTTTCTTTAATTGGCTTAAAATCATCAAAACCAAAAAGAGAACTCTCTTCCAAAATTGTATCTATAACTCTTATTGCTCTATCAATTTTATCTAAATAAGATTTTTGCCAGTATTCATCTGTTTCATTTCCAGTTAATATCCAAAATCTATTAATTAATTTCTCCTTGAGTCCTTTTGCATCTTTTTCAGGGTAGATTCTATCAATTATTCTTTCAAGTAAATCCCCGTAAGATTTAAGGTTATTATCGCCTGTTGAATGATGTTGATTTTTTAGTTTGTCCAAAGAAGATTTTAATCCATTCAACTTATCAATTATTTTTTTATTTTCCATTTATAATCTCCATCCTATCTTCTCCAAATTCTTTTTAATTTCTGCATCAAGCTTCTTCCCCTCTTCCATCTGCTTCGTAAGTTCCGCGGTTAATCTTTTCATCTTTTCATCAAATAGTTCTGTGTCTTCTTCCTCTTTTTCGGCTCCAACGTAGCGTCCGGGCGTGAGTATCCACTCGTGTTTTCGTATCTCGTCAAGTTTAGCTGATTTACAGAAGCCTGCGATATCGGAGTACTTTGCCTTCTTTCCGTCAACTAGTTCTCCTCTCCATGCGTGATAGGTTGATGAAATCTTCTTAACGTCTTCATCGGTGAGCTCTCGATGTCTTCGATCAGTCATTTTGCCCATTTTTCGAGCATCAATGAAAAGTACTTCGCCTCGTCTGTCTCTGAATTTGTGGTTTTTCTTGTCGCGGGCGACAAACCAGAGGCATGCAGGAATCATCGTGTTATAGAATAACTGGGACGGTAACGCAACCATGCAGTCAACAAGGTCTGCTTCAACGATGTTCTTTCTTATCTCGCCTTCGCCTGATTGATTAGAACTCATTGAGCCGTTGGCAAGGACAAATCCAGTTATTCCAGTTGGTGTTAAGTGGTGGATAAAGTGCTGAACCCATGCAAAGTTTGCATTTCCGGGTGGTGGAACGCCGAATTTCCAGCGCGCATCGGATTTGAGCATTTCGCCTTTCCAATCCGAATCGTTAAATGGAGGATTAGCGATGAGGAAGTCTGCTTTCAAGTCCTTATGCTCATCATTGAGAAAGCTTCCTTCATTGTTCCACTTGATGAACGTTGTATCAATTCCTCGAATGGCAAGGTTCATCTTGCAAAGTCGCCAAGTGGTTTGATTGCTTTCTTGGCCATAAATGGAAATGTCATTTATCTTCCCAGAGTGTGCTTTCACGAATTTTTCGCTTTGCACGAACATGCCGCCTGAGCCGCAGCAGGGGTCGAATACTCGTCCTTTGTAAGGTTCAAGCATTTCGACGAGCAATTTAACGATAGAACGAGGAGTGTAGAACTGCCCTCCTTTCTTCCCTTCTGCATCAGCAAATTGTCCAATGAAGTATTCGTATACTCTGCCGAGAACGTCCTTGCTGCGATTCTCCTTATCACCTAATCCGATGGTACCAATTAGATCGATAAGCTCGCCGAGTCGTTGTTTGTCAAGTTGGGGTCGATTGTAATTTTTTGGAAGTACGCCCTTGAGCGAAGGGTTCTCCCGCTCAATCGCATCCATCGCGTCGTCAACAAACGCGCCTATAGTTGGCTGTTTGGCATTATTTTGTAAGAAGTCCCAACGTGCTTTCTTGGGAACCCAAAAAACGTTCACTCGCTTATACTCATCTCTGTCTTCAGGATCGGAAAGGTCCTCCTTTTTGAGGCCTTCATAAATTTCCTTAAATGCGTCTGATATGTATTTCAAGAAAATCAAGCCAAGGACAATGTGCTTGTACTCGGCAGCATCCATATTGTTTCGAAGTTTGTCTGCTACTTGCCAAAGTTTTTGCTCGAATCCTAAGCTTGAGTCATTCGATAATTTCGCCTTTTCCATCTCGATAGACATAAGGATGATTCTTTATAAAGCATTTGGCTTAGGTGCCGTGCGTGCTTCCATCTTTTGGACGGCTTTCGACGCTAGTGATTTCAAAGTCTGCATGTAGTTCGAACAAAGATCTACGCCCTTTTCATATGGAAACTTTGTGAACTGCCATTCATGTTTTACTTCAAAACTCGCTTTTGGCTTTAGTTCTGGATCTCCGAGACTCTGTACGGTGTATTTGCTGGGATCATGAAGGTCTCGTCCCATAAATGATACTTTAACTGTGTCATTTGCTGGCACTTCAACGCGACTCGTGACATAAAGTTTTTGCTTCATGCCGCTTTTGCCCTCGTGAACGCTCAGGTTTCTTTCCTTGTCCAGATATTTCTCTGCAGGTCCATCTAACGCAGTTCTCTCTTGACTCCACCAGTTTTTAAATCCTTCTCGCTTCGCGTAGCATGAATTAATTACATCAGGAATGCTACGTGCAGCCGTTAGAAAAGCACTTAGAAAATATCTCATCTCATCAAACGAGCGGAGCATCTTCAACTGTTCAAGGAAAAATTCTACTTCAAGAACCTTGTTGCTAATCCTCTTAAGTTCAGGAGACCTGTCATCTGGATTGGTCGATTCATGCGCCATTTATGACCTTCTTTGCTGTCTCGCCGCTTTACAGATTGCACTTAATGCTTCGGAGTAAAATAGTGGATATGCTTCAAGAAATTCCTTTTTTGTCGGTAAAGAAGGCCAATATTCAGCATTTGCCTTAACGCCCTCCAGCCCCACTCCTACTGAATCATAGACATAGAGTCCGTCATGGTGAAGAATAAAGTGTTTGACATACCATTCATGTTCAGCGTGGTATGCGTTTGTCTTTGGATCCAGGTACCTGAATATCTTGTGTTTCTTTGCTGATACGTCAATATCAATTCCGGGTAGTTCGATAATTGGATACGATTCAAAGGACTTAACATCTTTATGACGGAAGCGGCCATGCCACAAGTTGACTCGTTTTGCGTAAAATTTAGTAGTGGGAAACGGATCAAGCACCGAGGCCGCTTTAATAATGACGCCCTTTACTTCTTGATAAGTTTGGCTTAAGCATAATTCAATTCCTTGTTTCGATTCATGTTCAGTCATTTTTGTTACCTTCCCTCGTTACAGTTGATAACACCGCTTTTTTGAAATCATGAAGGTCTTTGAAATCAGACTTCTTATCGCCCTTCCTGCATAAGAGAAACGCCTGTGCCCCGATTGACTTTGGCGCTGTTACGTCATATTCTTCCTCATCTCCAATGTGAACGAGCTCGTTTGGAGCGATATTGAAGTCCTCGCAGACTTTCTTGAATACCTGTGCTTCCTTCTTCTTGAGGTTAAAGTCAGAAGATGCGGAGTATGTTTTTACAAAGAACTTACCGATGTGATTCAGTTTAAGCTTAGCATCAATGAATTTACGCTCCGCGTTGGATATGATAACAAGCTTGAACTTCTTTGACAGCTCTTCAAGCACCGGAACCACATCATCAAAATGCTTGATCTCGTGATGCAACATGGAAAGAAGGTCTTCCCATGTCGTCTTCAAGCCAAAGTGTGTGAGCCAGAAGCTTGCGTCTCTCCAGTTTCCTGCGGCTTTGCCCCAGAGGTTTTTGTATTCGGTGGTGACTTCTTTGTATGCTTGTTCAAACGTCATTCCTTTTTCTTTGGCGTATGCTTTTGGAATCTCAGTTCTCCATATGAGTTCGTCAAATTGTGAGTCGCTGAGCGTGTCGTCAAGGTCGAAACTGATTACTTTTATCATTGTTCTGCCTCCAATTCTTTGATTTTTTCTTCGAATTCGTATAAGTCTCTAACGACGTATGGTTCTTTGTAGTGTCCAATTCTGTCGATGAGAAACGCGTTGATTCCTATTGAGATAGGGACTTTGTAATCGAAATCAGTATTGTTTCCGATATGAACGAGTTCATCGGGTTCGATTTTTAACTCTTCGCATACTTCGCGGTAGATGTCTGCTTCTTTGGTCATCTT
Organism: Candidatus Woesearchaeota archaeon; assembly: GCA_018302815.1. Classification (GTDB taxonomy): domain Archaea; phylum Nanobdellota; class Nanobdellia; order Woesearchaeales; family ARS49; genus JAGVZE01. The sequence goes on from JAGVZE010000006.1 coordinate 25,945, forward strand.
GGTGAAATTGGATCCTGTGGAGAAGACTTTGAGGAAATATTTGTCGTATTTGGCAATTTTGAGTTTGGTATGCATGATGTTGTCCTGCGCGTGGCTAATCAGGATGAGAGGGTATTTCTTTGAAAGTTTCTTGAGAATTGGTGTGGCGTCGAAGTAAGGGATGATGTGCTTTTTGATATCCTTGATGAGCGCACTGTAGTTGACATTCAGATGAAAGTGTTTGAGCCAGAATTCGGGGTTGCGCCAGCCGGGCGTTTTTCCCCGGAGTCGTCTGTATTCCGCAGTTACTCGTTCAAAGGCTTCTTCTTTGGAGATTTTGTACTGTTGGCCGTAAATACGTGGGATTTCGCTTCTCCATAACAGTTCGTCAAACTCGTTGTTGAAGAGCGCACCTCCTAAGTCAAATGAGATGATTTTGATATTTTTCTTATCTGAGAGGTTTTTCTCTTTAAGATGAGTGATGATTCTTTCTCTGGTTTGGAGACGGGTTTTGACCAGCGAACAGAACTCGTTCACCTGATCTAACCAGATTGGGTTGATGATGTATTCCAGTTGTTCTTTTTTGAGTAGTCCGTCGCCTTCCATCGATTTGAGTCGCTTGTGGACTGCCTGATAGCTGACCGAAATGCCATGTCTCTTCTTGAGCTTGAAATAGATTTGTTTAGCCGTGATTGGCTGCATGGCAAGAAGAATATCTACGATAAGATTGCTCAGGTTCTTCTGGCTTGTCAAATCCGTAATAGCGTCCACCACACCCATATTCTTGAAGCCATAGTTTGCCGTATATAAAATTAACGGAAAAAATCAACCAAACGGTTGATAATTATCAACGATAGGTTAATGTTAACTCTTGCATTAAAACAACCAATGGAGCAAGGTCGCAAGATTATCTGTCAAAAGGAAATCGAACTTCTCAACAAGACATACGTGGTCTATCTGAAAGAGGTTGCAACGAAAGTCGCAGCAGGCGGAGCACCTCTGCGCACGACTGTCAGAGCGTTCATTATCAAAAAAAACATAAAAAAAGAAGTGGTGATTAACTCAGAGGGTGGTTACCACGACAGACCTCGAGTCTGTTAGTGGCAACACCGTTCTTCAAGAGAGACAGAGTGCTGCACGACCAAAGTTTACGTGTATAAAGGTTTCAAGAGACGCAGCTGAGTTGCTAAGGATTTATTGTCTCTTCAATAATCAAAGAATTTCTGACTATGTTGATAAAGTGGTGGAAAGGGACTTGTCAGACTTTAAAATGAAAGTTCGCTCTCTGAGGGAAAGTTGACTTTCGGTTTTCTATTAGTATACTGAGTAGCCTAGTTGCGTGGTAGAAGTTTACTCGCGGTAGAAAAATCGAGTGCATAAATACAACCACTGGCGTGTTCTTCTCATGGGGAAGACTGTGCGTTTTACTTTTCGTTTAACGGATCAGGAAGCGGAGCGTATGCGTCATAATGCCCAGATGAGGGGATATACTGCTGCTTCAGAATTTATTCGTACTGCGGTTTTGGATAGAGATTTATGGCTTGAAAAGAAGCTGAACGAAATTCTCTTGATTATCAAAGAAGTTGAAAAGAAAGTAAAAGATTAGCCGATGTACACATTTGCATTGTTGCCTTGCCTGATTTCTTGTTTGAGCCGTCTGAATGTTTCGCCATCTATTTCTCCAAGGGCAAGGCGTCGCATCAGTATTCCGAGTGGGTCGAGTTTAGCGCTGTCTGAGAGCTTCTGGGGCACGTTCTGTCCGAATGCGGCGTTGACCTTGTCTTGGATTACTTTGCTTGTGACGTGCGTGTAAATCATTGTGGTTTCGATTTTGGAGTGGCCTAAGGCTGCCTTGACAGAAAGGATGTCTCCTGTTTTTTCCCAAATCAGCGTTGCATAGGTGTGACGCAATGTGTGGAAGTTGTACTGGTGGCGTGGTCTCCCTCGCGCGTCAGTTTTTGCAACCCTGCAAAGATTGGCACGTAGCAGAGCTTGTTTGTACGCTCTCCAGAGATGACCTGTGGCGATCGGAGTGTTTGAATTTCTAATGCTTGGAAACAAATAGGTTTGTTCGCCGATGAGTTCCAGATAGCGTTTGAGGCTGCTTGAGAAGCAGTCGGGAAAAGGGACGACTCTGTCTTTTCCGTAGCCTTCGTAAGTTCTTCGAGGGTTCTTACTATCATCAACGCAAACTCTGCGGGCGGTAAAGTCGATGTCTTGGACGCGAAGGTTGCAAACTTCTCCAAGACGTAATCCACAGAACAATCCAAAGAGAATGGCAGTCATGAGCCAGGGTTCATCGATTGCATCAACAAGTTTGGCGATGTCTTCGCGGTTGAAGATTTTTGGAAGTTTTCTCATAGGAACACCCCTTTAACGAGACTTCGTGCGTCTTCAAGAAGCGTGAGCCCGATTGCGGCTCGTCTTTGGCGTTCGCGATTCTGAATGGCTCTTGTTGCTTGTATGCTTGAAACGACTCCTTGGTCGATTCCTTCACGTAATTCTTCAGGTACCAGTGTTTGTAAGAGCCATTGACCTAATGTAGGAGGTTTTATTCCGTATTTTTGTAATAAATCTTGTGCGGTTTGCTCTTCTGCGGTGAGTGTTTTTATCTCGCCGTATTGCCATCTTCCAACGCGTCGAACGATTTTTCGGATTTGTAATGGTGTTTTGTCGGGAAGTAGTGATGATAGGTGTTGTTTTATCTCAAGCATTAATCGCCATTTGTCCTGAGCGCGCATCTCTGCGTATCTGATTCCATATGCGCTCTTTTTGCGTACGGCGAGCTGGTAGAGTCGGTGTGCGGGAAGATTATTTGCGTTCAACCAAGAATGGACGTTTTGTTCGTTCTCCCGTAAGTTCTTAACTTCGCCTTTTTCGTAATGAACAATTCTGCAGAGTGCAGCCCTGAGCTGGGTTTCGGGTAGCTCAAAGTTTGTTTGCAGCTCTTTCCACGGGTTTTGCATGGTTTGTCTCCATGCTCATCTCCTTTTATTGTTTGTCCGCCATATGTTGGGACAAACGCAAACCTTTAAAAAGCAAATCTGGAATTCAATGTTAGATTCGGGGATACAAACTCGAATTCTTCATTCCAAGCCTGCATCGACGATATCTAACCCAATTGTACGGACAAACGCCGCACAACACGGAAAATTCCAAATGC
>JAGVZE010000025.1 GCA_018302815.1 Candidatus Woesearchaeota archaeon
AAGGCTCACCACGCCAAACACATTACCAACGGAATCCTTGCCCGAGCCACAGCGAGGGTCAGCCCGCAGGCTGAGGGCTTGCCCCAAGGAGGAGGTCAATCTGTGGTTTGTTCTGTTTCTACGGCGCGTATGGAAAAAAGCAGAAAGGGCTATTTTAAACGTCTGTGTTCCATAGCAATCCACGAAGTAGGTCATAGTGTGGTAAGGGGGCGTCATCTTCGGAATGCGTATTATGTAAATGCACGCTCAGGCAACAAATTCTTTATGGGGCCGCACTGTCCTGATTCTCGTTGTGCGCTCTATCCGACGATTGACATGGCTGCTCCTTTGCCTGAAGAATCATTCATGCGATTCGGACGGGAAAAGCGCTTTGATGGCGGTCTTGATGACTTGGTCAAGAGAAGGTATGATGAGTGGTATTGTAAAAAGTGTGAGGACTCTGTTGTGCTGGATGACAGATACAAATAAATTCACTCTAGAACTTCAAGCACTCGCGCTTTGACTGCGCTCTTGCCGCCAGTCGGAGCAGCTAGCTCTTTGCCGCAGATGAGGCATACGACCAATGTGCTGGCTTTGCCGAACAATATTTGTTCGTTCTTGCACTTTGGGCATTGAATCTTGATGAATTTGCTGGATGTTTCGCGCATCTTGTTTTTCATTGTGACCTCACTGGAACTCCACTTTGCGTGTTCTAAAGCCGCCGTTTGACATGCCGTGCATTTTTTTGCATACGCTGCATTCGAATCTAAGGTCTGTTTTCTTGCTGGTCTTTCGTCCTGCCATTCTCCACTTGTTGATTGGCGGTTTGGAGTACTTGCCGTGATTACCGATGCCTCGCTTTCCGCGGTGCTGGGTGCGCTTCATGCTTCCATGGCTCATCGGGTGAGCGGCGTTTCTGCCCTTCTTCTTACTCTCGATTATCTTGTGCTCTGTGTGTTTTTTGCACGTAGGGCAGTATTTCTTGCGAGTCTTTGGAAGCTTCATGTCTGTCTGGGAAGAGGAGGGGTTTAAAAAGGTTACTATTTGTCAGATAATCAAAGCACTCCTAGTTGGTGTTTGTCTATTGCTTGAAGGTTGTGCAGGTCTTTTAGGTATTTGTTCATGTCCACGTCTTCGCCAAGAAGGTATTCGACTACCTGTTCGGCGCCGGGCTGGTATGTTTGGGTGCGTAGTCCGTTGATGTTGACCGCGCGTAGCCTGTCAAGCATTATTGGCACTGGGACAGTGTGCTTTTTTATGTGGTCAAGGACCGCGCGGAATGCTGCGTAGGTGTTTTTAATTCCTATGGCGTTCGGTTTTTTGCCCTGTTCGACCCATTTTTGGCAGATTGTTTCTATGAGGGTGAGCGCGACAGGTATGCTTACTTGTTCCCCGTCCTTGTTGTGTTTTTTCAGGTCCGTTTTTAGTTTTGTCATGTAAAATACGCGCAGGTCATGGTTTATTTTTGTTTCAAATGTCCATGAATCCATGTTGATATCCGCGAAAATCTGTTGGAATCCGGGCAGTATTTTGTGCGCATCTTCATCTAGGTCGCTCCATTGAACGAGCTGTTCGAGTTCCTGTTTGCGCGCAGAATAGCTTTTTCGTTCCTCTTCCAGCCGCGCGCGTTCAGATTCTATGTCTACGAGCCGGGTTTTGTGCTCTTCTTCATGGCGAATTCTCATGGAATCTAGATATTGGCTGTATGCAGCGTCATATTCGTTGAATCGTTCGCTGAGCCTCACTGTCAGTTCCTCATATTTTTGAGCAAGTTCTCTTTCCGCTTTTTCTCGTTTCGATGCGAGAAGTTTTTCTGCATCGTCTGATTTCATTTGAGCCGAGAGTTCTTTCAATTCACCCCTGATTCGTGTCATGACAATATCTGTTTCATTTTGCGCGCTTTTGAGCGCATCTTCGATATCTTTTTGCAGGTCTGTCCTTAGTTGTGCGTAGAGCTTTGTGAAATAATCGCGCACGATTTGCGGAGATCCGATGAATGAGCCTATCGCTTCTACGAATGCGGTTTCTTCCGCAGGAGTATAGCGTTCTTGGCTGACTATGTGTTGAAGGTCGCAGACTATGTGCGCGGCCACAGGGCTTGAAAGAGGAACATTTCCGGATGGTATATCGTATGAGACTGAATGTTCTGAAAGTTCGGTTTTGATTTCGAGTTTGGCATTGGTTTTTTTAGTGCCAAATATTCTATATCCGGTTGTTGTGATGGTGAGTGCGAGTTCGGTGTTGCGTTCATCGCTCAGGTGAGTTCTTCTTGTAGCGTTTGTTGTGCGGTAGGGCATGTCCTCGTTTTCCAAAGTGGGCGCAGGAGGTATCCTTAAAAGAAGAGAATTAACTTTTTCAAGGCCTGCATCGATTTCGCCTCGCGCTTTTGCGAGGCGTTCCGTGATGTCGAGCGTCGGGTCTTCGATAGAGACAGATCTGATTTGCGCGATGTCGACTATTTTTTCAAGAGGTAAGCCTTTTTGTGCAGGTGCTGTTTCGTCACGTGTTTCGGGCGGTTTTGCTTCTTTTTGATGAGCGTCGTGCGCTTTGTTTTTTCGAGGTCCGAGTTCGGCAAGTATTTTCGCTCTGTCTTTTGAAGATTCCTCGTGTTCTTTCTTTGATCGTTCGACGAATTCCATGAGTGCAGTTCCCCTTGAATTGTGCCTGATTCGGCCGACTTATAAACTTGATGAATTTCAAAGCTCGACTGCTTTTCCTTGGCTTATGAGAATTTCTGCTAGCGCGCGGGGAAGCTCCGCTTCATCGTCTGCGGCGTATGGGCCGTACATTTCGAGTTCTTCTCCGACGAGTTGTTCTATTGTGTCTAAGAATTTGACGTGTTTTGTGGTTGCCGTCTCGGACTGTGTCTCTTGAATCGCAGGCTCGAATTGTGTCGTTTCAGGCAGGGGCAGCACAAGGGGCATTATTTCTATTTCGCGTAGTTCGAGGATTTTGTGGATGATTCCTGTGCGGTGTTGTCCTAGGACTTCGTTCATGCTTTTGAATAGTGATTGTTCTTGCGGAAGAAGGTGCGCGGTGTCCACGATGTGTGTTTTTGTCCTGCTAGTGTTTACTGCCATATTGATTATTTTTCGTTCGCGTATATCATAAATGTCGCGTAGAATCTTTTTGACGTTCGCGAGTTGTATGTGCAGCTTGTCGCGTTCGCTTTGGGAGAAAATGTCGTTCTTGGCGAGTGTTTCATCGTATGCTTTTTGTTTGTCTTTGAGGTAGTTCAGGACGTCTTTGAAGAAAGCGAAATCTACTTTTTGCAGTTCTTCGCGTGATTTTTCTTTTCGCAATACTTCGTATAATGTCTCGTATGTGAGTACTGCCTCTTTTGTATCGTCCATATTTCCCCCGAAGAATTCTTGTGTTTGAAATATTTAAGGTTTTAGGTGTTCGCGGTGCGGTAGAGGTCGTGTGCGAGCCTTTTGATGCGCTCGTATGCGGGAGTTCCTAGATGGTCAACTAATGCTTGCTTCCAGCGTAAAGGTATTGCTTTCTCTCCGTAGTGCGCTCCTGCAATAGCTCCAGTCACGGCACCTCTGGTGTCAGCGTCTCCTGCGAGGTTCACTGATTTGGTGAGCGCTTCTTCGAATGTGGTTGTGGTGAGTAGGGTGTGCACTGAGTTTTCAACGATGTCGTAGACTCCTTTTGTTGGCTTTCCTGCGTGCTCTAGCGTTTCATATCTTTTTTGGAGTGCGGGATTATCATTGATGTGTCTTAATGCGTAATTTTTGGCGATCAGCGGGTCGTCTGCTCGTAAGAGCGCGGCTATGAACGTGTTGATGAATATCGATGAGCTTATGCAGTCGGGGTGCCGGTGTGTTATTATTGCATCCTTGCGTGTGTGTTCGATTAGTTTTTCTGGACGCGAATGGTTGAGAAGCGCTATTGGCGCGCAGCGCATTGCGGCTCCAGTGCCTGCATAGTTATTTCCATATGGGTTGTCGCTCGCTTTGTCCCATGGTATTCCTGCTCTTATGCGGCGCATTGATTCTTGGATTGTTCTGCCTGTGGCGCTAGGAAGTGTTCGTTCCCATTTAGCGTATTCTCTGGCGACATGAATTGGATGATATCCTTTGCATGTGATGATTGTTTTAGCAAGGGCCAATGCCATGCTGGCGTCATCAGTGTATTCGCCCGGTTTGAGATTGAACGGTCCGCCTCCAATCATTTCAGTTAGAGGTCGTTTTGCAGTAGGTTTAGGTTTGCCGGGGATTTCTTCTATTGGCCCTCCGAGCGCGTCTCCGACAGCAAGGCCGATAAGGCAGCCCAAGAATCGTTCTTCAAGGTTCATCAGTTTTGTGCGAATTGGCCTGTATTTAACTATTTTCGTTTTGCTTTGAAGCGTTTAGAAAGCGTTTTGTCTATTCCGGCTAAAAATTGGTTGAATTTTATCAGGTTAAGAGATTCAAAACAGAACAATATTATTGCCACAAACATGAATATGTACCACGTTAAATCTGCAGGGGCAGATACGGTTGCGTGGTGTGGAGTGAATTCGAATAAATGGTAAACAAGCATTGCGCTGACTCCCAGCACTAATGAAATTGATCCTAATATGGATAATCGCATTGCGTGAGAAAGCGTTCCCGAGCTATTTTTTACTGAGTTGTAAGCGCGAATGTAAAAATAAATGCTTATGAGTCCGATTATTGCCGCGATTGCTGATGAACTCGTTGACATCAAATATATTGTTTGTTCGGATATCATAGTTCAAGACCTAGTTTTTCAGTGAGTTTTAAAGTTATTTTTGAGACATATGCCAGCAGTAATAACGCTATCATGATGATGACGTGTGCGATGCTTTCAATAATGTCTTCAGTTCCTGGTCCGTATAGATTGAACATCAAATCTCCGAAGGTGTGGGTGATAAAACCTGTTCCTAAAATGAGCAGGGCAGTAGTTCGCAGTTTATACCATGTGTTAAGTTCAACGCTTTTAGAATATTTCGTGCAGGATTTGGCAAGATAAATCGAGACTAACGAAACTATTACTGCGCCGGTAAATACTATCGATATCACGTCAGTTATGTGAAACATGTATATTTTGAACGAATTCGTATTTAAATAAGTTGCGTCGTACGGGGGTGTGGGACAGAATTGTGCTATCCTAGCCAGTAAAGATTGTGCCACAGGGACGTGAGCATGTTGGCGGTGTCTATTCTGTCTGGTCTTTTCTGTC
>JAGVZE010000014.1 GCA_018302815.1 Candidatus Woesearchaeota archaeon
CGTTATGTGGCTCTGTCAGGTGATTTTAGGTAATTTTGAGACAATGAATGGTAAAGGGATGCCTCTTGGGAATTTAACATCTCAGTTTTTCGCGAATGTTTATCTGGATGAATTGGACCAATTTGTGAAGCACGTTTTGAAAGAGAGATTTTATGTGAGATATGTTGATGATTTTGTTGTTGTGGGAAGTGATGTGGCTCATTTACAGGATGTAAAGCGTCAAATTGACATGTTTCTGAAAGAGTGGCTTGCGTTGGAATTGCATCCTTTGAAATCGCGGATTGTCAAGTTTGAGCGAGGTGTTGATTTTTTGGGTTTTCGGGTATTCCCCGGGTTTCGATTGTTGAGGAAGAAGAATTGTTGGAGAATGAAGGAAAAGTGGCGTAATTTGAAGGACGACTATGTGTTGAAACGCGTTTCTGTTGATGCCATGTATATCTGTGTACAGGGTTGGACAGCTTATGCATCGAATGCAACAACATTCAAAATGCGTCGTCGGCTTATTGAAGAATTTGATACGCTGCGGGGTGCGGATTTATCGACAATCGAACTGAATCGTCTTTTAGGGTTAACCGTTGCTAAGTGAGGTATACTGACTCACACTTCCTTGCCGTCATCCGTCCTACTTCTTTATCTTTATCAAATCGCCGATAGTTAGCGGTCCGCTCTTATTTTTCTCGTAGGATTCCTGTTCTTCTTTTTCTATTTCTACGAGTTTGATTTTGAGGATTTTTTCGAGTTTTCGCGCGAGTTCAAGGCTTGGCTTAAGCGAACCATTCTCGATTTTTTGTATGAGGCTTTCTTTTTCTGTTAGTTTTAGCGCGAAGTCTTTTTGGGTCATTCCGTTTTTTTCGCGTGCTTCTCTTATTAGTTTGGCAGAGTCTTCAACCACTGTTTCTACTATCTCTATTGTTTGTTTTTTGACTGGGGCGCGTGAAATTGGTGTTTTTAGTACTTGTCCAAATCCTGCGCAGTTTTTGCACACTTGCATTTGCGTTCCTTCGACTAGTGCGTTGAGTAGTGGTACTGTTTTTCCGCATAGTTCACAGGCGCTCATAAGAGGAGTGTGAAAGAAGGTTGTTTAAAAGATTATTTCTTTTTGGGCTTGATTGTTTAGGGATGGACCCAAAATGAAACATCGAAATTCCATATAGCTAATGAAAATTGCATGGAATTTCGAGTGTGCTCAAAAATCGCTACTATTGGCATATTTTTAGCGATTTTTGACAGACAGAAATTGCCGTGTATTTCTATTGATGTGGGCAATTTCTTTATCTCACATTTAGCGCTTGTTGTATGACTTTGGTCTTTCCGTTATATACAACATAAACTACTAGTCTTTGTGTCGCGATAGCGCCTTGGGCGAGTCCTCTGTTGCTTATCCAAGTTTCAGTAGTTGGGTCATACATTATTACATTGCTTGGTATTATGTTTGGCACGTTTTGCGTTCCAAAGAGCGTGTACGTTCCATCGTTGTAAATTTCCATGAGAATGATGGTGGGGTCAAATGCATTAGTGAGTGGCGGGTTGCCTGATGCTTGTTGGGCTACTTTGATTCTGTATTCAAGTGGTGTTCCGGGTTTAGGAGAAACTGTTTCTTGCGCGCCGTATGCGTATGTTTTGAGCTGTACTGGTCCTAGTTCGACAGGGGTGCCAGCGGCAACAACTGCCGGAGAAACATTCGGTGTGTATTGTTGAGGGGAAGGCGGTGCTTGTTGTTCATAAACTCGTGGTTCGTATGTTGAACAGGCCGCGAGTAATATCAACATTATGATTGCTGTTTTTCTCATAATCGTGGTTATGTTGAACTTGTTTATATTCTTATCAATACCACTCTTGAATAGTTGCGTTTGTTTTTAAAAGCGTTCGTGTTCAGTTGGAGTATGGATGAATCGCTAATTGAGCACCTGAAAGCTACTGTGAAGAGTGGTGTTTCCCGTGAGGATGTTAAGAACAGGTTGTTAGCTGCCGGCTGGCCTTCTGATCAGGTGACTGCGTATGTGCAGAAGGCTTTTCAGAAGCTTGAGAAGGGCGTTTTGGTTCAGGTAAGGGGAATTGCTAAATCATTTGGTGATAAAAACGTGTTTTCGCAGGTTGATTTTGATGTCATGCGTGGCGAGATTTTCGGTTTGATTGGGGTTAGCGGCGCAGGCAAGACTACTCTTATGAACGTGTTGGTTGGTTTTTTACGGCCTGATCAGGGGGATGTTCTTTTGTCTGCGGCTGATGGTTCAGTTAAGAGCGCAGTGGCTGATCCTCAGGTGATGAAGGCGAATGTTGGTTTTTCAACTCAGATTCCGAGCTTTTACCCAAGGCTCACGGTAAGGGAGAATATCGAGCATTTCGCGAGGCTCTATCATCTTTCCGATATTGATGCTTCAAGAAGGGCCAAGGCGCTTCTTGATCTTGTTGGGCTTTCTGATTCATCGGATGCGATTGCAGCTCACTTATCTGGCGGCATGCAGAAGCGTTTGGATATCGCGTGTGCATTGATTCACGATCCGCAGCTTTTGGTTCTTGACGAGCCGACTGCTGATTTGGACCCTATTTTGCGTAAGCAATTATGGGATTTGATTAGGAAGATTAACGCTAAGGGTACGACTATTTTGCTAGCTTCGCATTTTCTTGCGGAGATTGAGCTTCTTTGTTCTAGGATTGGTATTTTGCAGGCAGGTAAGATTGTGGAGCTTGGTACTGCTCAGCAATTGCGTGATTTGTATTCGAAGAAATACGAGGTGTTCTTGCAAACTTCTTCGAAGAAGTATGATGGGCTGGTTGATGAGTTGAAGCGGCGTCATTTGGCGGATGTTTCAATTGAGGATGGAGAATTGGTGATGCAAACGCTTTCGCCTGAGAAAGTCTTGTTGTCTGTTGCGCAGAGCGTTGGCAGGGGCGATCTTGAGAGTTTTCATATCACTCGTCCTACTCTTGGTAAGGTGTTCGAGTCTGTGGTGAAGAGATGAATGATGTTTTGGAATTGGTGAGGAAGAATTTCAAGAATCTTCTTCGTTCTAAAGCGAGTTCTCTTATAGTGATTTTAGGACCTCTGCTGGTGATTTTGCTGGCAGGTCTTGCGTTTGATAACAGCAGCGCGTACTCGGTTAAGATTGGCGTGTTTCGTCCGGATACTAATGATTTGACTGATAGATTCCTTGATTCGCTTCATTCGCAGTTCAAAGTGTATGAATATAATTCTGAGTCTGAGTGTGTTGATGCGATAAAGGGAACGGACATCAATACTTGTATGGTGTTTGCGAAGGATTTCAAGATTGGTGTTCCTGCGAGCAATCAGATTGTTTTCTATGTTGACTATTCTAGGATGAATTTGGTTTACGCGGTGATGCGCGCGATGACTGAAAAGATAGGTGAGGAATCTCTTGAGGCGAGCGAGAATCTAACAAAGGTTCTTCTTAAAACGCTTGAATACACGCAGGAGCGTATTGCTGACCAGCGTGATATCCTTGTTAAAATCACTACAGAGAATGAGCTTCTCACAAAGAACTCGTTGGACTTGATGGCGGAATTAGGTGATATGGATTTGGCTTTTAATTCTGATGCTTTTTCTGTTGATGAAGTTATACACCAGAAGACTCAGGTTAAGCAGTGGATGGATACATCGCTTGCGCTAGGTGATAAGGGGCTTAGCAAAGCTACCTCTTTTATTGATGCTGCTGACGCTTTGGTGAAGAATTCTGGAGCGAGTTCAGATACGAAGAATGCTTTGCTGGTGGAGTTCCAAAAGACTGTCGACCAGGCAAAGTCGCTCAAGGCGGATTTTGCGAGCACGAAGAATTTGACGCAGGTGGCGTTCGCTGAGTTTGACGCGCGTATGAGTGGTCTTGCCGATCAAATAGTTGCAACCAAAGGCAAGCTTGGTGATGCGGATACTTCAAGGCAGCTTGGTTTGAGGGTGTTGGATAGCATTCGTAATTTGCTGGATCAGAGTTTGATTAGCGTTTTGGGTGTTCAGCAGGTGCTTAACGATATTGATAGGCGTATTCGTGCGATAGAAATCACTGATGCGCAGGCGATAGCTCAGCCGATTGTGACTTCGATAAAGCCGATTGTTCAGGAGAAGACGTATCTTAACTATTTGTTCCCTGTTTTGATAGTTCTTGTTGTCATGTTTACTTCGCTTTTGATAACTCCTACGCTCATTTTGCTTGATAGGAATAGTCCTGCAAGTGTGAGGACGTATATGACTCCTGTTAAGGATTGGAGTTATGTGCTTGCTAATTTCCTTACATCGTTTGGTCTTTTATTCGTTCAAATCATCATCATTCTTGCTATCGTGAGCATTTTTTTCGCTGGTGATTTGGTTTCGAATGTGCCTAAGGCGCTTCTTTTGTTGTTGCTAAGTACGTCTGTGTTTATTTTGCTTGGAATGATTGTGGGGTACGTGTTTAAGAGTGAGGAGACAGCTACGCTTGGTGCTGTGAGCTTGGGCGCGCTTTTCTTGTTCATTAGTGATGTTATTATTCCGCTTGAGAGCATGCCTGATATTTTTGCGTACATTGCAGGTTTCAACCCGTATGTTTTGGCGAGTTCTTTGCTTAGGCGTTCGCTTTTGTTCGATTCTCCGTTTATGGACTTGCTTCCTGACACGCTTATTTTGTTTGGTTACGCGATTGCCGCGGCTTTTGTAGCAGTGGGGGCGTATATGATGACGCGCAAGTACTCTCTTGAGTTCTTGATGAAGGGCCTCTCGCCGTATATTGCGCGCCTGCGAAAGAAGGGCAAAGCTATTTAAACTGCCCTTCTGAAATTGTGCGTATGAAGCTGTTCAATTCGCTCTCTTTGAAGAAGGAGGAATTTGCGCCTCTAAATGAAGGCAGGGTTAGGATGTACACGTGTGGTCCAACTCCTTACAATTTTGTCCATATTGGTAATCTGCGTACTTTCGTGTTTGAGGATGTTCTGCGAAGGTATCTCAAGTATAAGGGGTTTAAGGTCACGCAGGTGAAGAATTTCACTGATGTGGATGATAAGACTATTCGTGACAGTCAAAAGGCGAAGATTTCTCTTAAGGAGTTCACTCAGAAGTATATTGATGAGTTTTTCAAGGATTGTGATTCGTTAAATATTGAGAAGGTTGAGGTTTATCCTAAGGCGACTGAGCATATTCCTGAAATGGTCGCGTTGATAGATTATCTTTTGAAGAAGGGTGTTGCGTACAAGAGTCAGGATGGTGTTTATTTTTCTATTGATAAGTTCAAGGATTATGGCAGGCTCGCTCATATTGACCTTGCGGGTCTTAAGGCAGGCGCTTCAGGGCGTATTCTTAAGGATGAGTATGAGAAAGAGAATGTGGCGGATTTTGCTTTGTGGAAGTTTTGGGACAAGGCGGATGGTGATGTTAAATGGCCTGCTCAGTTTGGCGAGGGCCGTCCTGGTTGGCATGTTGAGTGTAGTGCTATGAGCGCGAAGCATTTGACTAAGATGTTCGAGCGCGGTTTCCATCCGGATAAGTTTGAAACAATTGACATTCATACGGGTGGAATTGATTTGCTTTTCCCGCATCATCAAGATGAGGTTGCGCAGACAGAAGGTTGTGTAGAAAAGCCGTTTTCCAAGTATTGGCTTCACGCAGAGCACCTTCTTGTGGACAATAAGAAGATGTCCAAATCTCTTGGTAACTTTTACACATTGCGTGATATTTTGGCGAAAGGTTATGCTCCTCTTGCTGTCCGCTACTTGCTTCTATCTTCGCATTATCGTCAGAAGATGAATTTCACGTTCGAATCATTGGATGCTGCCACCGTGGCTGTTCAGCGTTTCAATGATTTTGTTCTAAAGCTTAAAGAAGCGCACGGTTCAGAAGAGAAGAAGGAGGTCGCAAGCGCAATCGAGCGAGCGAAGGCTGCTTTCGAATCCTCGCTTGATGATGATTTGGAGATGAGTTCGGCGCTCGCATCATTATTTGAGTTTATGAACGAGATTAACAAGCTTGGAATCCATCAGTTGAGTAAGAAGGATGCGAAGTTGGTTGATAAATTCATGAAAGAGATAGATTCTGTTCTTGGCATTCTTTCAGTTGAGGAGGAGCTTTCTGCTGATGTTGCCAAACTTATAGCTGAGCGTGAGAACGCTCGCAAGATTAAGAATTTCGCGAGAGCTGATGAGCTTCGCGATGAGTTGAAAAAACACGGAATTGCTGTTGAGGACACTGCGCATGGTCAAAGGTGGAAGAGAATTTTTTCGTGAGCGTTACGCTCAGCTAGGCGGGGAGATTGTCGATATCGATATCCCGAAGACTTTGCGAGTGAATACTCTCGTGATTTCTGCTAAAGCTCTTGTCGAGCGGCTTTCCGCGCTTGGTGTCGTTCTCGAGCGTGTTCCATTCACGCGGGATGGTTATCGTGTTGTTAAGAGCAAGTTTTCTCTTGGCGCTATTACTGAGTTTTTGCTTGGTCTTTATTATTTGCAGGAGGCGGCAGCTCAGCTTCCGGTTGAAGTGCTTGATCCAAAGCCGGGTGAATTGATTTTGGATTGTGGCGCGGCTCCTGGCGGCAAGACTACTCAGATGGCTGCTTTGATGGAGAACAAAGGCACAATCATATCGTATGAACTCAAGGAGCATAGGATTCCTAGTTTGCTCATGAATCTTGAGCGGTGCAGGGTTGGTAACGCTACTGTGTTCAAGGGCGATTCTGCGCTGGCAAAAGGTCTTAACGTTCAGTTTGACAAGGTTCTTCTTGACGCTCCGTGTGCGGGTAATTATTTGAGCGAGAAGGAGTGGTTTGAAAAGCGTGATTATGATGGTGTTCTAAGAAGTTCTGCGATTCAAAAGCGTATGCTAAAGAACGCGGTGGATTGCCTTAAACAAGAAGGAGTTCTTATTTACAGCACTTGTTCTCTTGAGCCTGAGGAGAATGAGCTTAATATGCAGTGGGCTTTGGAGAATCTTCCTGTGCGTCTTGAGAAGGTGAATCTTAAAGTTGGAGACTCTGCGCTAACTGATGTTTTTGGGCAAAAACTAGACTCTTCGATTGCTTTGTGCAAGCGTTTGTGGCCTCATAAGACGGGTACTGAAGGGTTTTTCATTGCGAAGCTGGTGCGGATATGAATCTTGAAGAATTTCTCGCGCTATTTGGTATTCAGAAGAAGGTAGCTGCCGAGCTTGTCGGCCGTTCGTATTTTAGTTTCAAGGATAAGTCTCTTTTGTCGAAGCGTCCGCTTTTTATCGGCGAATGTATTGCGCATCTTAGAGGTCCTGTTCTTATTCCGTCAATTGGTTTCTTGCAGGAGATTGGAAGGCTTGCAAAGCACAGGGTTGTGGTAAACCCCGAAGGCGAGTGGCTTTTCATTTGCGGCAGGGACGTTTTCGGCAAGAGTATTGTGAAGCATACTGACCCGAAGATTGGCGATCGTGTTGTCATTTTGAACCGGCACAGTGAGTGTATTGGTTATGGTGACGTTGTGGGTCCGATGGACGGCAAAGTGGTCGTCAAGCGTTTGTTTGATATTGGTGATTTGCTAAGAAGAGAGCGTAAGAGCCGTAGTTTCTGACCATGTTTCAGTTCATTCTAAGTGTGATACCTCCAAAATAGAAATGAACACTCTTTTCAGATTGCACAACTTCCTTTGACTTTTGGGACGATGTTCACTATTGGTTCAAAGCTTTAATGTGTTCTGAGGAATTCAGAAATTTGGCCGAGCGTTCGTGGGTTTAATGATAGGTGGATGTCTGTTCCTTTACCTGTTCTCTTGGTTGCAGAAATAACCCATGTCTCTTTGACTAATTCATCAAGTGCCTGTTCGAATTCTTTTTTGTCCGGTTTTGAATGCAGCTCAATGCACGACTTAACTCGGCCAAGCGGCGTGTGTACGCCGCCAATGCAGTTTTTCTTGAGTAAGAACTCGAGAATAGTTGCCTTGAACGCCTCTTTCATACTTTAACAATAATTTTGAGTTATTTAAACATTTGTTTAACTGTTCATTTAGAGAACTGCACTGTTCATTAAAGGAACATTTAAATACTCTGATGTTTTTCAGAATAGCGATGAACGAGAAAAACGCATTCCTTGATGTATTGGGCTACAACCCCCAAGCAAAGATACTCGATGTACTTATTACTGGCAGACGGTTAGAGTACAGCGCAACAGGGATTATACGCGCAGCAGAGATTGGGAGAGCAACTTTTTACAAAATTTTTCCACACGTGCTCAAACAAAGTCTTATTTTATCCACAAAAAAGATAGGCAACATACAACTGTACACTATCAATCAGAAAAATCCAACTGTTCAACAGCTAATAAAACTACACTGCCAAATAATCAAAGGAATTATTGAACAACATAAATTCACAGAAATTGAAACTCCTGAAGCGGAAATAGTAATTGCGTAGATTTCCTAACATTCTCATAGGGTAGTTTTTTTTTAGTCGTATCGTCCAAATTTTCCAGTTGCCATCTTCCATCCTGCAACTTGCCGTCATTTTGCTTTTGCAGTTTGTTAAATGATTATGTTTATTAATGGGTTCTTACTTGTTTATTTTTTATGGCTGATGTTAAGTTGAGTGATTTGAAGCGTAAGGCTGCGTCTGGGATGTGGGAGGATGTTCTTCGTTATCGTGGTGCTTTGAAGCAGTATGGTCAGAGTGCTGGTTTGGATTTGTGTTTGCCGCATAGGTGGGAGGTTGTTCGTGCGGACAGTCCTTTTGCCGAGGTTATGGGGATGTTGCGAGCGGTGTGTAATGTGGATAAGAAAGAGGTTGGTCAGCATCCTTTTGAGCTTGGTGTGGTGCGTCCGTTGACTTTTAAGGAGAATGTTCAGGCGCGTTTGGCGCAGTACGCGGCTACTGGTAGAGCTGGGAGTTTGTGGTCTAGTTGGCTTGATTCGTGTAGCTCGATTGTGTATAAGGGTGGTAGTACGAAGTTTAAGATTGTTCGTTTGAGTAGTCATTTGCTCGAGCTTCCTGCGTCTTTCAGGGATGCGTTTCTTGAGGTACGATACGGTGATTTTGCAGGTCCGCAGCTTGATACGAATGATGATATTTACAATCAGTTATTGACTCAAGCGCAGGTGATTGAGCATAAGGGTTGGCTTGCCGTGTTTGAGGGTGATAAGGAGTTGTTGAAGGAGTATGCTGCTTTGGTGTTTGGTTTGTTGAAGCGAAATACTGCTATGCGATTTTGGGTGGTTCAGAATCCGGCGCAGGACCAGTTGCGGCCGCTTGCTGTCGACAATCTTGTTGATAATTCATATTGTGGTGGCAGCAGGGGTCTTGACGGCTATGGCCGTTTCGCCAGGGTTTGTCCGCCATAAATCGCAGAAGTTCCCTTTAAGCCGTCGTCCATCCCACTTATTGCAGTTTGTGGCACAGTTTTAAGTCTTTTTCGAACAGTTTCAATTTGTCAGGTATTTGCATTTCAGATAACGGTGAATTGAGTGATATTGCCTTCTCTTTTTTTGTCTTCCATACTAGTGTGTTGAATGCGGCAAGTTCATCAATGAGGCTCAGGTCGTTTGTTATTTTTTTGGCTTGTGGGAACGTGGCATTTTCCATGTCTGTGCCTATTGCTTGGCCTATTACGGTGGTTATTTGTGGCACGACTGGGTAGAGTAGTGTGGCCATTCTTTCTAGGAGCCAATAGAGTGTGTAGCGGCCAGATTCACTCTCTAAAAGATTGAATTCGTTTTCTTTGTTGTACGCTCGTGTTTTGACTAGTTCTATGTAGTTTGATGCGAATGCTTCCCATAGGAAGTTGCGTAGTTTGAGCAGCGGCACATGGTATTCATAGTCTGAGTAGTTTTTCGCGGCAGTTGCGGTGATGTCTTCTAGTAGGTCAATATACAACTGGTCGAGCGGCATTAGCGCAGGAACTTTTTTCGGCTTTTCAAACTGCAGTACGAATTTTGATATGTTGAGTAGTTTGTTCAATGTTTTGAGTTCTGCTGCGATTTTTTCTTCTGAGCAGCGCAAGTCTCCTTTCGCCAAGTTGCCTTCTGTTGCGGCCCATAATCGTAAAGCTTCAGCGCCGTGTTTTGCGATTATTTTTTGCGGGTCGATTACGTTGCCAAGTGATTTGGACATTTTGCGCCCGCTTTCATCTGTTATGTGCTGGTGTATCCATACATCGTTAAAGCAGGCTTTTTTGGTTTCTAGGTATCCTCGTAGTATTGTGTAATACAGCCACGTTCGGACAATTTCTTTGCCTTGCGGTCTAAGGCTTGCAGGATACGCTTTTTCGAAGAACGCGTTGTCTTTTTTGTATTTGAGTATTACAAGTTCGCTAATTGAGCTGTCGAACCATGTGTCGAGGATTCTTGTCTCGCCAGTCCATTGTTCGTTAGAAAAGTCTTTCACAGTGCCTATTTTTTGGCCGTTCTTGAACACTTCTGCGTCAGCAGGCGGCTGTTCTTTCCACGGTATGTAGTATTTGCCTTCTGGCGGAACCGCAACAAGTCCTTTCGAGTTCCAAAGCGGTATTGGTGTCGCGTAGTATCTTCTGCGTGAGAGCGGCCAATCGATGCTTACTTGTTCTATCCAGTCTTCAAGTAGTCTGCGAGCATCTTCCGGGAAAAACTTCATGTTCTTTGAGATTGAAAGCAATTCATTCTTGAGGTGTGTTTGTTTGAGATAGAATTCTGGCATTTCTATGAATTCGATTGGCACTTTGCTTCGTTCGCTTACCGGCGTTCTGTGCGTTATTTTTTCTTCTTTTTCAAGCAGTCCTTTTGTGCGTAGTTCTTCAATCATTTTTTCGCGGGCTTCTTTTACTTTGAGTCCTTGTAAAAGTCCTGCGTGTTCGTTCATTTTGCCGTCTTGGTTGATTGCGATTGTCGGCTTGAGTTTCATTTCTCGAAAGAATTGTATGTCGTGGATGTCTCCTGCGCTGCACATCATTACAAGGCCGCTTCCTTTTTCAGGGTTGGCGAATGGGTGCGCCATTATGGGCACTGTTTTGCCATAAACAGGTGTCACTGCGTGCATGCCTTTGAGTTTTTGGTATCGTGCGTCTTCAGGGTGGTAGATTACCATGGCGCAGGTGCAGATGAGTTCGGGTCTTGTCGTGCCTATTACTATTTCTTCGCCTGTTTCTTTGATTTTCCAGCGCACGTGGTTGAATGAGCTTGGTAGTTCCTGGTATTCGATTTCGCTGTCCGCGATGGTTGTTTGCAGTTTAGGGTCCCAGTTGTTGATTCGTTTGTCTTCGTAGATGATTCCTTGTTTGTAAAGAGAGATGAATGTTGATTGTGATACTGTTCTGTACTCTGGGCTATCCGTGTTATACACTGCGCCAAGATGGTCGCCGTGTTGCCAGCTGGTGAATGAGATTCCAAGTTTTGAGAAGGTATCTATGCTTTCAGCGCCCATTTCGCTCAAAAGCTGTTCGCAGTATTCTATGAATTTTTCCCTTCCGACTTTGTATGGTGTTATGTTGTATTTCTTTTCCGCGCCAAGTTCGATTGGAAGGCCGTTTCGGTCAAGTCCTAATGGAAATAGTACTTCGAATCCTTGCATTCGTTTTGTGCGTGCGAAGAAGTCCATATAGCAGTATGTTACTGCGTGTCCCATGTGTATTGGCGCATTGATGTAGGGAGGAGGAGTATCTATGGAATAGATTGGTTTTTTGTCTAGTTTTAGTCGCCAGCGTTCAGACTGTTTCCAAGCTTTTGTTATTTCGCTTTCGATTGCGGGCGTCCAATGTTTAAGGTCGGTTAGTTTTGGAAGTGTCATTATGCTTCGAGCGCGCGGTCTTGTTTATAAAAGTTGCTCAAGAGCCATATTTAGAACTGTGCTGCAAATCCTTTCACCTTTTTTTCCATATCCCAGTAGCTTAGCTTTGCGAGCTTTCCTGAGCGTATGCGTTCGTTGACTTGGGATAGGAATCTGGTCATTTTCTCTTCAACGATGTCTGTTTCTTGGGTGAATCTTAAGACGACTGTCGCTGCGAGCGGGTCGTCATCAAGAGTGGTCACGCTGTGTTGTTGTTTGAGTTTGGTTCTTATTTCTTTGAGGAATTCTTGCACGTGCAGTTCGGGTGTCTTTATCGTGAGCTGTTTTTCAAGTGCTTTGTCTTTGCCGTCGTTGAATAATATTCTTATCTTGACTTGGTCAAGTTGGCTGTAGTAGTCATTGACTTCTATTTTTTTGAATGTTATATCGACTGGCTTCATTGTGCGAGTTGTCTTTATTGTGATATTTAAACATTATGCCACCGTAAACCTTAATAGTGCTTGATGTTGGCAAAATAGTATGCACTGGGTTCAAAAATACGCTCCTAAGTTTGAGGATATTCCTCACGATACTAAAGTCTTGTTGGATTTTGTGTCGAATTATTCTAAGCAGAAGAAGCGCGCGCTTCTTTTGCACGGTCCTTCAGGCACAGGAAAGACTGCTGCTATTCACGCTCTTGCTAAAAAGCTCAATTTGGAGCTTGTTGAGGTTAACGCGTCGGATTACAGGAAGGCTGATGAGATTGAGCTTAAGATTGGGGGCGCAGTAAAGCAGATGAGTTTGTTTGGGACTGGAAAGCTCATTTTTATTGACGAGGTTGATGGTTTTGCGGGAAACGAGGATAGAGGAGGCATTGGCGCGATTGGCGAACTTCTCGCTTCCTCGAAGTATCCGATTATTTTGGTGGCAAATGATGCATCTGAGCAAAAGCTCAGTTCCATTAAGAGCAAGTGCGTGCTTGTAGAGTTTCCTGCGTTGAGCGTAGTCTCAATGCTTCCTGCTATCAAGAGTGTTGTCGAAGCGCAAAAACTTACAGTGTCTGATGATGTTCTCAAGGCGTTGGCAAGGCGCAGCGGCGGAGATTTGCGTGGTGCTCTAATTGATTTGCAGGTTTTGTCTTCAGTTGGTTTTTCTATGGATTCGCTCAATACTTTGCATGATAGGCAGCGAACCGAGAGCATTATGCAGGCTTTGGTGAAGATTCTAAAATCGACTGACCCTGCTCTTGCAGTGTCAGCGCTCGATACTGTGGAAGAGGACCTTGATGAGAGTTTGCTTTGGATTGATGAGAATTTGCCCAAGGAGTACAAGGTGCCAGCTGACCTTGCGAGGGCGTATGATTCATTGTCGAGAGCTGATATGTTTCGTGGCCGCATTAGGCGTTGGCAGTACTGGCGGTTTTTGGTGTACGTTAATGTTTTGATGACTGCTGGTGTGGCTGTTGCAAAGGATAAGAAGCAGGCGGTTGTTGTTGAATATACTCGCACTCAGCGTTTGCTCAAATTGTGGATGGCAAAGCAGAAGTATGCTAAGCGCCAGCAGGTTTCAAAGAAGCTTGCGTTCGCTTCGCATTGTTCGGCAAGAAAGGCTTTGCAGCAGAGCATGCCTCACATTCAGCGTTTGTTCAAGGGCAAGCATCCTAGCGCTCAAAATATAGGCGAGGAGCTCAAGCTTGAGGATGAAGAGATCGAGTGGCTATTGAAGTGATTTATAAGTCCAACAGTAACCTTTTTAAACCCCCCATATCCCCTTGCCTTCTATGAGCACGAAAGTAACTGGTGCGGGCAATATTAAGGAGAACAGCTATATCTTGATTGATGGTATAGCGTGCAAGGTCGCAAGCGCCGAGACGTCAAAGTCAGGTAAGCACGGCCATGCTAAGGCTCGTATTGTGGCTATTGGCATTATGGACAATAAGAAGCGGGAGATTGTTTTGCCTGCTCACGATAACGTTGAGGTTCCTATTATTGAGAAGAAGTCAGCTTCTGTTCTTAGCGTCACTGGTGATTCAGCGAATGTTATGGATGATGAGACTTTCGAGACTTTCGATTTGAAGATTCCAGAAGAACTCGCAGGTCAGGTTGTAGCGAATTGCAAGGTTATTTATTGGACCATTCTTGGTGAGAAGTATATGAAGCAGATTAAGGGAGGTACTGAGTAATATGGTTAAGTTCCCTGAGGCTGATGTTCGTTTGTTTCGTAACAAGTTTGTTTGCAGGCGTTGCAAGTCTGTTTTGCGCTCTCCTCCTCGTAAGGTTACGGAAGGACAGGTCAAGTGCCGTTTGTGCGCAGGAAAGAAATTTAAACCGAAGCGTAAGAAGTAGTTCTTATGACTGTTGACGGCTTATTCGCTGTTGTTTTTATTGTAGCGTTAGCGGTGTTTTTGTGGGCTAGGCGTTCTCGTATTGAGGTTCAAAAGGCGTTGTTCCCTCTTTTGTATGTGATTATGTATCGTTCATCTTTTGGATTGTCTTGGATGAAGCGTTTCGCGCAAAGGTTTCCTCGTATTCTTCGTGTGCTAGGTGATATCGGCACAGGAGTTGGTTTTCTAGGAATGGCTCTCATAGCAATCGAGCTTATCCGCAATACGATAATGTTGTTCACAGGTTCAGGCGTTCCTGGCGTTCAGCCGGTGCTTCCAATAGAGGCCAAGGGAGTGTTTTACATTCCGTTCAGTTATTGGATTATCAGCATTTTCTTGATAGCGCTTGTTCACGAGTTCGCTCATGGTGTTCTAGCGAACGTGCATAAGATGAGGGTGAAGTCTAGTGGGTTCGCGTTTTTGAGTATTTTTGTTCCAATAATCCCTGCGGCGTTTGTAGAGCCCGATGAAGTGCAGTTAAGCGCTAAACCCGCAAGGTCGCAGCTTGCAGTGTTCGCGGCAGGTCCGTTCTCGAATATTATTTTCGCCGTTCTGATGTTCGGGATTTTGGCTTTGTTTAATCCTCTTTTGAGCATGGCGTTCTTGCCTGGCGGTGTGGAACTAACTGAAGTTTCAGGTCCTGCGCTTGATTCGGGGCTTAAGGATGGTGACATACTTATCGCTCTTGCTGATCAGCCGATTCATTCTTCAGCGAATGTTTCTACTGTCTTGTCTTCATATGCGCCAGGTGATATTATTGAGGTCGGTACAAAGGATGCCGTTTTCAATCTGACTCTTGGCTCAAGTCTTTCGAACGAATCTAGGCCGTATATGGGCATCAAGGCAAGTCCTCATCTTGATGTGAACGAGACGTTCGCGCAAATGTATGGTTCAGTAACTCCGATGATACTCAAATGGGTTTCGACTCTTTTTGTCGTCTTGTTTATGCTCAACATTGGCATCGGTCTTTTCAATTTGCTTCCGTTGGGCCCGCTTGATGGGGGCAGGATGTTCCAGCTGGTCTGCGTGAAGTTATTCAGGAAAAACGGCATCAGGGTTTGGTCGTATGTGAGTTTGTTCTTCGTCGTTCTTATTTTTGTGAATTTGGTTGTTGGATTGATTACCGTTTGAATTTGATACTTTGCAGCTTGCTGCAGTTGAAAGATTCAAACGGTAAGACAGAAATTGCCTGTCTTGTAGGAGAAAACTCGCGAAATACCGTGGAGCTCTGCTCCGGTGGGATAGCGAGTCCAAGAAAACGCTTTGCGTTTTCTGGGCCCATAAAACGCATGGCATTTTATTGGTTTCAGGCAATTTCTTTATTCGCTGATCAGTCTTTCCACATATTTTCTCGTGAATAATATTTGGCGAAGCCTTCAGTGCGTAGAAGATGGTCCACAAGGCCGCTGAACTGTTCTCGTTTTGTAGACCAAAGAGTTTTGCATGCATCTTTTATTTGTTCAAAATCTATTGCTGGTATTGCTTGTTGTAGAACTGGAAGCAGAAGGTATAGTTTTTTCATTGTGAGTGAGATTGAGTATGGTCCGCTTTGATAGTTGTGGTGGAATGTTCCTTCTTCAAAGAAGTGTGTTGTGTATAGCGCGCATATAAGGCTAATTGGTATCATTCTTGGGTCTTTGGAGGCGAGCGAGGGCAGTTGTTCGAAGTTGAGGTCGTTGCAGACCATTGTCGGTCCAAGGTGTAGTATTGGCACGTTATGAGGGCTGTCTGAATGCACTATTCGCAAATCGTTTGGGAGGAGTGGTTGGAGTTTTGCTTGCAATGCTTGTATCGCGCTTGTGATTTCTGATTCTATTTGGCCTTGCCGTTTGTAAGTGCCGTCAACCAGTGTTGAGCTGTCTGGAGGTGAAATCTTGTTTTTTCGTATGAAGTATTCAGTGTAGTTTTCAGTTATCAGTTCTTTTAGGGTGCAAAGGCGTGTTATTATCGCGAGTACTTCGCGTTTTGCTCCTGTTGTTGTCCAGATTGTCTGGAATTGTTTGAGTTTGCTTTCTTCTATTGCTGGTTTTATAGCTGATGCAGCGTCCGCAAGAGTGGTTTTTAGTCTATGGAGTGCAGATAAAAGCGGGTCTCGTGTTCTGTTTTGTGTTAGGTTTCGCTCGCAGTCAAAGAGTATTGGCTCTAGTTTTTGTTCTATGTCTTGCGTGGCTTCAAATGCTTGTGCGAGCGAAGTTCTGGTGGTCTCATTTTTTTCAGAGGCTAGCGCGGTTCTGATTTTTGCCTGAAGAACAATATTCTCGCTTTTTGCTTCAGCGAGTGTTTTTTCTACGTGCGTTTTGAGCTGCTGGTCGAATTTGTAGTATTTGCTCTTCAGTTCTATGCAGGATTGTATTTTACCGAAGATGATGTCTGCTAGTATGGTTAGTTCGTTGGCCATATTTTGGTTGAATGGACGGAGGTTTAAATACTTATTTCAATAAGACCCACTGGACAAATTCGCTCACGAGGTTTTTAAGCTATTGTGCGTGCGACTGACTTGTGGAACAAACGATTGTCGTTGCAGCCAAAGAATTCTATGAACAAGGTCATTCATTGAGAGAAACGTCAGATTTCTTGGAGAAGACGCACAAGTTACATATCCATCCTAACACGCTAGGTTATCATTTAAAAAGAGCTGGCTTGTTTATTAGGGGTGTTAGAGAATCTGCAAAACTCGCAAAGCGCAAGCATATCAATGCGGCAAAGCTTGTTGAACGCTATGTGGAGAATCCATCTGTTCGAGCTATATCGTTAGAGTTTCGTATAAATAGGGCAACAGCAACAAAGATCCTTAAGGAGAATGACATCCGCATTCTTAGCAATGATGAATCGGTGAGAAACGCAAACATGAAATACTTGCGACATCAGTTTTCAGGCTCCAATCAGGATAAAGCATATCTTTATGGATTCGTTCTTGGCGATGTTCACGTGTTTCAAAAATCAAAATTCACACTAAGAGCCGTAACGTATACGACAAGAAAATGTTTTGTCGATCTTTTTACTTGTGAGTTCGACAAGTATGGTATGGTCAACTGCAGAAAGAGTGAAGATGGAAAGTATGCATTGTGGGTGGACCTGGACTATTGCAGTTTTTCTTTTCTCGAAGAACGTTCGAAAGACAGGATTCCAGATTGGGTGACTGAAAGTAACTTCATCTCATTTCTATCAGGGCTTATAGATGCGGACGGCAGTGTTCTAGTGAGAAAAGCAGGCAAGTATTTTCAATATGTTGTCAGAATATTCGGTGAAGATAAACAACTTCTTAGTGAGATAAACGAACGACTGACCAATCTAAGATTCAGGCCGAGTTTTAGCCGTACTTTTGAAGCAGGACGAATTAGATATTGGAATGGAAAATTGATGAGGTACAATAAAGATTATTTCGCTCTTGAAGTTTATAGAAAAGAAGATACGCTGGCATTATTGGCCCTTTTGAGGCTAAAGCACAAAGAAAAGATTCTTCGCAGAAAACAAGTAATTGCGCTTAGCAAGAAGGGGCTCATCCGCTGGAGAGATATCAAAACAGAAGTTGTAGAATTAAGAAAGCAAATAGGAGCAGAGGCAGAAGAATCATTTGGTTCAGCATAGCGGTGCCTTTCACATTCCCGATAGGTTTGAATGCCACGACTTTCTTGCTGATTCCTGCGTTGTGCATGACATCGATTACTTCTGAGATTGGTTTGTATGCGAATCCTGCTTCTTCAGCTAGGCCTGAGTAGCTTGCGGTTCTAACATATATTCCTCTTTTTTCCATTTCTTTTTGGAGTTCTTGTCCTTTGACTTCGCGTCGCGCTTGTGTTCTGCTCATGGTTCTTCCGCTGCCGTGGGCGGTGCTTCCCCAGGTTTCTTCGAGCGCTTTGTCTGTTCCGACTAGTAGGTAGCTTCCGGTTTCCATGCTTCCGCCGATTATTACTGGCTGTCCTGTTTTTCTGAATCTTGGAGCGAGTTCTTCGCGTGATGGGCCAAAGCATCGTGTGGCTCCTTTTCTGTGCACTACAAGTTTTCGTTTTTTGCCGTCTACTTTGTGTTCTTCTACTTTGGCTATGTTGTGCGCTACGTCGTAGACTAGGTGCATGTCGAGGTCTTCGGCTGTTCGTTCGAATGTTTGGCTAAAGCACTCGCGTATTCTGTGCAGTATGACTTGCCTGTTGGCGAAAGCCATGTTGGCGGCGCATGCCATCGCTTCGTAATATTTTTGTCCTTCTGTGCTGTTGAATGGAGCGCAGGAGAGTTCAGGGTCAGGTACGTGTAGCTCGTATTTTTTCATCGCGTCTGCGAATATTTTTAGATAGTCTGTTCCTATTTGGTGTCCGAATCCGCGGCTTCCGCAGTGGACCATTACGCAGATTTGGTCTTTGCTGTGTATGCCAAATTGTTTTGCGGTTTTTTCATCGAATATTTCTCCTGCGTATTGTATTTCAAGGTAGTGGTTTCCTGAGCCGAGTGTTCCTATTTGATTGATTCCGCGGCTGACCGCTTTGTCGCTCACTTGGTCTGGGTTTGCTTGTTTTATTCTGCCATAGTCTTCTATGCGTTCAAGGTCTTCTTCCCAGCCGTATCCTTGGTCGACGCACCATTTGGCGCCAAGGCTCATGACTTCTCTGAATTTTGGCTTGTCGACTTTTACGAATCCTGTTCCGCCTACTCCTGATGGGACTTTGGTGTATAGTAAATCGACGAGTTTTTTGAGGTGTGGTTTCATGTCGTTGTATGTGAGGTTTGTCGTGACAAGGCGCATTCCGCAGTTGATGTCAAATCCAATGCCTCCGGGCGATATGACTCCTGTGTTGGGATCGAAAGCTGCTACTCCTCCTATTGGAAAGCCGTATCCGCTGTGGCCGTCGGGCATGCATAGTGCGTGTTTGACTATGCCCGGAAGGCATGCTACGTTTGTTAGTTGGTTGTAGACTGAATTGTCCATTCCTTCAAGTAGTTTTTTGCTTGCGTATATCCTTGCGGGCACGTTCATTCCTTTTTTGTATGTTTGAGGGATGTCCCAAGTATATTCAGAGCTTTGTTTCATTTCCGGTTTTTGGAATTCGTTCATATGTCAAGTACGATTGTTGTTTTCCATTCTTTGTTGTGTTCGACTTTATAATTGTGCATGGTGATGGCTTTGACGTCTTGGTGTAGTTCCTGCTTTTTGGGATTCACAGTGTCTCCTTTAAGGATTGCTTTTGCTTCTAGTGTTTTCTCATTTACTTTGACTGTTATGCTGCAAAAGACTGCAGCTTCTTTGTCTTTGAGGTAGATTATCTCTTCTAGGAATTCAAATAATAGGCGTTCCACTGTTTGTTCTTTTTTGGTGAATTCGAATGTGAGTTTTGGCTTTACTGTTTTTGGGTTTGCCATTGTTTCTATGACTGCATGAGCTGCTGATTTGAATAGCGTGTTTAGAGTTTTGCCTGTGGCTTTGAATGCTACATCTGCTTGGGTGATATCTTCTAGGAATCTATATGGCATATTGTGCTTCAAGAAGGGGCGTTTTAAATGCTTTGCTCTTAGTATCTCTTAAGTAGGTCTCCTGCGGCGGCGCCTACGCCTGCTGGAAAGCTTATCGCTATTACGAGTTTGAGGATGAGTTTAGGGTCTGGGATGAATGTTGTGATGCCATAAACGCTTAGCAGTAGGAAGCTTGTGAATATTGCTATGCCGTAATATGCGCTTATTCTTTTTATCCAGAATTGGAAGAATCTGCGTTTTTGCTTGTCAGGCACGCGCGCGTATCCGACAAAGTATATTTCTGCCGAGATTATGGTTAGAGTTGCGACAACAAGAAGAACAAGATGTATTGTGTCGAGTCGAAGTCCTATTTCTAAGAGGAGTCCTTTTAGTACGAATGTGAATCCGAAGAATAGGCTGCCAAGCCATGCGCTTATGACGTGTCGCATATCAAAATGGCCTGGCACTTTCTCCACGAGTTGTTCTCGCAAAAGCCGTGTGTCATTTGCGATTTGGTGGATTGGGTTTTGCGCCATGTTAGTAGAATTCTATTCGGGGTATGTCTTTTTCTTCGTTTTCCTGCACGTGTGGCGCGGGCGTGATTGGTTGAGGTGCTTGCGGTTCTATTGGCGCGGGAGTATTGTCGAATATGCTCATTAGCCCTGCCATGTCCTGCGTTGGTTCAAGCGCTGCAGGTGAGTTGGTATGAGCGTTCTCTCCAACTATATGCTTTAGCAGTTCAATAGCCCTGAGTATGTGTTCTTTCGAGTCCGACAAAGTGTCTATGCTTATTTTCATCTCTTTTCAACGCTCTTTATGGCTTTACGATTTATATATGTTTTGGGGGTGTGTTCAGAAGGACGTTCGAATCACCGCGCTTCGCATGACCTGCAGACTTGAAGCGACACCATGGAAAATGCAGTCCATCCGAAAAACCAGGGAGGAGGTTTTCCAAATCTGAGCGTAGAAACTTATTTAAAGGGGAATGCATCAAGGAAGCTATTGAATGAGGTAACAAAAAATGGCCAGTAAACCAATCATCAAAGAACTTGATAACACAATCCAAGAACTTTCAGGAATTATTACTCGGCTGGTTAGTGCCGGTATATCAGTAAGGTCTTCAGAATCAGTGCGTGAGGAAAATAAACTCGCATATTTTAAAAAGGTTTTTTCAGACCTTAAACAATTGACAAATTATGCCAATGAATTGGGCGAATCAAGGAACAGATTGAGTGGTATAAAGGACAGATTGGCTGAGATGAAATCAGAACTTTGATTCTTTTTAGTTCCAATTTTTTATCAGTTCTTTCCAATAGAAAAATCCGATGATTGGAAACAATAACGCTGAGATGCTTCCAGGATAGTAGGCCCGCAATATCACTGCTTCGATCAGGTGGTGTATTTCAAAAATAAAGACTACTCCTAATATGGCCATTAAACCAATCAACCACTTCTTTCTAAGAATGAGATAAGAAAATATAAAAAGTGCCCATAACATTATTTGAAATAAAAGAAATAACGCTTGGAAAAGATTCATGGTTCCAAAAGAATTGAATACAATTTTGAAAATAGGATCGACGTTATAAAATCCCGTCCAGTATTCTTCCAAACCATGAACTACAAATAGTGGTATTGAAATGAGAAATAGCTGTTGAAGTTTTTTCGACACCACGCATCAAAATGAAACAATCTTCCTTATATACTTGTTGATGGGCGAATTTTATTCAGTTTTTCGCACGGTTTCCACTTTTTTCCCGAAATTACATCAACAGGACTATTGTTTTCCTTTTGAATTCTCGAAGTCGGCCTCCAATAATGGGGCTACTGTGATTTCATTTTGGGGTTTTGCCATGTACACACCCAAAATGAAAGACAGAACTTGCCAATGGCAATTTCTTTATTCGAACACGGGCCACAAGGTCCCGAAAACGCAAAAACCGTGAACAAAATAAAATTCGCGCGGTTTTCGAATTCTCGAAATCCTCCTCAATATGGGGCTACCGTGATTCGAACACGGGCCACAAGGTCCCGAACCTTGCATCCTACCACTAGACTATAGCCCCGTTGGTGGATTCTTGCCGTTGGGTGGTTTATAAGTCTTGTGTCATCTTTGCCATGCAACACTCTGCCCTATTTTTTCATAGATGCGTTTTTATTCACTGCAACTCTTGCTATTGTGTATGAAGTACGTCATCACTGGAGGTCCGTGTGTTGGTAAGAGCACAACGTTGGGTGTTCTTGAATCGCGTGGGTTTTCTGTTGTTCCTGAGGCTGCTCGTGATGTTATCGCAAGGGAATCAAAGCGTGAGGGTGGTATTTTGCCGTGGACTGATTTTTGCGGGTTTCAGCAGTTGGTTCTTGTTCTTCAGCTTGAGCGTGAGAAAGACGCCCCTGCTGGCGCGTTTTGTGATAGGGGCGTGCTTGATGGGCGGGCGTATTGCAGGGTGAATGGAATCGAAGTACCTCGCGAGCTTGCAGAGGTTGAGCATGGTTATGCGCGCGTGTTTTTGTTAAGTCCGTTAGAGCGGTTTGTAAGTGATGCAGAGCGTTACGAGAAGGATCCTGCTCTTGCAAGGCGTTTGCATGATGAGCTTGCGAGTGTGTATTACGAAGCAGGGTATGATTTGGTTCAAGTTCCTCTGTTATCGCCTGATGAGCGGGCTAGTTTTATTTTGGCTCAGTTAAGGATTGGGTAAGGTGGTTGTATTCTGTCTGAGTGTAAGTTCCTGATGACTTGTCCGTATTTTTTGTATGGTGTTTGGCGGTATTCTTGTAAGTCTCTGTTTATTTTTGATATATTGCTGGCAAGAGGTTCTGCATCGCCTCTGCTTGAGTAGGCGTATGTTCCTTTGAGGATGTGGATTTGTTGGGCGGCTAGTTGTGATTTGGAGTTGTGCAGGTAGCTGGTGGCTTCTTGTACCATGCTTGCGTTTGTTGCCGTGATTAAAATTACTGGATGGCTGTTTATTGTGTGAGTGCTGATGACTGCTTCTTGTTGCTTGAATATTTCGCAGGTCGTACTGGGAATTAGCAGGTCTGCCCATTTGTTTGCGCAGGTGGTTCCGATGATGAGAGTTGGTGTTGTTATGTGCTCTATTGTTGATGATTTGTGGATGGATTCAAGCAGTTGTTTAGGAGTTGCCCGTATTGTGTCATCTCTGTATTTTGATTTTGTTGGGATTGCGTATGTTGGTAGCGAGTTGAGTATGGTGTTGACCGCGATTGCTTCTGCTGGTTCTTTGATGTCGCTTACTATTATCATTCCTGCGTATGTTGAATTGTCAAATAGAAATGAGGGGTAGTCTGCGATTGTGAGCGCGGGCAGCAATATCAGTAATGCAATCATTTATTGTTTTGCCGTGTATTTATTTTAAAGGATTCGTGTTCTGAAGGAAGTGGTAACGTTAAATGAGCCCGGCCGGGTTCGAACCGGCGACCACGACAGTGTGAATGTCGTATCATACCGCTAGACCACGGGCTCTTATGTTTGTCGTCCTGTCGAATTGTTTATAAACGTTGCGTTGCTTTAGCGTCGGTATGCATGACTGGGTGAATCAGAAGTATTTGAAGTCGAAAGAGGTTCTTCGTTTGAAATTTTCAAAGGCAAAGCCTTTTGCTCATCTTGTGCTTGCTGATTTTTTCTCAAAGCGATTGGTTCAGGTTCAGAACGCGCTTTTGCGTGAGGAGTTTTCAGAGCAGAATAGCGATTTGTTCCAATTCCGTCAGACAAAGGATATCAAATTGTGTGAGGATGCTCTTCTGCGCGAGTTCCATTCTTTTTTTAGTTCGCCAAGTTTCATAAAGTTCATAGCGGATATAACTGGTGAAACTCTTCATTCAATAGACATGTCTGGTTTCATTTATGGCGATACTGATTATCTGCTTCCACATGACGATCGTTTGGAGGGAAGGAAGGTCGCGTATGTCGTTCAGATGTCAAGTGGTTTTACAAAGCGTGATGGTGGAGCGTTGCAGTTTTTCGATAAAAATAAAGTTGTTAAGTCGTTTATTCCAAGTTTTGGCGCGCTTTGCTTGTTCAAAGTATCAGCGAAGTCTGTTCATCAGGTGCAGGAGATTCTTTCTGATAAGAAGAGGGTGACTTTCGCGGGGTGGTTCCATGGCTAAGTGGTTGAACCCGAGGTATTCTGATGATGTGCTGGCGCAAGCAGGTGTGCATTTCAAGAATAATGGGGCTCTTCGTTTGATTGATTTTCTATCTCCTGCATGGTTGAAAGTTTTATCCGCTAAATCTTGGCAAAAAGCGCATAATCCGTTGAAGTACTCGTACAGTGTTTCAAAAGCTCCTGATGTCGCGAAGTCATCTGAGTTCAAGAATCTCATATCGACTATTGTGGGTCATAAAATTAGGTTATCTGCGCTCACGATTGCTAAGTTCTCGAAGGGCGATTATTCTTTGCTTTATGATTCGTTGAAGTCTGGCAAGGGAGTGTTGTTTTTTTTAGATTTGAATTCTTTGAGTGAGACTGAGGGGAGTTATGCTGTTTTTGTGAAGGGTGATACTGAAGTTCTTCGTGTAATTCCCGAGCGCAATTCATTGGTGCTGGTCCGCTATGATGGCTTGAGGTTTTTCACAAAATATCTCAATCATCGCGCAAAATCTGAGAGGATTTTTCTTATTGGTGTTGCGCTGCCGAAATGATTAAATAAAGTTCTAAAAGTCTTTATGTTATGCATTTGAGTCGTGATGTTTTGAAGGAGAAGATTCTGTCGAATAAACTCGTTACTGATTATGCTGATATTGATGCTCAGCTGACAGCTAACGGTTTTGATATGCGCTTGGCGGCTATTGTGGAGATTGATGATGGTGGCAAGCTTGCAGTTCAAAAATCAGACAATCGGCAGCCTAAGCTTGGCAAAGCGTTTGTTCTCAAAGGTTATGAGGATCGTTTGCAGGGGTACGACATCAAGGAGAAGGTTGTCGTGGATAAATTGAGCGTGAAGTTGGAGCGTTTGAAGCCGTATTTCGTCATCACATGCGAGAGGGTGAACACTCCTCGTTCTTTGATGTTTCATATCGCTGCGAGAACAAGTTTGTTCAGGTTCACTCAGTCTGCGCTTTTGAGTACATTTGGTGAAGCGGGTTATGAGGGTTTTTTAGCATTCATGCTGTTGCCGTTCCTCGATAGCGAACTCGAGCTTGGCGCGCGTTTTGCGCAGTTGTGCTTTACTGAGCTTCGTGGAGAGGCGCATTATGGTGAGCAGAAGCAGACTAATCATCAGGGCGGGAAATTGTTTTAGCAGAATATTCTTTGGTAATTGAGCCAGATGTTGTTGGCGGTTTCTTCTTCGGTGAATCCTTTGATTTTGGCTATGTTGCGTACAGTGTAGATTACGTTGGCTGGTTCATTGGGCTGTCCAGGCACGGGGGATAGCCAGGGCCCGTCTGTCTCAGAGAGTAATTGGTTGATGTTTGCCATTTCAGCTACCATTTTGAAGTGTTGCAGTTTTTCGATTACCGCAGGAATGGAAAAGTTATATCCGAGATCTATTGCCTTTTTTACGATGTGCTTTCGTCCTGTGAAGCAGTGCAAGACTACGTTTTTTACAGAGCTGCTTTGAAGCATATCTATGCAGTCGGCTTCAGCATCGCGCGTATGCACTATTAGCGGTTTTTTGATATCTTCTGCGGTTTTGATTACTTTGGCGAAGTTTTCTTTTTCTTTTTTCTTGAGCGCTTCGTCTTTGACCCAGTGGTAGTCTAGGCCCGCTTCTCCGATGCCTGCGATGTGTTCTTTGTTGGCGCGTATGAATTCGAGTTCTTTGTCGACGTCGAAATGTTCTATTTGGCGTGAAAGTCCTGTTTCATCCGGAGCTATGTCTAGCGCGTCGATTGGGTAGATTCCTAGCGAGCATCTAACGAGAGGTGCGTATTTCTTGGCGAGTTCTAATACTTCGCGGTTTGTAGGAACATTGACGCCTGAGCATATGATTGCTTTGACTCCTGCTTTTCGCGCTCTCTCTAAAACGGCGTCTAGCTGGTTCTTTAGAAGCTCATGCGTTAAATGGCAATGATCATCTACGAGTATCATAAGTCTGATTTGTTTGTCCTTTGTTTTATGTCTTTCGTTTAAAATGAGAGCCAAATCTCTGTTGCGAGGAATAAGAAATACATTGACATGAAGGCAATTCCGTGTTTCCAGGTGAGTTCTTTGCGTTTCATCCAGAACATGACGAGTGTTATGCTTGCTGCTAAAAATATGAGTGCATTGGCTGTTTGCGTTAGAGGCACTGTTATTGGTGAGATGACTGCCATTATTCCAAAGAAGAGCAATAGTTCGATTATGAGGCTTCCAAGCAGGTCTCCAAGTCCGATGCTTGCGTGTTTTTTTGTTATGCTGCGAAGTTCTACCGCGATGTCAGGTATTGTGGTTCCGATTCCGATTACTGTGAGCGCGACAAAGTATGCAGGAATAGAGTAATAGTTCGCTATTTGCACTGAGCTGAAGACGAGGTATTTTCCTGCTAGCAAAAGCGCGGCTAGGCATCCTAAGAAGACGAAGGCGTCTTTCCATATGCTTTTTAGTGGTACGTTTTTCTTTAATTTTCCAAACGTGCCTTCGAGGCGCCATAAATTCAGCAGATAGATTACGAATGCTATGATGAGTATCGCTCCATCAGGCCTGCTTAGTTGTCCATCTAGCGCGAGTATGAATGGCAGCATTAGCGCTGCCCAGATGGTCGCGCGTTCTTTTGTGAAAAGGCTTGGTTCGAGTTCTATTCTGCGTCCAAGGACTGCTACAAGTCCGAGTGCGAATCCTACGTGGACCATGTTAGCTCCAAGTATTGCTCCGTATCCTACGCTTTCTGATCCGGAGATGAATCCTGATACTGAGCTTATTATTTCTGGCGCGGACGCTGCCATAGCGACGACTACTGTTCCTATTATGGCATCTGATAGTCCGAGTTTTTTCGCGTAGTTGGATATTCCATCGACAAGATAGTCCGCGCTAAGGTACAGGAGAACTAGGCTTGCGAGTATGACCAGTGGGTTGAATATGAGCGGGTGCGCTAGGAATTCAGGAATCATATTGACGTTATCTGTTCCTGATTCTTAAATACTTTTGGTACAGTGTATGTATGCTCCAAGGGCCAGTGCGTATGCGGCGTGGTTTGGGAAATGTAGTTCTTTTTGGATGAATGGCTGGTAGAGCTCCAGTTTTTTTTGAAGAGAGGGCATAAGTTCCATGGTGCTTCCTATGTAGACGACGTGTTTTGGTTTTTGGTGTGGGAATGAGTCTAGCATCATGATGTCTCGGGTGATTAGGGTCGCGACTGTGTTGATGACGCTTGCGCATACATCTGTGCTTGGCGTGTCTTCAGTGATGTTTGCGAAGTGTGAAATGACAAGTTCTCCTTCTGGCGTTCCTTTGGTTTGCGGCAGTGCGTGTTTGAATAATAGGTCCGCTGGTTTTCCGCGTTCTGCTCTTCGTGCTAGGTGTGTTGGTGATAAGTCGAGTATTCGCGCGCAGCCTCGTATGAATCCTCCGCCCATTGGGTTTCCAAAAGGGTAGTGTGTGGCTCCATCCGGTCGAACGAACGTGTATGATGTTCCTGTTCCTATTGAAACAAGTAGGAATTCGTCTATTGTTCTTCCATCGAGTTCGAGGAGTTTTCTTGCGCCGTTTGCCTGCAGTTCGATTTCGGATTTGATTGGGTCGCCGTCTGGCGTTTTGACTTCAAGCCCATCAAAAAGCGCGTTGAATGATTCTTTGTATCCTTGTCCTGCGCGTGTAATTTTTTGGGTTCCTGCTTCTTTTAGTTCTTTGAGGATTTGTTCAAGCGGTTTTTCTGAAGTGGATAAGAATTGAAAGCCGTCTTTTTCATATACTGCTTTTGTCAGGGTTGAACCAAAGTCGATTCCTGCATGCATGTGTGATGCATTTCACAGCGGGTATAAATCTGTTGCGTGGAAATATATTCTCGTCTATGCATAATGTTTATATAGTGCTTGTCTTCCCCTGAGGGTATGCCAGTTGTTGGATTAGCGTTTGAAAAAATCGTGATTGAAAAGCACGGCCCGGTTAAGGGTAAAGTTCAGGTCAACAATAATGTCGCTATTAAGGACGTTGTGAAGACTGAATTAGCGGTAGGTCCTACAAAGCAGACAGCGATTAAGTTCCAGTTTGAATTCACGGCCAAATACGAGCCGAAGCTTGGCGATATGGTTATGAATGGGTTTTTGACGTTCTTTGATAAGCCTGAGAAGGTAACCGAGATTCTTGACAGTTGGAAGAAGGATAAGAAGATTCCAAAGGACATCATGTCGAGCGTTCTTAACACTGTTCTTTCAAGGTGCAATGTTGAGGCGCTTATCTTCGCAAGGGAAGTTAACTTGCCTCCTCCGATTCCGTTGCCTAAAGTTCAGATAAAGTAGTTTTTTTCACTCCGCAGGGGCGTCATAAAAGAAAGTTTTTTAAAGTCATAACTGATAAACTAGTATATTGTCAAGAAAATGCGTGACGATATAATAATCGAGTGCACGCATTTTCTGGACGCAGAAAAGCCAGAAACTAAATGGCATATGACTTGATTCCTGGCTTTTCTTCGTAAAGCGGGTGGTACGTCAGATGATGACAGACCTGAAATTAAAAGTTGCGGAAGCTGTACAGGACGATGTTCATAAGGGTATAGTTCGTGTAGATAGCAGTTTCATGCGTGAGATTGACGTGCGTCCTGGTGATATTGTCGAGATTGAGGGCACTAGAAAGACTGTTGCTATTGTCGATCGAGCGTACCCTGGTGATATAGGCCTTAACATTATTCGTATGGATGGTTTGGCGCGTAAGAACGCGAGGACTTCTATTGGCGAGATGATTTCTGTGCGCAAGGCTAAAATCGAGCCCGCGCGCAAAGTTGTGATTGCTCCTGCAAGAGAAGGTATTGTCGTAAGGGCGTCTGCTCAGATTTTCAAGCAGGGTCTTTTGGGAAGGGCTGTCACAAAGGGCGATGTCATTTCGCTTGGCGGTACAAGGCGCAGGCGTTCTGCGATGTCAGGCTCTCCGTTTTTTGATGAAGTTTTCAATATGATGGAAGAGTCTATGATGGCGTATGGTTTTGGAGATCTCAAATTCGTCGTGGCAGATACGAATCCTAAGATTGCGTGCATTATCACTGAGCAAACTGAGGTTGTGCTGAGTCCTGAGGCGGTTGAGGTTAAGGATGAGGTTGTGCCTGAGGTTACTTACGAGGACATAGGCGGCCTTGAGGATGAGATTACTAAGGTTCGAGAGATGATTGAGCTTCCGCTTAAGCATCCTGAGATTTTCGAGCGTTTGGGTATCGAGCCTCCGAAGGGTGTTTTGCTTCAGGGCCCTCCGGGAACAGGCAAGACTTTGCTTGCGAAGGCTGTCGCTAACGAGACTAATGCTCATTTCATTTCTATTAATGGTCCTGAGATTATGTCTAAGTATTACGGTCAGTCTGAGGAAAACTTAAGGAAGAAGTTTGAGGAGGCCGAGAAGAACGCTCCAAGCATTATTTTCATTGATGAGATAGATGCTATCGCTACAAAGCGTGAGGAGACTAAGGGCGAGGTTGAGCGTCGTGTCGTGGCTCAGCTTTTGACTTTGATGGATGGTCTTAAGTCGCGGGGCAAGGTTGTGGTTATCGCCGCGACGAACGTTCCGAATATTTTGGATCCGGCTTTAAGAAGACCGGGTAGATTTGACAGAGAATTTGAAATTGGTGTTCCTAACAAAAATGGCAGATTGAATATTCTGAAAATTCACACTCGTTATATGCCCTTGGACAATTGGGATAGTTTTGCTGCTTCAACTGTCCTGATTAAACGATTGGACTCGTATAAATCGAAAAGCAAGGAGCTTATTTCAAAACAAGATACAGAACTTGCAGAGCTTAAAAAAGAAATACAGCAATTAACTGAAAAGTTGGATTTTGATTATAAAGAACTAAAAGAATTGGAAAAACAAAAAAAGAGCAATACTGGTGGTTCAACAGTTCTTGACAGAATTTTAAGTAAAATGGGAGTCAGACAAGATGAAATTGCAAACTCACAGTCAAAAATCAAAAATAACGAGGTTACATCCATCCGATTGCAGGATCAAATCATGCTATTGGAAACCAATCTTGCTAAAATCAAAGCCAAAGACCCATTTATTCAGAAGAAATCTAATTTGAATAAGATTGTTAAAGAACTTGAAAGTTTGCGTCACATAAAAGAATTAAGAGGTGAAGAAGATCCACGCACGCATTTCGCTGAAAAAGACTCTGCAGAAAAGGATTCCGAAGTTCTTGAAATTATCAAATATTTTGCCGATAAAAATGTTGGAATTATCAATGCAGATTATTTTGACGAAGTGAGAAAGGAATCATCAGTGGTGCTATTACAAGAGATTTCTTCTGTCACTCACGGTTTCGTTGGAGCAGATCTTGCGGCTTTAGCTAAAGAATCTGCAATGATCGTTCTTAGGAAAGTTCTTTCTGAACTAGGATATGACAAAGAAAAGTCTATTTCTGAAGTAGGATATGATAGGGAGAAGCCTATTCCTGAAGAAGCATTACAAAAACTTAAAATAACTAAAGAGGACTTCAAAGAAGCATTAAAGGTTGTGCGTCCAAGTGTGTTGAGGGAAGTTCTAGTTGAGGTTCCTAATGTTAAATGGGGTGATATTGGCGGTCTTGAGCACGTGAAGCAGGAGCTTAAGGAGGCGGTTGAGTGGCCGCTTAAGACTCCTGAGGTGTTCAAACAGATGGGAGTTCGCCCTCCAAGGGGTATTTTGTTGTATGGCGCGCCGGGTACTGGTAAGACTTTGCTCGCGAAGGCTGTTGCGAATGAGAGTGAGGCGAATTTTATCAGCATTAAGGGTCCTGAGCTGCTTAGCAAGTGGGTTGGCGAGAGTGAGAAGGCTGTGCGTGAGGTTTTCAACAAGGCGCGTCAGACTTCTCCTACGATTATTTTCTTTGATGAGATTGATGCGTTAGCTCCAAGGCGTGGCGTTAGCAGTGATAGTAACGTGACTGAGCGTGTAGTTAACCAGCTTTTGACAGAAATTGACGGTTTGGAGGCCATGTCTGATGTTATAGTTATCGGCGCGACTAATCGTCCTGATATGCTTGATACGGCTTTGTTAAGGCCGGGCCGTTTTGACCGTATTATTTTGACTCCTGTTCCTGATAAGGTTTCGCGTCTTGAGACTCTTAAGGTTCACACGAAGAATATGCCGTTAAAGGATATTTCTCTTGATGACTTGGCTGATAGGATGGAAGGTTATGTTGGAGCGGATATCGAGGCTGTTTGCCGTGAGGCCGCAATTATTGCGTTACGTGAGAACATTAAGTCAAAGAACGTTCATAATGAGCATTTCGAGAAGGCCTTGCAGGTTGTTTCTCCTTCGGTGACAAAAGATGTCGAAAAGACCTACGAGGACCTAAGGGAGCGCTTCAGGGGCGCTAGAGCCAAAGAGATGAAGAAGGAGTTGCCGATTTATTTCGGTTGATTTCATTTTGGGTTCCATGCCCCGAAGCTCTGCTTCGGAAGTTCAGACCCCGAGATGAAAGACAGAAATTGCCGGTCCCGCAGGAGAAAACTCGCGGAATACCCCTGAGCTCTGTTCCGGCTGGATGGCGAGTCCAAGAAAACGCCCTGCGTTTTCTGGGCCCATAAAATACACGGCATTTTATTGGTTTCAGGTAATTTCTTTATTTTCAAAAGTAATTAATAGTCCTCTTTATTTGGTAACTGTGTGGCGACTTCGCTTGAGACAAAGCTCACAGAACTTATTGATAGTTTGAATACGTTGAAATCTTTGCTTGAGACATACAATGACCAATTTCTTGCAGAGCCATCGTTAACTGCTTTTTACAAGTATAGCGTCTATGAAATTAGTCAGTGTGTTTTTCAACTATCGGATTTAGTTGACACTGCGAAAAACGTTCCTCTGGGTATTGCGATGGCGGCTGCTCAAGGCGATTTTAGCTATATAGGTTACACTGAGTCTGGGCTTATCAGCTCAAGATTAAAAGAGCTGTATGCTCGTTTGCCTTCGTCTAAGAAGAAGAAATTTGATTTTCTTGTTAAGCTTTCACAAGACTCGCGTAAGGTTGGAGCGGATATATTGTATGAGTATAATTCTCTTAAGAATGAGAGCAAAGAAAAGGCAGTTCTTCAGTTTTCTGAGCAGATTATCGTAGCTCGTGGCAAGAAGATTAATCTTACGATTACGTATGGTGGGAAGAATGGGCCTGGAAATCCCCTTTGGTATATTACTGCCGGGCGATCTTACGATGAGATTAAGCAAGAGATTAAAACGCTTAATTCAAAGTTAAGGGATGCAGTTCAATTTGTTTTTGAATCTGAGTTCTTTGAAAGAGTGTTTGGTCCTTCGTTCACTAAGACCGTTCAAGTCTACGTTTATAAAGATTCTAAAGGAACCGCAGCTGCTTGCCTTAGGGAAGTAGCTTATTGGTTTAAAAGCACAATCAGGCATGCTGAGTATACGATTCAGCACTTCGTGCCAACAATTGAAGATATGAGATTTTCTTTAGATACAAGTCATCTTATGAATGCAACGGTACAAGGTTTGGAAGCAACTATTGTGCACGAAATTACGCACGCTTTTGATGAAAAACTAGCTTATCGAAAAGGCGATAGGCGAATATATGAAAAAATCAGAGAGGAGGGTCTTGCACGGTTCCAGGAGGTCTCCTACGATCCTACGTTGCTTTCAAAATTTAAGAATAAGTACAGAGTGCTATGGGAAACAGCCGTGCGAATGCCCTTCAATAACCTGGCTGCTCTTCAGCAAGACGATGAGAAAGATGTTGAATTTAGCTATGGATTGGGATTGCTTATGATGTTGCAGCTTTTTATAAAATTAGTTGGCGTTAGTAATGTAAAAGTTACAGGATTAAGTGATTTATGGGAGCCTAGTATGATTAATTATCGAACGCAGGCGTTGAACTTGCTTAACACTGTGAGGTTTATGAATGGCAAAACATTTTTTGATTATTACAAGAAAAAAGTCGATAAACCTGTTTTTACAGAGTCATTGTTCAGTGAAATCCAAATCTTTGAAACCGGCATGGCCGCTAATAGAAGACCAAATGAAAAGATGAATTTGCCAAAATAGAACGTTTTTTATACAGTCATCATTCGCACTAGGGCATGGTCTCCCATTTGCTTCCCTATCTTGAAAAGTTTGAAGAGGAACTTTCAAGGGAGAGTTAT
Organism: Candidatus Woesearchaeota archaeon; assembly: GCA_018302815.1. Classification (GTDB taxonomy): domain Archaea; phylum Nanobdellota; class Nanobdellia; order Woesearchaeales; family ARS49; genus JAGVZE01. The sequence goes on from JAGVZE010000014.1 coordinate 32,695, forward strand.
CTTCATAGTTCTGGTCAAAAGGATGAGTCTGAAAGCGCTAAGATTTATGCGGAGTATCCTCATTTGTTCTCAAGGGAGCATATTACGGAAGCGTTTAAGAAAATCAATACTAGGGAAGGTAAGCTTCTATATGATGCGTTTGTTGGTAATTTTATGGGTAACGAGCTCAAGGAAGTTTCTGATGAGATGAGTTCGTATGAGTCTTCAGCGGAGATAGATTTTGAAGGAAGGAAACTGGCGTTTCGTCAGGCGTCAAATGTTTTGGTGAATGAGCCTTTGCGTGAGAAGCGAAAAGAGTTGTACGAGTCATTAAAGCCGGTGAAGCACAAGCTCACCGCGTATGAGAAAGACTTGTGGGAAAAATGCTACGCTCTGATAAACCAACTTTCAGGCAAGTCGTATCTTGATTATGTTTCTTTTGTGAAGGAAGTTGATTATGATGCTTTTGCAGAAGAGCTTAAGGAATTTTTGGTGAAGACTGATGCTTTGCACAAGTCTCAGTTGGAAAAGAATATGGCGTCAGTTGGTGTTAAGCTTGAGGATGCGATGCCGTATGATTATGCGTTTTTCGCAAGGGCAAAGCCCTTTGATGAGTTTTTCAAGAAGGAGAATCTTGTTCCGTTCGCTAAGGCTTTTTGGAAAGGTCTTGGATTTGATATTGACGCTCAAAAGAACGTGGTGCTTGACGTCACCGAACGCGAGAAGAAGGTTCCAAGGGCGTTTTGTATGCCAATTAAGGTTCCAGAGGAGGTTATACTTGTTATCAAGCCTCATGGCGGCCAGGATGATTATCAATCGTTCCTGCACGAATCAGGTCACACTGAGCATTTTGCCAACACAAACCCGAAGCTCTCATACGAGTTGAAGCATATGGGCGCTCATAGTGTGTCGGAAACGTACGCGTTTTTGATTGAGTATTTGATGGCTGACCCGTTGTTTTTGCAGAATTGTCTCAAGCTTCCAAAAAAAGCGGCAAAGGATTTTGCCGAGTTCATTATGGAGACTAAGCTTCAGGCGTTCAGAAGGTACGCTGCGAAGATTATTTACGAGCTTAAACTGCACAGGACTGATTTGACAAGGCTTGATGAGCGTTTTGAGAAAACTAGCGGGAAATACAATGATGCAAGCGAGATGTATGTTGACATTTTGACCAAGGCAACCAAGATTAAGTATCAGCCTGAAGGGTATTTGCTTGATGTTGATGGCGGCATGTATTCAGCCGATTATGTTCGCGCGTGGATTTTTGAAGCTATGCTAAGGAAAAAACTTCTAGAAAAGTTCGGCAAAGATTGGTTCCAAAAGAAAGAGGCTGGCGATTTTCTAAAGGGTATGTGGAGCTGGGGAAGTTCTGGAAAGTCTTGTGAGGAGCTTGCGCAGATGATTGGTTATGGCAAGCTTGATATTTCTGTTTTGACCAAGGATTTCGTCGATTTCTTTTTGGGCTCCATGCCCCACAGTTAGCGGCGGTTGTACGTTCCCAAAAAGAAAGACAGAAATTGCAGTCAGCAATTTCTTTAATTCTTCCAATAGGTTTATAAAGGGTATTTGGGCGTTTTTGAGTATGGAATTAAGGCAGATAGTGGGTGGAATCGGCATTCTTTCGTTGCTAGTTCTTATTCCGTTAGCTTTGGTTAGCGGCACTGCCGGTTTCATTCCTGAGCTGCTTATTTTCGCAGCTATTACAGGTATTCTGTACTTATGCTTTGACACGCTCAGGCTTAATGTTCCTGTTTACACGCTTGTCATTTTGAGTATGTTGTTGCACGGTTTTGGCGTTCTTGGTTTTTACGGACAATCTCCTCTTCCGGTAGCGTGGGATCACGTAACTCATTTCGCGCTTTTTTCGTGGGGCTTGATGTTTTTCCGCTTTTTCGAGCAGTGGATGGATGTTAGGTTTTTCAGCAAGCGTACTATTCTTCTTTTGTGCGCTGTTTTCCTTGCAGCGTCAGGTGTTGGCGCGGTTATTGAGCTTTCAGAATTTCTTGGCTATTTGCAGCAGGGTTTTGGCGAGGGCGCTTTTGCTTTCGGCCCTGGTGATGGAGTAGGAACCGATGGCGATGTTATCGCGAATCTTGGCGGCGGCTGGATTAATACTGGCTGGGACTTGATTTTTAACACGGCAGGAATCCTGCTCGCAATGTTTATCTGCGTAGTCATCCGCCTTGCAACGCATAAGCCAATTCCCGCGTATTATTTCGAGGACGTTGGAGATTGGTCTAGAAAGATTAACTGATTTTATACTCTTCAAGCGTTCGTACTTGTCCTATTCCTCTTGTTGATAGGGGTTGCAGCGTGTATTGAACGACTTGTTTAGGAGTGCCATCCGCTTCTACTTTAACTTGTATGAACGTTCCGTAATCGAATGCTCGGAATGGTTCAAGTGTTTCAGGATTCAATATGAGTTCAAATCTTCCTAGGTTGCCCGGGTTGAGAACAGTTGTTGTCTTTCCACCATTGTGTCTGATGGTTTGTATTCCGCGTACACCATTAGGATTGTTTCCGTTTGGTCCTGCTTCGTGGATGTGTCCGGAAATTATGAGTTTTGGCTGATGTTCAAATATGTATGCTTTGGTGGCGGGTGTTCCTACGTGTTTTCCATCGAATAAGTCGTCGCAATAGTCTTTTGGTGGGTTGTGGATTAAACCTATTGTCGGTCTCTCAGTTAAAAGGCGATAGAGTAGTTCTCGATGGTCAAATGAAACTACTTCGTTCATTTGTGCAAGAAGTTCTATGTGCGCAGGTGATGCGTCAGCTCCTCCATATCCTAGTGTTTTGGCTTCGCCCAGGATTGTTGTTTTACTGTGAAGGTCGTGTTCTCCGAATAATCGTTCAAGGGCAGGGTCATAATTGCCGGGAATTACATGATATTGAATGCCGCTTCCATCAAGCGTTCGTTTCATCTCAAGAAGGACTGCATCGTTATGTGTTCGTTTGGCTTGTATAAACTCGGCTATCGCCTGTCTGTTCGGGTCTTGCACAAGTTTTTCAAAATCTGAAGGTTTATACGGCCGTAAGCTAAGGTCGCCAAGAAGTATTAATCTGTTCGCTTGTTGCGCTTGCGCATAGTCTGCAAATGCTTTGAGCGCTTCAGTGTCATCGTGGATGTCTGAGCATACGAACCAGGTTTCCATTAACTTGATTTTCGAGGAGAGGTATTTAAAGTTTATCTGTTTTTAAGAAGTGAGCCTCTTGAGCATTTCCGCTATCTTTTGCCCTGATGCCTTCCCGCGTAGTTTTTTCATCGCTTCGCCGATCAGTGCATTATACGGTTTGCCTTTGTTTTCATCGATTATTTTTTTGAGTTCGATTTGCAGTTGGCTGTCTGATAGGACGTGGTACTTATGTATCACGGTATTGATTGGCTTATTTTCTTTGAGTATGTCTAGCACGCTTTCTTTGCTTATTTTGTCGTGTTCTACTGATAGAAGTAGTTCGCAGTAGTCTTCATTGCTTGGGTTTATTTCTATGTTGAATTGTCTTTTGATGTTTCTTTCTGATGTCAATATCACTTCTGCGATGTAGGCTGGCTTTAGTTGTTTGAAGCTTTTTACGAATTCATCGAATAGTTCTGTTTTGTCTGATTTGGCGCACAGTTCCGCCAAATCCTTCGCAAGCCCCATTTTTTCATAGCGTCCTATTTTGTGTTCGATGAGTTCAGGAACGTCGACCGAATCTATGAGTTCTTTTGTGAGCGATATTGGTAGGCAGTCTGTTTCTGGGTACATTCGAGCGGCTCCCGGCATTCGTCTAAGGAATGTGGTTGTTCCATCTTCGTTCGCTCGCCTAACTTCTTTTGGAACTCCAAGTAGTGCGTCTTGCGCTCGTGCTATGACTGCGTATAGTGCTTTTTCGGCTTTTTCTTTTTTGTCAGCAACAAGGATGAATGCATCGTTCGTGCCGATGTCAAGGTGTTTGATTACAAGTTCGACTTCTTGTTGTGTGATTCCATAGTTGGGCAGTTCGTCGCTGTGGAATAATCCGCCGATTCCTGCGGCGGTTTTTCCGTGTTCGGATAGTTCAGTTCCGAGTCTTTTTCCGGGTGCGACTTCCAATCCAAGCAGGCCTTTGAATGATGATAATTTGATTCCAAGGATTGCTCCTCCTGTTGTGAGCGCGTTTAACAGTATTTTTGATTGCGTATTTTTAAGCGCAATTGTAAGGTCGTGTATTTGGCATAGGACGTCTTTCACGCCTTTTTTCTTCAGCGTGCTTGCGATTTCAAGTAGTTTTGCTTGGCGCGAGGCTTCAACTTCGATTAGTTTAGGGAGCATCTTGAGGTCTTGGGCTCCTTTTATTTCAACTCGCGTTCCGCCGGGTATTGATACGTTCACGTCTTGTCTGATTGTTCCAAGTCCTCGTTTTGCGTATGGTGAGCTTCGTAGCAGAAGGCCTAGTTGTTCTGCTACTTCTTGGGCTTGTTCTGGTGTGTGGATGTCAGGTCCTGTTGATATTTCAAGAAGTGGTATGCCTAATCTGTCGAGTCTGAACGTGGTGCTTTCAGAATCTTCTTTTATGAGTCTTGCGCTGTCTTCTTCGACGATTATTGTTGGGATGTTTACCGTTCCGTGTTTTGTGAGTAGTTTTCCGTTATGCGCTATGAGCGTTGTTCGTTGGAATCCTGATGTGTTGCTTCCATCGACAACTGTTTTTCGCATTGTTTGGGCTTCATCGACAAAGCGCGCGTCTAGCAGTTTTCCTGCTTGTATTGCTGCGTTGACTGCTTCCAATCGGATGTTTCGTGGAGGTTCTTCGTCGAGTTCGATTAGGCAGCAGTTTTGGTCGTAGCATTCGTACGTGTACGTTTTGCCTTTCATGGCTTGCTGCGCGGCAGATACGTCTATTTCTCCGCTTTCTCCTACTACTGCGCGTAGTTTGCGTTTGATTGTGAAGTCTGGTTCTTTTTCCTGTACGAGGCTTTCGCATTCGCAGAAGAGTTTTTTGGTATTTAGCTGTTGGTGGATTTCAAGTCCGCAGGTTATCGGTTCCATATTGGTTCTCCTTGTTTTTTTATTGCGCGTATTCTGTGCAGCGGGATGAGTGTTTCATCGCCGTTGATATCAAGCGCCATGAATCCTTCATCGACGCGTTTGATGTCGGTGTACTTGATGCTTTTGAGTTTTCCAAGGTCGATGAATTCAACTGTATATTCCTCTGGTTTGCATCGTTTGTCCCATTTGATTTTGTCAAGCGCATCTTTTTCTCTCATCGTAAAAATGAGTCATCAAGCTCCCTTGTTGTGTATTCTCCGGCTATGTTTTCTTTCATGAAGTCGGCCGGATTTTTTTCATTTATCGCGATGCAAAGTTTTGCGTATGCTGTTTCCGGCAGCATGTCGAAGAGGTAGTGCGCGCCTATTTCGATGCTTAGTTTTCGAAGGCCCGCGTAGACATATGGGTTTACTCGTCCGTATAGTGTCTGGCTGCATATGAAAATGGGTATTCCTGCTTTGACTGCCTTGCGAAGAGCGTTCTCTAGGCTGCGTGGATTGTTAAGTGGTACGTGTCCAAGGGCTGTTGCCGCGAGTACTATTCCTTTGATTTTTTGTTTGATGTGGTATTCGATTATTCCTGGGTCCATGTTTGGATGGATGAGTATGAGCGCGGCGTCTTTTCCGGCTTTTCTTAGTGTTGTAGAACCGCCGTTTCTTTTTCGATACGAGCTCATTGGTTCTATTTTGCCGTCTGGTGTCACTCGTGCGAGCGGTTCGTCGTTGATTGGTCTGAACGCGTCTCTTCTGGATGTGTGCATTTTGCGCACTTTGGTTCCGCGTAGGAGCCAGCAGGCGTCATCGGACATTGTTGAGTGCATGCATATGCATACTTCTGCTCCGTCCCAGTTTGCAGCTGCGTTCACAGCGCAGGCTAGGTTCATGAATGCGTCTGAGCTTCCTCTATCGATGCTTCTTTGCGCGCCTGTTATTATTACTGGCTTTGTCAGGTTTTTTAGAAGGAAGCTTAGCGCTGAACTTGTGTAGTGCATTGTGTCTGTTCCGTGTGTGACGACTATTCCGTCTACTTCGGGAAGTGTTTTTGCGATGGTTTGTGCCATTGTGTTCCAATCATCGGATGTCGCATCTTCGCTCATCATGCTCATGACTTTGACTGCTTTGATGTTGGCGATTCCTGTCAGTTCAGGGCACATCGAGATGAAGTCTTCTGCTGTGTAGTCTGCGTAGACTCCGCCTGTGCGGTAGTCTATTCTGCTGGCAATAGTGCCGCCGGTGGATAGGATTGCGACTGTTGGCAGGTTTTTGTTGAATGGTATTTTGCCTTTTTTTGGTATTGGTGTTTTGTATGTTTCGAGGATTTCTACTTTTTTGGCTTTTTTGGCGCTAATGCCAATATTGTATCCTGTTTTTAGTTTGAGGACAATCACGTCTTTGTTTAGTAGTTCAGGCCTTGGAAGTAGCGTTCCTTCGAATGTTCCGTCGGGAGTGGTTATTCTTACGCTGTCCCCTGCTTTTGCGTCTTTCATGCGTGTCTTTTGGGGGTGGTTGTTTATAAATCTTACAATCAGGTATCGTCTGAAAAAATACAAAGGTTTATAAGTGGTAAAATGGATTATCGTCGATATGTTCCAGTACGTGGTGTGGGCTATAACGTTTCTTACGTTGTGGCTTGTGATAGTGTGGCTTAACTTCTTGATAGATGTTCGTCCAAGGCCTAGGCTGGCAAGCCTTCCGAAGATAAGCTTCGTTAGCGCTGCGTGGAATGAGCAGAAGACTATTTTGCGTACTATTCGTTCAGTTTTAGAGTCTGATTATCCTGCGAACCTAAAGGAGATTATAGTGGTGAATGACGGCAGCACTGATAATACTGCCAAAGTTGTCGAGAATTTCAGGAAGCTTCATCCAGAGGTCGTTTTGATTAATAAGGTGAATGGGGGCAAGGCGTCGGCTATTAATGAGGGCATAGACAAAGCGACTGGCGATATAATCGCGGTTCTTGATGCTGATAGCAGGTTTTCGCCTGATGCTCCAAAGCTTATGGTCGCTCATTTCGCGAATAAGACTGTGGGCGCGGTTATTAGCCGTATTCGTGTTGATGAGCCGAAGAACTTTTTGCAGAAAATTCAAAGGTATGAGTATGTGATGTCTTCTATGACTCGTTTCATTATGAATAATTTTGGTACTTTGGCAATAACTCATGGCGCTTTGAGCATGTTCAAGACTAAGACTCTTCGAAAATTAGGCGGTTTTGTTCGTGATAAGGAGAACATAACTGAGGATTTTGAGATTGCGCTTCGGCTCAAGAAAAACAATTTCAGGGTCGTGATGGAGCCTCACGCGGTTTCATATACGCATGTTCCTGCAACTCCCTATACTATTTGGCGCCAGCGCCTGCGGTGGAGCAGAGGTTACATCTACAATATGTGGCAGTATCGGAGTATGATTTTTGATTCGAGCAAGGGGCTTTTCGGCACGTTCCAGCTTCCGATTAATGTCATCGCGGTGGCATTGCTTATTTTGAATGTGAGCTTGATTAGTTATGATACTTTTGGCAGGGCATTTGATTTCGTGTCTCGAAGTTTGACGATTCCTGATTATTTCTGGAATTCTGTTTTAAGTTTTCCGTCTTTGACTCAGTTTTTGCTTGCAAGGAACATTCAGATCCAGCTTCCGTTGTTTATCAGTTTGGTTCTGGGGCTTTATCTTGTTTATACTGCGCATCAGGTGTTCAAGGAGAGTTTGAGGCAGAACATTTTGCCTTTCTTTGTGTATCTTGCGATTATGCCGTATTTTTCAGCGGTTAACTGGATAGCTTCGATTTCAAGGGAAGTTCGTAGGAGCAAGCGTTCCTGGCGGTAATCTTTTAAGGGGGGAGGTGTGCCGTTTTGATTATTGCGCCGGTGGCTCAGCTTGGATAGAGCGAAAGGTTCCTAACCTTTAGGTCGTGGGTTCGAATCCCATCCGGCGCGTATGGTTCTTATCAAGTGTCGCCCGCAGGATTTCATCGTGGATGAGGTTTCTTTAGTGGTTGCAGGGCAGGATGGCAGATTTTTACTTTTCGAGCTGGAAAAGGAAGGGCTGTCGACTTTTGAGGCAATCTCACTGCTTTCAAAGGCGCTTCATGTTTCAATTTCTGCGTTCTCTTTTGCAGGGCTTAAGGATAAGCAGGCGGTGACAAGGCAGGTTTGCAGTGTTTTTGGAGTGTCTAAGGAGCGGCTTGAATCTGTCGCGCTCAGAAACATTCGTATTAGGGTTCTTGGCCTAAGAAACGAGCCTGTTCATAGAGGAGAGCTTGAGGGCAACAAGTTCAGGTTGATTTTGCGTGGTCTTGATTCCATGCCTTCGTTTGATTCAAAATTTCGAAATCTTTTCGGTGTTCAGCGTTTTGGCAGGAATAATGTTGAGGTCGGGCGCGCTTTAATGAAGCGTGATTTCAAGCTTGCGTGTTCGCTTCTTGGTTTGGAAGCATCGGGTGATTTTGTTGGCGTTCTTCGTAAGGTTCCGATAAAAGAGCTTATTTTGTACATTCATGCGTATCAGAGTTTTTTGTGGAATGAGGCTGCGGTGAAGACAAGCGCTAAGGAGCTTGCGATTGTTGGGTTCGGTTCAGATATCTCTGACCCTGCCTTAACGGAGATTCTTGCAAAGGAGGGTGTCAAGCCGTCTGCTTTTGTTATCCGCGAGTTTCCAGAGTTGAGTGCAGAAGGTGGAGTGCGTGATGTGTGGGTGGATGTGAGAAACCTCAAAGTTGGCATTCTTGAGGAGGATGAGCTTCACGCTGGTAAAAAGAAATTATCGCTGGAGTTTTTCCTGCCTGCAGGTTGTTACGCGACCGAATTTATAAGGCAGAATGTTTCTCGATGAGAATTTTAAGGTCTGTGAACACGTCAAAGACATTTTTGGCCGCGTTGATTTTGTGCACTATTTTGCGCGGTCGGTAATATTCAAGTAGCGGTTCTGTTTCTTCGTGGTATCGTTCTATTCGTTTTTTTATGGCCTCTGGTTTGTCGTCGGCTCGCTGTTCTATTTTGCTTCCGCATACATCGCAGGTGCCTTTTTGTTTGGGTTGTTTTTCCGCTCCGAAGATGGCTCCGCAGTTGTGGCATTCTAGCCTGTGCGATATTCGGCGTACAGCTTCGGTGTCTGATAGCGAGAGTTCGATTACAAAGTCGATGTTGATTAATTCATCGAGTGCTTCTGCTTGTTCTAGCGTTCTTGGGAATCCATCGAAGATGTTGGCGTCGCTGATGTGGTTTTTGATTAGTTGTATTATTAGCTTGTCGGGTGCGAGTTCGCCTTTGTCAGCGTAGGTTTTGATTTTGAGCGCTGCTTGTTCTTTTTTGGCAAGCGCTTGCCTGTATAGGTGTCCTGTCGATAGGTGTTTTAGGCCGAAGTGTTTCGCTAGTAGGTCTGCTTGGGTTCCTTTTCCTGAGCCTTGTGGTCCAAGCAGGATTATGTTCATCCTAGGTACTCCAGGTCTTCTTTTGGTTCTACTTGTTTTTCCCAGCTTTCTTTGATTTTCTTGATGAACGGCGCTATTTGCTTTCGTTCTTTGTGCCACATGTCGAACACTGCTTTTATTGTTTCAACATCTTTCTTTGGTTCAAGAGCAAGTTCAGTTTCAAGCAGGAGCCTGTAGTGTTTCATGAGTGTTCTGAAGCAATCGATTAATTGTTTTTTCTCTCCCGAGGTGAAGCTTCTGCATTCGTGCAGATCTGTGAAGCTGTTCGGGTCAGGGCTGATTAGAGGTTCGAGTGTTTGTATGATTTGTTCGAGCCTCTCGGCCATCGCGCGCAGTATTTCGCGCAAAAGGAATTCTTCATCTTCGATTGTTGAGATTTCGAATTCGTTGTTGATTTTGTCGTAATCAGGCAGCAATGGGTGCTCTTTTTGGAGCTGTTGATATGTGTCTTTTATCATGGTTCAGCTGTTTTTGGGCGTGTTTAATAAGCTTTTGGGGGTAAGGTTTTTAAAGCAGTAAGAAGCGACAATCCTAAGACCACAAACGCAATTTGCCTCCGTAGCATCATCGCGCAGCCCTTTTTAAAAGTGCTGCGACCCCAAAAACATAAGTGGGGCTTCACGGAGGTTTCAGCCCCACGATGACAGCCTGTGCCAAGCACTGGTTGTTTACACACACAATCAATATGCCTCCGTAGCATAGTAGCTATTGCACCTGCCTTGTATTGAGTGGGGCCCGGCTGAAGCGGACCCATATATACTCAAAAGCGAGCAGGAGGTCGGGGGTGCAACTCCCCCCGGAGGCTTCAGAAGTATAGTTGGAAGCCCACGGTTTTGAGCGCAGAATGCGCTACAAATCCTGATTTGCGAGAATTATTTTTGTGATTTCTGTTGTTGTGTAGGCAGTGATGAGTTTTTGCATTTTGAAATGTGCGTCATCGCTCCAGATGATTGGGTCTTCACAGGCGAGTGCTGCGGCTATGAACGGTGCGTCCTTGATGTCGATGTCTTTCATGATTTCTTTTGCTTCTGGCAAATGTTCTTTAAGTTGTTCGGTCGGAATAAGAGTAATGTAACCGAGAAGTTTCGCAAGAAGTTTGTCGTACGACTCTTCATCTATGCCGCTCTTTTGGAGAATGACTTCTTTGTACTTTCTGATTTCGTGGAGCATAATTTCAGGATAAAGAAGTGGAATGTTTGAAAGAATGATGAGTCGTCGAATATGCGAATCTCGAATAAGTGCGCCTATCAGAATATTCGCATCGAGAATGATGTTCATCAGAGTCCAAGTTTCTTGGCGGCTGACGCCTTGATCTGCTCGCTTATCTCATGAACTTCTTTCTGTGTAAGTTTGCTTTTGCTCGCTAGGCGTTCAATCAGTTCTAAATCATGGAGCTTTCTCTCGATCGCTTGCCGGGCTACTGCGGTCCATCTGATTTCGTGGTGCTTCTTCATCTTTTCGCTCAGTTCGTCAGGAATTGCTAAGGTCATATTTGTCATTTCGATCACCTTCTACGTAAATAAGTGGTTTCACGTATTTAAGGGTTTCGAAAGAAACATCTACAAATAGTCTAAAAATTGAAGGTTATTCAATTGAATCTTTTTCTTAACAGAAGAATTGTAATGCCTGCGAAAAGAACAGGTAATATTGCAAGAGTTCTTTGAGCAAAATTACTTTTTAATGATTGGGGAAAATCATCTGCTTGAACAGGCATCATTGAACAGAAACAGCCGAAAAAATAGTTAAGAGGCACTCTTTTTACGACCGGATCGCTTCCTGGCCCAGCACAGCCACAATTGGACTTAATGAGCGGCATAAAGTGAAATACATAAAGTGATACGATAAATACGAGGAGGGATATTGGAATTATCTTGAGCCACTTGTTCATATCTTAATTTGGAACGAACTCATTTAAGTCATTTTCTATTTACATTTTGATATGATGTAACGCATCGCATTCTTAGAAGATTCCCGCTAATCGTGGTTTGAAGCATCAAAATCATAATGAACTTTGAAGATCAGCTATTAACAGAGAAGGAGCCTGAGCTTATGGTGCTCCAAACCATACTTCTGTGGCCCTCCAGAGGCTCTAAAAATCCAGTTCAATTTTATGAACTTAGACTGCTATGAACTATCAGTCTTTTAAATAGAAGGGTCTTATTTCACTTGTCGCATTTACCCTTGATACAAGTGCTTCATGTAATTGTCTTGCAGCTTGTTTGATAGGTTTTTCAGCAGGATTGTTAGTTTTTGCGAGGTGAGTCCTGGTTTGTTGTAGGCTGCTTTGAATTCTTGCAGGAACTCATCAAAGAATGTTTTGAATTCTTTGTGGTATTTTTCGTGTTTTTCTTTTTCAGCGGGGCTGAGTATTTTTTCTTCGTAGTCGAAATGTTCTTTTTGGTATCTTGTGAGCGTGTCGATTGTTTCGCGTATCACATTCATGTCCGCTCCTGTTTTGATTTGTTCTGAGAGTTTGGTCATGTAACTGATGAACTTTTTGTGTTGTTCATCGATTTCTTTTTTGCCGGTTAAGAGTTTGTCAGACCATTCGAGCGCCATACTCCTTTTTATCTGTCAGAGTAGTATTTAAACTTTCTTGAACGAGAAATCACGTTGTTTATTTTATCTGTTCGCAAGAATTCGTCTTCTGATGCTGTCTGTTTTTGCTGGTAGTCCTGCCCAGTTGGTGCGTGTGTGGTTGTGGTCTCCAGTGGGGTCTGCTTGGGTTGCCCAGAGTTGTTGGTGCAAGACGAAGTGGTACGTGCCTGGCGCGGTTAGGTCGTTTGACAGCGCTACTCGTACTTCTGCGTTATGCCAGTAGCCGTTGGAGCCTGAGCTTTCAGCGTATTTGTGATGGAGCACTTCACCTCTGTAAGCGCGCACTCTGATTGGGGATTGTGGTGTTACGACTCCTGTTGATGGGGTCCACGTGCTTGGCATTTGTACGATTGGGCCCCAGTCGTTTTCATATTCTGACAGGTGGGTTTGCAGTGCTGCGAGAATCCATGCGTGTTCTCGTGAGTTTGAGGGTATGCTTGCGGGGACGTATAATTCTGCTCTGCCAACGCCGTTGTAATGCCCGCTTGGTATTGAAGGCTGGTCGCTGTGAGGATTATGGGTTGAGCCGCATCCTGCAAGAGACGGTAGTGAAAGACCTAGAAGTCCTGTTAGTCCTATTTTTATTAGTTCTCTTCTTGGAACTTCTTCTTTGAATTCAGGCACAATCAGGTGAATTTCGTTTTGTAATAATAATGTTTTGACTTTTTCTGCTTATTCGTGTTCAAAACAACCAAAATTTGTCAGTTTAATATCTTGGGCTGTGTCTAATTTATTTTGCACGCGCCGTTTTCGCATCCTCTTGGGCAGGCGTGTTCATCGATATGGCCGGGAAGGTATGTGTCGGTTGTGCACATTCCTTCAAGAAGCCCGTCTGGCGCGGTTATTCCTTTTCGTGAAGAGTATTGCTTGTTTTGGTATGGTGGGAAATCGCGCAGGCATATGTCTGTCCAAGCTATTAAGCTGGTTCCTATTTGCACGCGCGTGACTTCTCCTTTTAGGTAGTGGTCGCTTCCGTCTGTGTCGATGCATTTTGGCGTTATCAGGTCAGATGGGTATTTTGTTAAGTATGCGTTTATGATTTCAAGGGCTGCGAAGTCAGGTATTGCTGTGTCTATGTACACTAGCGTTGTCCCGCTGGACCAGACCGCTATTCGGTGGTTGTTTGTTGCAAGATATAGCATTATGATGTTGCCTTGGTGGTTTCTAGATCCTCTTTGTATTACTTGATAGAATTCTGATGAGAGGACAAAGTCGAGTTCTATGCGTGTGCTGAACCTGAACACGTGCGTTGTCACAGAGATAGTGTTATGTTCATATTTCGCATCGTATCTTTCTGCTGGAACTATGCTGAACGAGTCATGTTCTGCGTTTATAGACGTGATTTTGTACGGGTTGATGTCTTTTGTGATTATGTATTCTTGCGCGTTTTGAAGGGGAAGTTTCACAAACGTGGCAGGAGGTATCTGCGACGGTATTGGCATTTGCTGTTCAGGAATTTGTTGGATTGGGATTTTTTCTATTGTTTGCGTGCAGGAAAGTAAGAGTGCGAGTATGATGAGAAACCCCTTTTTCATGAGGTCTTATTACTCGGGCGTGTTTATCTGGCTTTCGTATTCTTTGCTTTTTCATAAAAAGAATTTTATATGTCTAAGTCATAATCTTAGCTGAGGTGATATTATATGGCAGAAAAAATGGGTTCGTTGGATTTGGCGTCTTGGGTGTTGACTACAATTGGTGCATTGAATTGGGGTTTAGTGGGAGCGCTCAATTGGAATTTGGTTGACGCTTTGTTGGGAGCGGGAAGCATGCTCTCGCGTGTCGTTTACGTTCTTGTGGGGCTTGGCGGTCTTTGGAGCCTTGTCCATATGCTTAAGTGGGCGATGAAGTAAGTGTTTTGTTTTTTATTTTGTTTTTATGACTCCTTTTATCATATCCATGCTGCATCTGAATGGGATTTCGTCTGCGTCAGGTATTATGGTGACGCTTTTGCTGCCGCCTAAAGGTACGATGACTGAGATATTTTTGCTTGGCACAACAAATTCTCGTGCGCAGCCTGCTGTTTTTTCTGCGTGCAGGTTGATGGTGAGTGGTATTCCTTTTTGCGCTAAGATAACGTTCGGCTTGTACGCGCTGCTTGTTATGGTGATGTCGATCGATTGTTTTCCATCAGCCACTGTTGTTTTTGCTTCGATTGGAGCGTTTAGCTGCTGAAGGTAGGGTGGTAATTTCGTTTCAGCTGGTTCTTGTGTTCTTTTCTCTTCTAGACTGAACGGGAGTGCGATGCTTGCAAGAAGCAAAAGAACGCTTACAATCATCCAACCATATACCATTTTATTCGAGGGTGGTTTTGGTTTTCCATCGCAGCAGCCTCTGTGCATGACGTAGCTCGTGGCTATGAGGCTAAGAAGTATGATGAAGGTGAAGAACGGCATGAATATGTCAATATTATATGGGCGTATCATTTGTCCGAGCATCGCGCCCATCATTCCGCCCATGGGTCCTGCCATTATGCCTTCCATTACGCCAAGGTGTCCACCTAGTGTTCCGGATGGTATTCCTATCAAAAGTCCAAGCATACTTCCTAATATGACTCCCCACAAGAAGTTGCCTGTTGGAATCACGAAAATGGTCGCGAGCAAAAGCCCTGAAATCATTCCAAGGGTCATTCCTGCCATCATTCCGTGCATTTCATCGACGTGTTTTCGTTTTGAAATAGAATGTGCTAGCGTTCCGAGTGTGGCAAAGCCTAATAGTGCTCCTTGTATTAAGTAGGGGTTCATGCGATGTTCGCGATATTCAAAGCTCTTAAAGTTTGTGGACGTTAATTTTATATACGGAATTCTCTATGCGTAATTCATGAAAAAATGGTTGCTGTTGTTGATACTTTGTTCTGTCTTTGTCGCGGCTGCGCCGTCTGGTTGCGAGCCTACAAACATTCCTTCTTACAAGCAATATGTGGATGTTAATGTTAAGCGTGCGTGGGATTCGTATTCTGCTCAGTCTGCAGGTGCGTGCGCGTTCGCTACAGGAGTTTTGCCCAAGGGTGGTGATTGCAAGTTTTCAGTTCAATTGACAGAAGGTGGGTTCACTAAATATCTTTGCTGGTATGGTGATTCAACAGCGCCTGCTTCCGCTCGTCCGTCTACTTGCGAGCCCACTCATCTTCCTAGTTACAAGCAGTATGTTGATCCTAAAGTTAAGTCTTCATGGGACTCATATTCCGCTCAAACTGAAGGTGTCTGCGCGTATCATCCTCCTGCCCGTCCAGAAGGCGGCAAGTGTACGTTCACCGTCGAGCTTTTTGAGGGCAATCAGCCTATGTGGTTGTGCTGGTATGGGAAGAAAGTTCAATCTATTGCTCCTAGCCAAACAGGTGCATCTCCTATGAAGCCAGGTTTGTTCGGAAGGCTTCGTAATTGGTTTGGGAATTTGTTCAAGGGTTCGTTCCCTTCAGAAGGTGAGGCAAGGCAGAAGTGGCGTGAGTTGGTGGGCGATGTTCCAAGTGATTCTGTTGCGTTCATTTATCCTGATGTTGTTCCTGCTGGAACAGAGATCAAGGATGGTATTTTCAATTCTATGATTTTAGAGGAGTCTGCGCGTGTCGCCTGGATAGATCCGCTTCCTTCGCTTAAGTATGGTCATCCTACGATTTATCTTTTGCAGTTCAATGATGGCGCGGTCGATATTTATGAAGGTAATGGTTGGGCGGTTGTAGGTGGCAAGGATATCCGTTCATCAGGTGTTAGTTGGTCTGTTAGAGGTTCAAGTCCTTCGGGCGGATTCTCAATTGATGCAGTTACAGGTATGTTGGGTGCAGATTCCAAGGATGATCCGCTTAGTATTCGAGTGAGGATGAGGTTCAATTCCGCATTGGATTATGGGATAGGTTATGCATATGATGAGAAAAAGCCTGTTGCAGAGGAAGAATGCCCTCCAGGATATATCAAAAAAGAGCTTCCTCCTTCTGAAGAGAGGGGTGTCGCCTTTGCGGTAGTTGATGATAAGGATCCTAACATAAAGTTCGTTCCTGACGCTCAGAGTTTTCTTTCAGCGACGACTGTTGCCGGGTTTGAGAATCAGGGGTTGGTTACTAGTCCTGCGGCGTTCAATCAGAAATTGAGCGAGCTTGCAGCTTCATTGGAGAAACCTTCATCATTTGCTATGTTTATTTCAACCCATGGGATGATTATGTGGGATTTCACTGTTGTCAATCGTGATGGTCGTGAAGAGAAGTTTGAGAAGTTCATGGCGATGGATCCTAGGATTGGCTTGATAGGTATTGGTCGAAGGCAAGGAAGGATTACTGAGAAGAAGATTACAGGGTTTTGTTTTGGTCTTGGCGGGCAGTGCGTGGCATTTTCCGCTGATTCACTAGCATCTATCAAATCGTGCCGTAAGTTCTTGGCGTCAAGCGCGTGTTTTAGCGGCGCTTTGACTGAGAATAGCGTTCCGGGTTTATCTGTTTACGCAGGTAGTCAGAAGGATAAGCCTGGTTTGGTCCTTCGTGGTGAGTCTTTATTCGGCAAGGCTTTTACAACCGCGTTGGTTGGCGATGTGCCGGCTGACCCAAGGCATCCTGATACTGATGAGCCAAAGCCTGAGTTTGATGCTGCTTTTGCTGCCGCAGCTTCTTCTATTTCAGCTAATCCTTTGCAGGGTACGCGACTTGCTTCGTTGACTGTCGGACGCTCTCCTGACGGGCAGGCGATAAACATTAACTGGGTTTACGATCAAAAAGCGGTCATGAGTTCGAATGAAGGTTCGAAAAATTGTGCGAAGAGATTTGAGTGCGTGCCTGCAGGGGTTCAGCCTCCAAAAGAAGGGTCAGGTGTTCATTTGCCTCAAGAGGAAGGGCCGATTGGAGTGATTCCTGGACAGACAGGAACTTCTACTGGAACGAGGGCAAGGGTTACGTGTGATTCTTTAAGCGACTTTGGTTATTCTGATGAGGTTGTGTGCAAGCGAAGCTGCACGTTTGGTGAATGTCGAAGGGTTCCTGCCACGTATTTGAATCCGCAGATGGCTAGAGAAGCGAATATGGGTAGTACTCGTTGTTGGATGTGCCAGCCTAAGGAGGCTAGTGCAGGTGCTGATTCTGGTGTTGGTGTTATCGGAAGTTCAGGAGTTCCGCAGGTTTCTCAGCCGCAGACATCGATACAAATTCCTTCTGCTTCTCAGCCTGTTGATTGCGAGTCATTCTGCGCATCAAAGGGCATGTCGCCGCAAAAGCCGAGTTCGTCGAGCATTTTGCAGCAGCTTCAGCAGTATAGGTGTGTTTCAGGCGCGAGCATCAAGATGTCTTCTGCGAGCGGTCAGGGTTGTGTGTGTTATAGTCAGCCGCAGATTCAGATTAACTCTCAGCCTCCGGTTTGCCCGTCTCAGTGTGGACCTGTTCCGTGTGATGGCTCGTTGTCTTGTTCGTGCGGTGAGCGTTGCACGTTGACCGTCCGATGCATATGGGGCGGTTGGAAGGAGATTAAGGAGTTCACGTATCAGCCTATTGTTTCTTCAGCTTCTTAGAAACAATTTTATAGAATTGCTTTTTTTGGCAAAGTATGAATATTTACCGCCATGCTGGTTGCGTTTATCTGGATGATGGCGTGACTTGTTTGATGAAAGAACGTAGCGAAGTTATCCTGCTGGGGTTTAATCCTGTTCGGGGCATTGTTTTGTACGATGGCGGCAACTATTGGCGCGAAACTGCAAAAGAGTTCGTGAAGAAGTCTACTGGTGAGCGCAGTTCATGGCTTGATAAGCTGATTTTTGAGTTTGAGCTTGCGGATTTTGATGAAGGCCTAATGCCTGATGAAGAGGAGTGGATGAATGAATTGGAGTGGAATGCAAAGGATGCGGGTTTCGACCCATGTGACGTTCAGCAGTTGATGGGTTATCAGGCGGCTATAGAAGAGAAAACAAAGCTTTCCTTTGGTGATTCTGACGTGCGCGGATGGTTTGAGATAGTTGGGCGTTACGATCAGCGTTCAGCTGAACTGTTGGTTCTAGCAGCTGATTTGAGAAAAGAGATTCCTTCGTGGTTCGTTCGTAACTTTCTGATATAAGTACATACAGCCGTACTATACGCACCAAATGATTATAGGCTTGGTCGTTTTGAGTATTATTTACGTGGAAAGAACAGTGAAGGGATGAGCAAGAGCGAACGCAGAGCGCAACTCCTCTTTGCAACACGGGCCTTGCGCTGAGCGCAACTCAACTAAGCTAAAAGCCTGGGCCCCTCCTTATCTTCACTGAATCGCTGGTATGTCCGCCGTTTCGGCAGAAGTGTCGTTGGATGGACGAAAAAGTGGTATTTCCAATGTGTCCAGTCTAGTTTCTATATTATTTTGAATATTAAAAAGAGTGAATAAAAAATTAGCAATAAAAAAGAATTACTTTGCTTTCTTTAGGAACTCTGCATATCCGCACGCACCACAGACAAGTCTGTCTTTGTGGTTGGCAAGGAAGAATCCTGTGCCGCACTTTGGGCAGCTCTTGTTTTTTCGAACAAGTGTGTCGCCTTTCTTTTCGAAAAGTTTCCAAGCTCCTGTTTTTGGAGGGCCTTTTTTTGCCGGTGCTGCTTTTCCTGCTGCTGGTTTTTTAACGTCTGCCATGGTCAATCACTTCGCCGCAGGCGCGTTTGCGTCTGCTTTTACTTTCTTCTTTGGCTCTACTTTGTCGAGCTGTTCTTTTGAGTCGTATACGTACGCTTTGAATTCTGCTTTGGTTCCGCCGAATGCGCCAAGGATTTGTTTCATGACAATGGTTTCAGCTGTGACCGACAGTTTCTTAGCGAGTTGTTCGGTGAGTTCTTTGTTGCTTGGTGTCGCTCCTTCAAACGCGAGGGTTCCTGTGAGCTCTTTGCGCTTTAGCAGCGGGTTGTGTTTTTGTTCTTTTACTGCGAGTTCCATTTAGGTCACCTTGATTGCGTATTCGCCGTCGCTTTCAGCGCCTGTTTTCTTGGCGATTCCGCTGTTTTTGACGTCTACAATGTTGATTCTTCCTTTCCAGTTTTGCACTGTTTGGGTTCCTTTGCAGGATGGGCATTCTGATCCTTCAAAGAGGAACTTGCATTTTTTGCACGCGTTTTTCTTGCTCATTCTTTCTTCCCCTTCTCTGTTTTCTCAGCTGCTGGAGCTGGTTGTTCTTCCGCCGCGATCCATTCTATTTTTCCAAGGCCGGGTTGCCTCATTGTGAGGCCGATCTTGGGGTTCGTGACGTCTTTGAATGATACTGCGATGACTCGTGCTCTGCACGTGTCTCCGACTTTGAGGCTTCTTTTGCTGTCTCTTCCGCTCAATGTTTTGTCTTTTGAGAATGTGACAAAGTCGTCCATTGTTTGGCTGATGTGTATCATGCCGTCAATCGGTCCTAGCGTTATGAATGCGCCGAAGTCTGCGATGTCTTTTATCCTGCCGGCGAGCACTTCTTGCAGTTCTGGCTGGAAGACTAAGAGTTCAAAGGTTGTTTCGAAGTAGCTTGCGCCATCTCCTGGAATGACTACTCCTTCTCCGATTTGTTTGACAGTCGCAACGTCGATGACGACTCCTAGTGCTGGGTCTATCATGCCGTCGTATTTTTGCTTGACTGCTTTGAGTACTGCTTCTTCAACGTTGAATGTGAAGAATCTCGGGCTGACTCTGATGTGGTCCTGTACTTCTACTTTGTAAAACATGGTTTTTGTTCCTCCGTTAGGGTTTGCATCAATACTATTGGCCTGGAGAGAACCAACGGTATCTCATACTGTTGTGGCAGAAGGGTTCGTTTATAAAGTTAATTATTATCTATATTGGTAATAATGTGAAGCGGTCTGACTTAAAAATAGTCACTTGAAAGTAGCAAAAATAGAAAGATTTAAATAAAAGAGTGCGAATCTCATCATCATGAACACCTTCCTCAGGCTCGCGAAAGGCAAAAAGACGATACAGACAATAGTGGGTGAACTGCCAGCCGATGCCTCCTATGCCAAAAGGTTTGACGGCTTCGTGGAACAATCTGATGATTTTCCTCGATTTCTCCATCTTTGGAATGAGGGTGGTGAAACGTTGGATTTAGTGTGCAAAAAGAACTTTCTCACGAAAAATGGCTTGTCAGCGGTAGGTCAACCATGTGTTCTTCACTTTTATGAGGCTCCCGACAGTTGGTACGTTCAGGCAGAAGCTGTTTGCACGCCAGAGGAACTGGTGAGGCTCCCGCTTCTTGATTTGGATGTGTCTGCTTTCAAGGGGAGAGAAGATACAACAGATAATTTATCGTGAGGCGACACAATGACAAACAACCAATCAAGTGACGAACCAACTCCAGAACAGCTCGCAACTGAGCTTAGGCTTGCATTGCTTGGTCTTGGTGAAACAAAGCCGATACGCAAAGGTCTTGGTGAGTTGATGCCTGAGCATATAGAAGTTGATGAGCATTATCTTTTCAGATTTATTCCGGCGCCTGGTTCTGATGATTACGCTCATCAGGTTGAAGCGTTGGCTACTAAGAAAGGCGTCTATCTTCCTGGATGGTGCCAGCACGGTATATTTTCAATGCCTGATATGCCTCATGTCGGTTATTACGATAGAAATCAAAGAACTGGCAAGATAACAATGATCCACGTTCCTTCTGACGTCGTTGATTTGATATACGGTGCGAACATAGAAGAAATGAAGCGAAACTATGGTGATGGCGAGTGGGAAGTTCTCGAGCGCAGTGTTTAAGCATTGAACGTAGAGAACTCTTCTGAATATGCTTTTTCCTGTTGTTCGAGCCATGTGCGAAGAACGGTGAGTACAACTTCTTTGGGAAGTATTTTGCTCTCTGCGTAGACTCGATATCCTAGAACTGCCTCTCGGGGTCCGGCGAAGTGCGGCATTATTCCAAGCACAAACGCGGCTGCGGGGCTTTCAGGATTCATACATCAACTCCGAGCATTTTCCAAAGCTCTTTCCATAGTTTTTCCTGCGCGGGAGTAGGCTTTTTTTCTTTTCTGCAAAATGGCCTGATGTCGATTGGCGGGTTGCACTTGATGTAGTATTTTTGTATCATGTATCTTTAACTGGTTTACCCCTTAATATGCCTTTTCAGAAAATTCTTGGAAGCTTTCCAATCCAGTTCAGGACTTTCTTTACGCTCCAATATATTCCAGCTTCCTCTCTCCGCGTATGATGATGACTGGCTGTCCTTTCTTTTTCAATTTCTGTTTCAGCTCTCTGTCCATTGTTGCCACGATGTGATTCTCATCCGCCCTGTCAATGAGCAATTTGTCTGTGTGCCCGCCTGAGGTCATCGCAATGCTGACGTGCTTAGTCAATAGTATCGTTCGCGCGAGTTTGGCGAGTGCTCCTTCTTTTTTGCCTCGCGCGGCTACAGTGTCAAGTTCTTCAAGAGTTCTATCCAAAACTGCAACTTCAAAAGTGGTATCTAGTATGCGCGTGAGTTCAGAATGGATGTCGATTCTATGCTTTGCGCACTCGATTAGGAAGTTGGTGTCTATTAAGATGGTTTTCATATGCCCAGGTCGTTATTGTGCTTAATATGATGGTATATAGTATGAATGCGAAGGTCATATCTAATATTATTGTTAGTCCTTCGATGTCGAAAAAAAGAAGGCTGAATACTACTGTGGCGGTTGCGATTCCTTTTGGAGCGTTCAAGGCAATGTATGTTATTTCTCCGAGGGTGTATCCTTCAGAGTGTACGCTTAAGTATGATGCGATGAATCTGATTCCAAGATAAGTGATGAATAGGATTCCTGATGTGATAAAAAATTCTGTGGTGAGTGGGATGTTGATTGCAACTCCGGTGAGCATAAAGACGAAGATATAGAGTGCTTTGGTGAGTACGCTTTCTATTCCAAGAAGGGTTACTTTTTCTTTTACATATACGTTTCCAAAGAAGAATCCAAGGGCTGTGACTGCAAGTACTCCTGAGCCTCCGAGGTTTTCTGCAAGTACATAGCTTAGGAGCGCGGCGACGATGACTGCGAGCGGAGAATATACTTCAGTGTATACGTGCTGCACGAGTTTGAAGAGTATTAGTCCTACAAATACTCCTGTTCCTATGCCCACTATTATGTTCATTACGAGCGGCGTCGTCTGTTCTATTATTTCTGAGAGTATGCTTGTCTTGATTTTCATGAAATCTATTACCAGAAAAGGCAGGATTACTGTGATTGGCGTGTTGAATATGCTTTCTAGTTTTAGAAGTACGACTTCGCGCGCTTTGCTTGCCAGAGGCAAAAGTGCTTCAGGTGATGTTCCAACCATTAGTGTGGCGAATAGTATGCTGCTCCAAAGCGGCAGCCCGAGTATGAAGTGCGCGGCCACGCTAAATAGCGCAAGGATTAGCACGGTGAATATGAACATTAGTCGTATCGCTTTTAGGCTGAAATTATCGAGCTCCCGTAGTCTGATTCGCGCGGTGCTATCGAACACTATCATTGCAAGTGCGAGTATGCTAACGCTTGAGAGGAATACTTCTGGGAATTGTACGAGTGATTCTCCTTTGAATTGCATTTTTCCAAAAAGCATTCCTGCGAGTATTAGTAGAAGCATATCTGGAAGTTTTAGTTTGCTTGCGACAAAACTGCAGATGACGCCGACGAATAGGAGGACGGCGATTGTTGTGGTTACGAGAAGCGCTTCTTGCATTGTTCACCTGCTTTTGTGTTTTGTCAAGGCAAGTTGCTTTAAAAGGTTTGTGTGCGGTCGCAGGCGTTGGCATCAGCACATTTTTAAATTGTCGAACGCTTGTGCGGGTATGCGTCCATCTTCCATGTTTTCATCGGTTATAAGAGAGATATCTCCCTTAGTTGGTGAGCGTGAGCGCGCGTTAGCTCACGTTAACGTTTTTCTTGGATCACTTAACGCTGAGCTTAAGCGTATGAATGTGAAGGCAAAGGCGGTTCTTGGTGGCAGCTACGCGAAGGATACTTGGCTTTCAGGTGATTATGATGTTGATGTGTTTGTGAAGTTCGATCTTTCGCATAAAGAGGAGAATTTGAGCGATATGCTAGAACGGGCTCTGCGAAAGTTCAGCCATGAGCGTATTCATGGCAGCCGTGATTATTTTTGGGTTAGAAACGATATCAAGTACGAGCTTGTTCCGGTGCTTGACATCAAGAAGCCGTCGGACGCAGAGAACGTGACTGATTTCTCTCCTTGGCATGTTAAATGGGTTAATTCTTTCGGAAAAAAATACAAGGATGACATTCGTCTGGTGAAGAAGTTCTGTAAATCGTCCAAGTGTTATGGTGCTGAGAGTTATATCCGTGGTTTTTCAGGTCACGTTGTTGACATTTTGACTATTCATTATAAGGGTTTTACCAATCTTTTGAAGGCTGCGATTAAGTGGAAGCCAAAGGTTGTTATCGACCCTAAGAACGTGTTCAAGGGTAAGGCGTTGATGATGCTTAACAAGAGTAAGACCGAAGGTCCGATGGTTTTGGTCGATCCTGTTCAGCCTGACCGTAACGCTGCTGCTGCTTTGACGCAGGAGAATCTTGAAAAATTTATTGCAGCGGCAAAGGCGTTCCTTAAAAAGCCGAGCATGGATTTCTTTGTTGTGCAGCCAATTGATTTTGTGAAGCTAGCGAAAAAAGGGCAGTTAGTCACGCTTGAAGTTGATACCTTGGATGATAAGGAGGATGTCGCCGGAACGAAGTTTGTTCGCGCGTTTGAGCATTGTAGGGATGAACTTAGCGAGTTCAAGGTTCTTGATTCAGGTTGGATTTGGGACAGGAAAAAGAATGGCAAGTGGTGGTTTGTTTTGAAGGAGAAATCGCTTTCAAAGACGAAAGATTGGCCCGGCCCTCCTCTTAAGATGCAAAGCGCGGTCAAACAGTTCAAACAAGCGCACAAAGACACGTTTTCTAAATCAGGACGGATTTGGGCAAAAGTCAAGCGTGATGTGACAGACCCTCAATCATTGCTTAAATCTGTTTGCGTGAATATTTATGTGAAATCTCGCGTAGTTCGCGCGGTTGTTTCGCAGAATAAGAATGTTTATTAATTGGTTTTTATTGTCTTGTTCTTTATGTCTGATGAAAAGTTGCGTGATTTGGAGCGAAAAGCGCATCGTAGTGGTGCGGCGCAGGATATTTTTGCGGTTCGTGTTGAGCGTAAGCGTATTGGTTTGAGTGCTGGTTTGGATTTGTGT